>CANQRO010000051.1 GCA_947626205.1 uncultured Clostridia bacterium
CATAGAATAGAATTTATTCGTGAATTAAATAATGTAAAATGGTATAATGATTTTAATCCTGCAATTGTCCTTGTTGGACTTGTTCCGATAGAATCATTATACCATTTTACATTATTTAATTCACGAATAAATTCTATTCTATGTTCTACTCCTTTAAATTTTTTAATTGCATCTATTATTGTTTCTATATCTATAAAAGATTTTGTGGCTGCTATAGCTGCACATACATTTTCATAATTATGCATTCCTCTTAATGGAATATCTTTTGTAGCAATGATATGTCTTCTTAATCTATCTTCACATTCTTTTATAACATCTTGGTCTACTATAATTCCATTATCTAGTTTTTGTTTACTGCTAAATAAGACTACTTTTCCATTTGCCTCATTTTTACATGCTCTTGTTATTTCATTGTCATAGTTTAACACTACTATACCATTTTCATTTTGATTTAAAAATATATTCTTTTTAGCATTTATATATTCTTCATATGAGCTATGTATATTCAAATGGTTTGGAGAAACATTTGTAATTACTGAAATATCTGGACTTACTTTCATATTCATTAATTGAAAACTACTTAATTCTAAAACAATAATGTCTTCTTCTTCCATTTCTGGTAACTTAGTAAATAGAGGGATGCCTATATTTCCTCCCAAATATGCTTTATATCCTGCAGATTTTACAATTTCATAAATTAAACTTGTTGTAGTAGTCTTTCCATCACTTCCTGTTACTCCAATAATTTTACAGGGTGCCATTTCCATTAACATTTCTATTTCTGAAGTAACAATTGCACCACGCTCTGCTTCTTCTAATAATTCTTTTTTATTTGGCATACAACTTGGTGATCTAAAAATAATATCAAAACCTATTAATTTAGATAAGCTATTGGGTCCAAATGAATATTCAAAACCATATTCATTTATTTGATTTATAATATTAGTAGGAATATTACTCATTTCTCTATCATCAAATACTGTTACTCTAGCTAGCTTATCATATAGGTATTTAAGTAAGGGTTCATTACTAACTCCTAAACCGATTACAGCTACTCTTCTGTTTCTTATATATTTTTCAAATTCATCCAATTTTGTATTAAACATAATTCCTCCTTTTATACTATTGCACTTGGTAATTTAAGATTTTTTAAAATTAGATTTGTTGATTCTTCAACTGATTTACAATTTGTAACATCTATTACTTTTGTTTTTTCGTGTAATTCATAAAAACCTGCTTTTTTTTGTAAATTATCTCGTTCCTCTATATGTTTTTTTAATTCTTGTAAATCTACTTCACCATTATATTGTATGCTTTTTCTTCTAACGCGTTCTTCTAAATCTGCTGTTAAGAAGAAGTGATAGTCTGTTTTAGGATAAATCTCCATAATACTTCTTCCAGATATTATAATATTGTAATTTACTTTTAAGCTTTCTATTAAATTACGTGCAAAATTAAATAAACCTTCATTATTTGCATTTCCACCTATCATAGAAACAGCCATAGAAGAAGTTTGTGACTGCATTGTTTCTTCATCTATAATTTGTCCATCCATATAAATTTTAGTTTCTTTGTCTTCTATTTTTAAGCTAATTTTAAATAAATCCATAACAGTTTTTATATCTATTTTTTCTGCTTGATTTCGTATGTTTTTAATATCTACACCATTCTTCATCATAGCATAAACGATTGCTCTATATAAATTTCCACCATTTAATAAAACAGAATTTGGTATTTTTTTCAAAAGTTCTCTACATATTGATGTCTTCCCTGCACCAACTAATCCTTCAATTCCAATTACTATATGTTCCATGTTTTTCTCCTTATTATTTTTAATTTTCTCCATTATATCATATATTTTTATATTCTGTTCATTTTTTTCTTTTTATTTTATTTTTGTAATGAATATTTTTCTCGTTTTTTGTGAAAAATATTCTTGTAAGAAATGGAGGTGCTTGCATTATGGCAAAAAATAATAAGAACAATAATCAAAATAACCAAAATCAAAAGAATAATGAAAACAATAATAATAAGAATAATCAAAAACAAAATAATAACAACGAAAACTGCAGATAGTTATTTAAAGTAAAAAATCCGCCATACATATTTATGACGGATTTTTTATTTAGAAAAAAAATTTGTCGAAAACTTTTTCTTGATTTTATAATAAAAATATATTATTATATAGCTAATTATAGTCTTTCAACTTAAGATTTACATTACAATTTTCTTATAATTTTATCTATAATTTTCTAACTTTCCATTTTATAATTTTACAAAATGACGAAACTTATATTTATTTTTCTTTTCAACTGTGTTATAATCTGAAAGGAGGTATTATGCCTACAATTAGTATGTTTTATGGAATCATTATCAGAATGTATTATGATGAACATCATCCACCACATTTTTCACGCTTATTTTGGAGATTTTAAGGCTCTGTTTGATTTTAATTCTAACTTATTAGAAGGAAATTTACCAAAAAGTAAAATTAAATTAGTTCAAGCTTGGAGCTTGATACATAAAGATGAATTATTAGCAAATTGGGAATTGTCTAAAAATAATGAACAATTATTTTATATAAAGCCACTTCAATAGGAGGATATTATTATGAGAGAAATTATTAATGTAGAACCATTGGAAGACTATAAATTACTTTTAACTTTTGATAACAATGTAAAAAAAATAAAAGATATGAAACCTTATTTAGAGAAAGGTGTCTTTAAAAAATTGAAAGATGTAAATTTTTTTAATACTGTTAAAATATCATTTGGAACTATCTCTTGGGGCGATATAGATATATGTGCTGATTCTTTATATGAAAGTAGTATAGATCTTTAAAAAATCCGCCATACATATTTATGACGGATTTTTCTTATGCAACTTTTTAGTTCTTTAATTGTTTGATAATTATGGAATTATTTTTACGCATATTTCAAAGTTACTTTTTTATTTAAAGATATTTTTGCAAAAATTGTCCTGTATAACTTTGTTCATTTCTAGCTACCTGTTCTGGTGTTCCTACACTTATTACCTGTCCACCTTTATCTCCACCTTCTGGTCCTAAATCTACGATATAATCTGCTGTTTTTATTAAGTCTAAGTTATGTTCTATAACAATTATGCTATTCCCTGTATCTACAAGTCTCTGCAAAATATTTATTAATTTATGAACATCAGCTATATGAAGTCCTGTTGTTGGCTCATCTAATATATACAATGTTTTGCCTGTTGGCTTTTTAGATAATTCTGTTGCTAATTTTACTCTTTGAGCTTCCCCTCCAGATAATGTAGTAGATGGTTGTCCTAATTTTATATAACCAAGTCCTACATCGTATAAAGTCTGTATTTTAGATTTAATTCTTGGCACATTTTCAAAAAATATTAATGCTTCTTCTACTGTCATATCTAATACATCTGCAATGCTTTTCCCCTTATACTTCACTTCTAGAGTTTCTCGATTATATCTTTTACCATGGCAAACCTCACAAGGGACATAAATGTCTGGTAAGAAATGCATTTCTATTTTTAAAATTCCATCACCATCACAAGATTCGCATCTCCCTCCTGGTACGTTAAAACTAAACCTTCCTTTTGAATATCCACGAAGTTTCGCTTCATTTGTTGTTGCAAAGATTTCACGAATCATATCAAATACTCCAGTATAAGTTGCAGGATTTGAACGTGGAGTTCTTCCTATTGGCGATTGATCTATATTTATGATTTTATCTATATTTTCTAAACCTTTTATTTCTTTGTATTTTCCTGGTTTTTCATTTGAGCCATAAATTTCTTTTGCAACACTCTTATAAAGAATTTCATTTACTAGAGTACTTTTACCCGATCCAGAAACACCTGTTACACAAGTAAATACTCCTAAAGGAAATTTAACCCTAATATTTTTTAAATTATTTTGTTCTGCACCAATTATCTCTATATATTTTCCATTAGATTTTCTTCTCTTCTTTGGCACAACAATCTTTTTTCTTCCACTCAAATATTGACCTGTTATAGATTCTGGTACTTTTTTTATTTCTTCAGCCGTACCTTGTGCTATTACATAACCACCATGTACACCAGGCCCCGGACCTATATCTATAATTTGATCTGCTGCATACATTGTATCTTCATCATGTTCTACAACTATTAATGTATTTCCTAAATCTCTTAATTTCTTTAAAGTAGCAAGTAATTTATCGTTATCTCTTTGATGTAAACCAATACTTGGCTCATCCAATATATATAATACGCCACTTAAACCAGAGCCAATTTGTGTAGCTAAACGAATACGTTGTGCTTCCCCTCCAGATAAACTTCCCGCAGACCTAGATAATGTTAAATACTCTAATCCTACATCCATTAAAAATTGTAATCTTTGATTTAATTCTTTCATAATTTGATCTGCAATCATTGATTCCTTTTTCGTTAAAGATAAGCTATTTAAGTATGCTTTTATTTTATCTATAGACAAATCTGTTAATTCATTAATATTTTTATCTCCAACTTTTACTGATAAAACTTCTTCTTTAAGCCTTGCACCATGGCAAGTAGGACATTCACTATAGCTCATATACATTTCATAAAAATCACGCATACCTTGTGATTTTGTTTCATTATATCTCCTATCTAATGTTGGTATTACTCCTTCAAATGGTGCTTTATATTTTCTTGTTCCAAAAGCAGAAGTATATTCAAAATCAATTTCTTCTGTTCCTGTACCATATAAAATTTTTTCTAAAAATTCTCTTGGTAATTTTTTAATTGGTTGTTTAATATCTACACCATAATGACGTGCTATGCTTTCAAAATACATTTTTGCCATTGTATCGCCCTTTTTCATGGTACTTGCTCCAAAAGCTTTTACACCATCATATAAAGTTTTATTTTTATCTGGAATAATAAGATCTTCATCCATTTTCATTAAATAACCAATTCCTGTACATGTTGGGCATGCTCCTACTGGATTATTAAATGAAAACATTCTTGGTGATAGCTCTGGAAAGCTTATTCCACAATCTGGACAAGCATAGTTTCCGCTAAATATTCTTTCACCTTTGCCCGCAATATCAATTAATACTAATTCATTTGCATGTTTCATAGCAATTTCTACAGATTCTGCAAGACGATTTCTTATATCCTCTTTTATTACTAGACGATCTACTATAATATATACATTGTGTTTTTTCTTTCTATCTAATTCTAAATCATCTGTTAGTTCAACAATTTCTCCGTCAATTTTAGCACGAACAAAACCTTCTTTTACAAAATCACTTAAAAGTTTTGTAAATTCTCCTTTTCTACCATGAATTACCGGTGATAGAACTTGTATTTTTGTACCTTCTTCTAATGTCATGATATTATCTACAATTTGGTCTATAGATTGTTTTTCTATCTTTTTACCACATTTTGGACAATATGGAATTCCAATTCTAGCATATAGTAAACGTATATAATCATAGATTTCTGTAACTGTTCCAACTGTTGAACGTGGATTTCTTGAAGTTGTTTTTTGATCTATTGAAATGGCTGGTGATAGACCTTCAATAGATTCTACGTCTGGCTTTTCCATTAACCCCAAAAATTGCCTTGCATAGCTAGATAGGCTTTCTACATATCTTCTTTGCCCTTCTGCATATAATGTATCAAATGCAAGAGATGATTTTCCAGAACCAGAAAGTCCTGTAATAACAATTAATTTATCTCTTGGTATTTCTAAATTTATATTTTTTAAATTATGTTCCTTTGCTCCCTTAACTATAATTTTATCGTTCATTTTAACCCCCAGCATATAATTTATACATACTCATTTATTATACAACACCTGTTGTGTTTAAACAAGTGTTTGTTATAAATATTTTTAATAACTTTAATATTTATAAATAATAATGTAGGGACCTTATATATTATAGGTCCCTTTTTAGAAAATGATCTTTTTTCTCTCTTACAACTGCTCGCGATAGATAGGTTTTCCCGATTTCGGATCCTTCATCACGGCAGGCTGCTTATGCTCCTTGGAAGGCTGTCTTTCAGCCTTAGCTTCCTTAGCTCTTGATTCAAAGTATTCATTTTCTTTCATTTTTTGCTGCCTCCTAAAATTTTTTATTCATCAAGTATGCCAAAGGTGATAATATAAGGCACCAACTTAATGTAATTCTATTTTACCACTTTACAGAAGATTTTGCAATATATTTAATAGAAAACTTGCCGTACTATTTAACAGTAAAACTTGCCATATATTTAACATTAAAACTTGTCATACAAAGCTGCTTTTTTACATTATATTTTATATAATATTATTAATTTTTAATCATTATTTAAATAAATGTGCTTTATCAATTATCTACCTTTATTATATAAGTCTAAACTTTTTCAACTATTTTTCCAGGAATTCCTACCACTGTTACATTATCCTCTATACTTTTTGTTACTACTGCATTTGCCCCTATTTTTACGTTATTTCCTACTTTTATTGGTCCTAATATTTTTGCACCACACCCCACCATTACATTATTACCTAAATCTGGATGTCTCTTAAATTTATCTTTTCCAGTTCCTCCAAGTGTTACTCCATGATAAATAGTACAATCATTTCCAATACTTGCTGTTTCTCCTATTACTATTCCCATTCCATGATCAATAAATAACCTTCTTCCTATTTTTGCACCAGGATGAATTTCTATTCCTGTTAAAAATCTTGCTATTTGTGAAATCAGCCTTGCTAAAAAATATAATTTATGCTTATACAAAAAATGCCCTATACGATAAAAAATTAAAATATGAAAACCTTGATATAAAAAAATTACATACCATATATTTTTAGCAGCAGGATCTTTATTACTAATGTTCTTTGCATCTTCATATAATTCATATAATATTTTTTTCATTTTTAATCACCAATATATTTTATGAAATATCCTAAAAAAAGAAACTATTATATAATATATTGCAATTTAAATTTTTCTTGTTTTATCTCAAATTTTTTTATTTTTGCATATACTATTCTAGTAAAATAATTTTAGGAGGTAAGACATGTGTGGTTTTGTTGGATTTGTAAACTTGAAAAGAAGTTTGCCAAATCAAAAAGAAAATATTATTTCAATGAATCAAACTTTAGCAAGACGTGGTCCTGATGAAGAAAATTACTATATAGATTCTAATGCATATTTAGGACATCGTAGATTAATAATTATAGACCCTAAAAATGGTGGTCAGCCAATGAGTGCTAAGTATTTTGAATCTACATATACAATTGTATATAATGGTCAATTATATAATGCTAAAGAGATACGAGATGACTTAATTAAAAACGGATATGAATTTAAAGGATATTGTGATACCGAGGTAATTTTAAAGGCATATATTCATTATGGAAGCGATATTGTAAAAAAGTTTAATGGAATTTTTGCTTTTGCTATTTGGAATGATAAAACTAAAGAGCTATTTTTAGCCAGAGATCACTTTGGAATAAAACCTTTATATTATACAATTATAGATGATACCCTTGTATTCGCTTCTGAAATTAAGGCTATATTAAAATATCCTGGTGTTACACCAATAATTGATAAAAACGGTATTTCAGAATTGTTTGGTATTGGTCCTGCACATACTCCGGGTACTTCAGCTTTCAAAAATATTTATGAAGTAAAACCTGCTCATTTTATGATATATAATCAATCTGGACTTCATGTCGAAGAATATTGGAAATTAGAGTCCAAACCTCATACAGACGGTTTTGATAAAACTTGTGAAACTGTACATTTTTTACTTGACGATGCAATAAAAAGACAACTTGTATCTGATGTACCACTATGTGCTATGTTATCTGGAGGACTTGACTCTAGTATTATTACTGCATATATTTGCAATTACTATAAAGAAAATAATTTACCCAAACTTGATACTTATTCAGTAGACTATGTAGATAATGATAAAAACTTTGTAAAGAGTGATTTTCAACCAAATTCAGACAACTATTATATTGATATAATGTTAAAAAATTTTCCTACAAATCATCATAATATAATTATAGATACCCCAGAACTTGCAAAAGCCTTAGAAGATGCAACGATTGCAAGAGATTTACCTGGAATGGCAGATGTAGATTCTTCTATGCTTTTATTTTGTAAAAATATTAGAAAAGGTGCAACAGTTGCAGTTTCTGGAGAATGTTCAGATGAAATATTTGCTGGATATCCTTGGTTTTTTAGAGAAGATGCATTAAATAGTAATACATTTCCTTGGTCTATTGCATTAGATGAAAGGCAAAAGTTATTAAATCCAGATATTTCAAAAAGAGTAAATTTAAAAGAATACATCGATTTTCGTTATGAAGAAAGTTTAAATAATGTAGAGATTTTAGATTGTGATTCAAAAGAAACAGCAGAAAAGAGAAAAATATCTTATTTAACTTTAAACTGGTTTATGCAAACTTTGTTAGATCGTTCTGACCGTATGAGTATGTATAATGGATTAGAGCTAAGAGTTCCATTTTGTGATTATAGACTTGTAGAATATATGTGGAACGTACCTTGGGAAATTAAGGCTTTAAATGGTAGAGAAAAAGGACTATTAAGATATGTTGTTCGTGATTTATTGCCACAAGAAATTGTTGAAAGGAAGAAAAGTCCATATCCAAAAACACATAACCCAACTTATTTAAAAGCTGTAAAAGAAATGCTTACTACTATAATGGAAAAGAAAGATGCTCCAATTAATTTATTATTAAATAGAGATTATATTTTAGAAATTTTAAAAACTGATGGTAAAGCTTTTACAAGACCTTGGTTTGGTCAATTAATGACTGGTCCTCAGCTTATGGCCTACCTTTGCCAAGTAAATATGTGGCTTGAAAAGTATCAGCCGAAAATTGAAATGTAGTTTAAAAATATAAGGTGCCAATTTGGCACCTTAAAGTTTAGTTAAAAACATTTCTGGTCTTTGTCATATTTAACATACCAAAGTTTAATTCATCATCGCCATTATCATTTTTACGAATTGGATTATAGAGTTCTGCATATTTTACACGAACTGTACCAATCAAACTAATAACAGGTATTAAAAAGGGTAATAACGATAACACTACTTTCAAAATAACATTAACCATATTGTCTCCTCCTTGCCATTTGGCTTTCTAATACATTGTTAATACGTTTATATTTATTTTAAACTGTCTAAAACTACTAGAACAAGATTATAAAATTGATTTATATTATATTAACATAATTTAGTATCAATTTCAAGCAAAAGTACTTATTTTATTTACATACTCAGTATCTTCTATCTTTGAAAGAGCAAAACACTTTTTCCCTAAATCTTTAAGTGATGCTCCAATGTGATATAAGTTTTTGTTATCTATTACTATAAATCTATCATGAAATTTATTGGTATATGCTAATTTCAAAGTAGGATATTGTTTATTAAATTTTTGTATATCTAATTTTCTTATATTACAATTTTGAGATGTTAATATCACAACTTCTACGTCTTTATTTCTCTTTGCTAACATCTTTAAAATACTATCATCTATATAATTATCTATTATTAAAATCTTATTTTGTGCAGTTTTTATTATATCTATTATTAAACTATATGCATCATAGATCTGCCCATCGAAAAAAATTTTTTGTTTAAATTCTTCTTCGTTTTGTTTTTGTAGTTCGTCAAAAACTTTTTCAAATTTTTTTTCATGATTTGGAAGCTTTCTATCTTGATCTATTAACTTACATTCTATGTTTGATAACCTATTAAATATTTGCGTGTTAGATACTATAAATTTTCTTATTTCAACAAAAGCATCCATAATATTTATACTTACTTGGATTGCTATTTCATTTTTTAGTAATCCTGAAAGCATTGCTATTCCTTGCTCTGTAAATACATATGGTAAATATTTTTTGCTTCTATATTTATTACCTTCTAATTTTGATGTGGTCCCAATTTGTGACCACATTGTTTCCAATTCTCTTTCTGTTAATTTAAAGCAAAAACTTTCTGGAAATCTTTCTATATTTCTTTTAACAGTTTGATTTATTTTCTTCGTTTCGTAGTGATACAACATAGATACATCACTATCTAGCATTACTTGTTTTCCTCTTATGTTATAAATTAAATTTTTGATATTTTCTGTTTTATAATTTGCTACATTATTTACTATATTTGATTCTTCGTTTATTGGAGCGATATTATTTTTTTCCATATTATCACATCCTATAAATTATTTATACTTATTGTAGAACTTTTGTTCTGTAATGTCAACTACTATTTTCATATTTTTATATAATATTAAAGAGTTCATGAACTTCATGAACTCTTTATAAGCTAAAGCGAAAAAATAATTGCTAAAGCTCCTAATTCTACTATCGCTGCTATGACGGGATGTGTCTCACCATCTCCATCTTTTACTGCTATTAATAAACCTGCAACAATAGTAGCTCCTATAATCCCTATGGCATTTAATGCTGTCAACTTTTTATTCTCCTTTCTGCTTGTAAAAATGTTTTAATAAAAGTTGCATTTCTTTTTATATTGCTAATTAGGAAATTATACAATTATAAAGATATCTTAACATAAATTTGCTATACTTTCAACTAATACCAAAAAATAAGTAGTGCTAGCTACTTATTTTTTACTTGTGTAACGAAAACCCCCTGTTTTACAGGGGGTTCTAAAAGCTTCTAGCTATGAGTAGAAAAATTCC
>CANQRO010000052.1 GCA_947626205.1 uncultured Clostridia bacterium
TCCATTAAATCCAAGGAAAGTTTCAAAAGGTATATCCATTCCATCTTTATCTAATTTATGTCCACATTTTGGACAATCTTTATCTGGTAAATCGAATCCATTTTTATATCCATAATCTGTAAAATCTGAATATTTACAATTTGGGCAACGGTAATGTGGTGGAAGTGAATTTACTTCTGTAATTCCTGTCATGTTTGCAACAAACGAAGAACCAACAGAGCCTCTTGAACCTACTATATAGCCATCTTCATTAGATTTCCAAACTAGTTTTTGTGCAATTATATACATAACTGAGAATCCATTTTTAATTATAGATTGCAATTCTTTATTAAGTCTATCTTCAACTATTGCAGGTAATGGATCTCCATATAATTCTTTTGCTTTAGACACAGCAATATCTTCTATTTGCTTTTCACATCCCTCTATATATGGCGGACATTTTTCTGGTGAAATAGGGCTTATATTTTCGCACATATCAGCAATTTTATTTGTATTTGTTACAACAACTTCATATGCTTTATCTAATCCCAAATATTTAAATTCTTCTATCATTTCGTTAGTAGTTCTTAAATATACTGGAGCTTGTTCATCTGCATCATCATACCCTTGTCCTGCCATTAATATTCTCCTATATATTTCATCTTGTGGATCCATAAAATGTACATCACAAGTTGCTACTACCAGTTTTCCTAACTTTTCACCTAAAGCAACAATTCTCTTATTTATATCTTGAAGTGCTTTTTCATCTGGAACTGTTCCATTTCTTACTAAAAACATATTATTGCCTATTGGTTGAATTTCTAAATAGTCATAATCTCTTGCTATTTCCTCAATTTCTTCTTCAGACTTTCCTGCTTCAATTGCACGGTATAATTCTCCTGCTTCACAAGCACTTCCCATAATAAGCCCTTCAGAATTTTGTTTATATAAAGATTTCAAAATACGTGGCTTTTTATAAAAATAATCTAAATGAGAAAGTGAAACCAATTTATATAGATTGCGTAATCCTATATAATTTGTAGCTAGGATAATAGCATGATAGCTTGGAAGTTTTTTTAGGTCTGCGTTTCCTCCTACAATTACGTCTATATCCTCTAGTGTCTTAACTCCTTTATTTTTAAGCATTTCTATCATTACTTTAAATACATTTACCAAAGTAATAACATCATCTAATGCACGGTGAGCGACATCTACTTTAATTCCTAAGTTTTCAGCAATAATCCCAAGCTTGTATTTTTTATACTCTGGAAACAAGTCTTTTGCTAAGCGAAGTGTATCTATATATGTATTTTCTAAAGAATAGCCTAATTGAGTTGCATTATATTTAATAAATCCAACATCAAAATCTGCATTATGCGCTACAATTACACTATCTCCTATAAATTCTAAGAACTTTGGTAATATTTCAGAAATTGTAGGTGCTGTACTTACCATCTCATCAGTTATATGTGTAATATTAACTACATCTGTAGGAATTGGTTTTTCTGGGTTAACAAAGCTTTCAAATTCTTCTATTATTTCACCATTTTTATATTTTACTGCACCTAACTCTGTTATTTTTTCTGTACGGAATGAAAGTCCTGTTGTTTCAATATCTAATACACAATATTCTGTATCTATATCTTGCTTTTTAGGAAAAGATACACTAGGAGTTCTATCTGGCACAAGATATGCTTCTACACCATAAATTACCTTCATATCTTTATTATCTCTACCAAGTAATTTATACGCTTCTGGGAAAGCTTGTACAACTCCGGTGATCTGTTATAGCAATAGATTTCCATCCCCATTTCATTGCTCTTTTTATAAGTTCTGTTGCAGATGTCATTCCATCCATTTGGCTCATTTGTGTATGCATATGAAGTTCTACTCTTTTTTCTTTTGCTAAGTCTTGTCTTTCTTGTTTCTTTTTAGCAGGCATTTCTACAATTATATTTGCAATAATGCCAAGCTCTTTTGCAAATGGATCAAATTGTGCTGTTCCACATATTTTTATTTGTTTTGCTTCTTGTAATCTTGCAAGTATATTCTTTACTTTATCCGCTTCTATAAATGATTTACAAGTAATTGTAGAAGATCCATCATATACATCAAAAATAACTAAAAATTTTCCACTTTTTAGTTCTCTTGTATCTATATTGATAATTTCACCCTCTATTGCAACTTTTCCGCTATCTATTGATATATCTGATATTTTTACTACATTTTCTTTTATGTTTGCACTTCTACCAAGTATTAATGGTGTTTTTTCTTCTATTTCTATAATTTCGCCTACATCATCTTCTCCTGAGTCCGCATCTACTGAAATATTTTGCATATCTTCTTTAATTTCATCATTATCCTCTTCATTATCTTGCTGTCCCATTTCACTAATAGCTTTTTCTATTTCATACTTTTCTGTCATTTTGCATTTTTGTTCAATCTTATTAATTTCTTCTTCTACTAGTTCTTCTATAAATTTTATTTTATAATTTTTTCCCAAAATATTATAAAATGTATTTTGTAAAACATTATCGAATCCTCTTAAAGTTAGAAAATCTGCACCATTTACCGATAGTATAACCGATAATCTATTTTCCTCTAATTTTACTTTGCTATTATGTAATAAAACTTCACTAAATGGGTATTTATGAGAAATATATTTTATAACAGATTGCCATTCATCTTGTATTTGAGGAATAACTACATTATCGTCATATTTTATTACAGTTTCAATTTCTTCTATCATAAAACGATCTTTTAGATAAGATTCAAATTCCACTAAATTGTCCAATTTAATATATTCTAATGAAAGCAAGTCTATTTCTAGTCTATTGCTTTTTTTAAAAAGATTTATTTTCGACACAATTGCATTTTTTAAATTGTTTTCCATATGAAAATCGCTAAATATATCGCCAACTGTTTTTTTAGCCTCTGCCATTTTCTTTTGCCCCCTTATAAACTAAAACATATTTTATCATAAGGATTCAAAATATGGAACTACAAATATTTAATTTTTTAAAAATGTTTTTGGATTTATTTAAGATTAATTTTGATTTGTTTTTAAATTAATTATGTACTAATAGATTTTATTAAAATAACTTGATTTTGTAGAAATTATATCTACAACAAAAATAATATTTTTTTGAACTTCGTAAAGAATAATATAGTTATAAATTGGTATTTTTCGGTATTCATTTATTTCTATTTTTTGATACATTCTTGGAAATATTTTTAGATTTTCAATTTTATTTGATAGAGATTCCCAAAAATTTCGAGGAAAAAATTGTGCATTATTATATATGATTTGATTTAACGATGTTTTAAATTTTTCAGTAGCAATAATTCTTTTAATAGCCATTCTGCATCAACTCTTTTTCCATAATTTCTTTAAATTCTTCCCACGTATAAAATCTTCCTGCTTTAATATCTGCTTCTCCTTCTCTTATGCACCTTTCTACGTATTTTCTATACTCTTTATCTTTTCTTGCTTTTTCTTGTAAGTATTCTTTTAAATTAACTATTTTCTTTAACTTTAGTTCTTTTACATTTAACATATTATCACATCCTTTCGTTTTATATACTTTACCATATCTTATTTTAATATGCAATACTTTTTATTAAATTATGGAAACTTTATTTACATGATGTTTTTATAAAAATTTGTGATATTAATTTCATTTTTTATTTATATTAGCAAATTATATTTTTTTATATTCCTTTATTTATGTTTTTTATTTTACAATAACTTTATTTTGCTAATTTTAAAGAAGCCTTCTATATAGTAGAAAGCTTCTTTATTTTAGAATATTCTTAATATATCATTGTATGTTACTAAAATAGTTAATGCAATTATTAGTAAAAATCCTGCAGATTGAATTGCCATTTCTGTTTTTTCTGAGATTGGTTTTCTTCTAATTGCTTCTATTAAATAAATAACTACTTTTCCTCCATCTAAAGGTGGAAATGGTAAAAGATTTGTTACTCCTAAAGATAAAGAAATTAATGCTAATATATAAACAAAATCTACAAATCCACTTGTTTGAGCAACTATTCCAGAAATTCCAATTGGTCCCATTAATTGATCACTTGAAACATGACCTGTAAATAACATTTTTAGGTTTTCGATAATTGAAGTAGAGAATTCTACTGTATCCCAAAATCCATAATATATATTATTAATAAAGTTTTCTTCAGCAGGTTTGAATGTTATACCTAAAAGATATGTATATGTGCGTTCAGGTGTAACGTCAACCTCAATAATTTCATTATTCCTTAATAATGTAAATGTAACTTGTTCATTTTCATTTGCTTGTATAAGTTCTACAACTTTATATGGATCATTTCCTACATCATTTCCATTTACTTTTAAAATTACATCATTAACTTTTATTCCTTGTTTTTCTGCTGGACTTTCTGGATAAAGAGCTACAATTTTAGTTGTTAAATTTTCTCCTTCTACACCTAAATAAATACCAGTATCTTGTGATGGAATAGCTGTAGGTTTTACAGTAAATTCAATAATTTTTCCATCTCTTTTTGCTGAAACTACTACATCTTCACCGTTTGATTCATCCATTACGTTTGTAATATCTTGTTTATTATGAATTGTTTTTCCGTTTATTTTAACAATTTCATCTTCAGCAATTATGCCACTTTCATATGCCCCATATTCTGGACTAACATTATCAACTATGTTTGAAACATACCCACCTTGAAAAGATGCAAGTATAAAATATACTAATAATCCAAACACGATATTAACAGTTCCTCCAGCAATAACAATAGCAATCCTTTTTGGGATACTTGCATTACTAAAAGAACCCTCTTCATTAGAGCGTTCTTCTTCTCCTTCCATACTAACAAAACCACCAAGTGGAATTAATCTTAAAGCATATTTTGTTTTTGTATTTTTACTTTGCCAAATTGTTGGTCCAAACCCTATAGCAAATTCATTTACTTTTACTTTGCAAAGCTTTGCAATAAGAAAATGGCCACCTTCATGTATTAAAACTAAAAAACCTAACAAGAATATAACTTTTAAAGCTGTTATTATAAAACTAATCAAATTACGTCCTCCTATAATAATTTTAAAAGCATGTATGCAAATGGTGCAATAAATATTATGCTATCTATTCTATCTAACATTCCACCATGACCTGGAATTAAGTTACTAAAATCTTTAATTCCAACATAGCGTTTAATTGATGATGCAGCAAAATCTCCTAATTGTCCAATTACACTTAAAATAATTGAAATTCCTGCTATTATTGGATATGAAAAATTCATGTGAAAGAAGTAATTAAAACCAAGTGCAAAAAGTAATCCAAACACTACTGATCCTATTATTCCTCCTATGCAGCCTTCTATTGTCTTATTTGGGCTAATTTTACTAAATTTATGTTTTCCCATACTTTTTCCTACAAGATATGCAAATACGTCTGTTCCCCATGCTGATGAAATAATAAACCACACTAGAAATTTACCATATTCCATTCCATGTATTAGTGGAATGAACATTAAAAATAATGAAATATAGCATATTCCAAAGAAAGTAATTGCAATATCATTTATTGTTGTTTTCATTTCCGATAAAATTACTTGTAAAAATAATAATGTAATTCCTGATGGTATTAGCACGCTTACTATCGTTATAGCATGTTCTACTGGAATAATATGTATTAAAGCAATTAATGCAGATGCAACATATCCCATCCATATAACAGGGTTTGCTTTTCCTTTAAAAGCATTAAAATACTCATGTAAACTCATTGCAGCTACTATAGCAAAAGCAATATCTACTACATATTTATTTCCAAAAACTAATATTATTACTACAAGTGGCATGCCAAGAAGTGCTGATGTATACCTTTTAATATCCATAGTATTCACCTTTCTATTTTCCTTTTTTTATAGTTCTACTTTGATACTCTTTAATTGCTTCTAATAAATCTTGCTCGTTAAAATCTGGCCAATTTTTCTTGAAAAATACAAACTCAGAATAAATCGTTTGCCAAATTAAAAATCCACTTGTTCTTATTTGTCCACTTGTTCTTATTAATAGATCTGGATCTGGCTGACCAGCTGTATCTAAGTTATTACTTATAACTTCTTCTGAAATATCTTCTACATTTATTTCATTTGATTTTACTTTATTTGCAATTTTTTTAACTGCTCTAACTAATTCATCTCTTCCACCATAATTAATAGCAACATTAAATAATGTGCCTGTATTATTCTTAGTTCTTTCTATTGCATTTCTAATACTTTTTTGCATTCCCTCATTTAATACACTAATATCTCCAATTACATTAACTTTAATGTTTTCTGTATCAACTCTTTTTGAAAAATCGTCTAAATAATTTTGTAATAGTAGCATTAAAGCTCCTACTTCTTCCTTAGTACGGTTCCAGTTCTCTGTAGAAAATGCATAAACAGTTAAGTGCTTAATACCAATTTTATTAGCATATCTTACAATTTTTTCAAGAGTTTTGGCTCCCTCTTTATGTCCAAGTTTCGGGTCTAATCCTTTTTCTCTTGCCCAAGTACGGTTACCATCCATAATAATAGCAATATGATTTGGTAAACGTTTTAAATCTATTTCTTCTAAAGTCATATTGTATTTATGTTAGTTTTAAACTAACATATCCTCCCTTTTTTACGTTATTATTTTATACGCTCATTATTTCTTTTTCTTTGCTTGATGTAATATTATCAATTTCTTCTATTTTTTTATCTGTTATTTTCTGAATTTGATCCTCTGCTGATCTTAAATCATCCTCTGTAATTAAAGAATCTTTTTGTTGTTTTTTAAATTCATCTAATCCATCTCTTCTAATTGAACGAACTGCAACTTTTGCATCTTCTGCCATTTTCTTAATTTCTTTTACTAATTCTTTTCTTCTTTCTTCATTTAATTCTGGAAAAGATAAACGAATTACCTTTCCATCATTATTTGGATTAATTCCAATATCTGATGTTAAAATTGCTTTTTCAATTTCTTTTAATATGCTTAAATCCCAAGGTTGAATAACAATTAACCTTGCTTCTGGAACTGAGATACCAGCTACTTGGCTAATTGGTGTTTCTACACCATAATAATTTACTTTTACTTTATTTAATATTGCAGGATTTGCTCTTCCCGCTCTTACTGCAGCTAAATTTTCTGCAAACACACTAATTGTTTTTTCCATTTTATCTTCAATAAATTTATAATCCATTTACATTACCTCTTTTCTTTATTTTTATTAAAATTTCATTTTTGTTTGCCACATATTTTGTGGCTTGTCTTCAACTTACCGTTTTTTATATATTTTTAACACTTTTTATATTTTTAATATATAAATTTTATTTATTTAACTATTGTTCCTATATTTTCACCTTTTATAATTTTAACCATATTTTCTGGATGATCAATTCCAAACACCATTAATGGTATTTGATTATCTCTACAAAGTGCAGTAGCTGTTGAATCCATTACTTTTAAATCCTTTGTTAAAATATCTGTATATGAAATTTCATCGTATTTTACAGCATTTTTATCTACTTTTGGATCTGCTGAATAAACTCCATCAATTGTTTTAGCAAGTAAAATTACTTCTGCATTTATTTCTGCTGCACGAAGTGCTGCTCCTGTATCTGTTGAAAAATATGGGTTTCCAGTACCACATGCAAAAATAACTACTCTACCTCTTTCTAAATGCTTTACTGCTTTTCTACGAATATATGGTTCTGCAATTTGTCTCATTTCAATAGCTGTTTGAACTCTAGTTTTTAATCCTCTTGCTTCTAGAGCATCTTGTAAGGCTAAGCCATTCATTGTAGTAGCTAACATTCCCATATAGTCTGATGTAGTTCTTTCCATTTGATTACCATATTTGCCTCTCCAGAAGTTTCCACCACCAACTACTATGCCCACTTCTACACCTAGTAGTGTTAGGTTCTTTATTTCATCGCATATTCTTCCTACTGTATCTGCATCAATTCCTGTTTTTCTTTCTCCTGCTAGTGCTTCTCCACTTAATTTTAATAGTACTCTTTTATATTTTACATTCTCCACAAAAATACACTCTCCCTAAATTATATTTTTACGTTTCATATTCTATCATATATCTTTATATTTTTGCACTACTTTTTAAAGAAATTATTAAAAAAATAAAGCAAACACGTTTTAGTATCTACTTTATTTTAAAGCTATAACATTTTACTTTATTATTTGTTTTTTTAACTTGTACAGGTGTATTACCTTTTTTATAAATTTACATCACAAGTACTGGACGGAAAGCACGCATCCAATAGTAAGATCCATATGCCCCTTGAAATGCAAATATACCGGCATTACTTTCATGATCATAGCTACCCCCTCTTTCCACAAAAGGTAAAGCACAATTTCCAATATTAGCAAAATCGTGATTGTAGCATCCACTATTAAAATCACTATCTTCTTTATATTTCAGCCAATCATAACTATTTTTATCATTCGACCATCCAAAATATGAATACGTATTTCCAACTACTTCATACATTCCATCACCTAGTTTATTTTTCATTAACTTATATCTCTCATTAGTAATATTTTTTCTTTCCTCATTTTTTTCAGATAATTTCTCCCATATTTCTATATTTCTGAAACCATTTTCTGTTTCAACTACAGTCCTTTCTTTTTCTCCTACTTCATATTTATCCCAATACTTAGTATAACTTTCATTCAGAATTCTATTTTCAAATAAATCTTTTCCTCCAAACTCTTCTATGAAACCATCCAAATTATCATAATATGCCGCTACATATTCCCAGCTACCTCCACACATATCATAAATTCCTGTTACATTTCCAGTCGTACTTTGTTTTTCATTACTCTTATAGTCCTTACTACTTGCATAACCATGATAAATATCCTCACTTTCTATTTCACAGAAGTTATTAATTTCTGGAACTACTCCATATTCTGAAGCCGATATGTAACTTACCACTCCCCACTCTATGTTTTTCATTAAATGTGTATCTACTTGTAATGAGTTTATTCCATATACATTTTTATCTTCATTCATATAATAGCAATTCCAAAAACAATTTCCTATCTCTATCATTCTCCATGTTTCTGCATCTGGTATTACCTTTAAAATATGTGAATTATTCTCCGAATTATATATTACATTATTATTGTCTTCTGTATTTGTATTTTTACCGCTCATACTCGCTTCAAACTTTCCTACCCATATTCCTGTTAATTCATTATCACCAAACGTAAATCCCGGGTGTACTATCATTGGGGTTGGCTGTCCTTCTTCTACTTCTTCTGCGTCATATGTTGTTGGATAACTATTGTTCTTATAGTCTTTATTACTTCTTCCATTTAAAAATACAACATTTGTTATTTTTTGTGTTGTTCCTTCTTCATTATCCATCTTTGTATGGTACTTATTAAAGCTATATGCATAACGTGGTATCCATACAAACATACTTCCTAAATCATTGTCTTCTACCACAGTTGTTCCATCATCACTATAGTGCCCTTCTTTTGAATTATCTTCTTTTTCGCTTGTTTTATATTTTCCATCACTTAGCATTACATTTGCCCATAACATTTTTTCTTCACTATAATCATACCATTCCTCATCATCTTTATTTGTTATTACCCATTTACTTTTTTCTTTGTCATATTTTATTGGTATCATTCCATCTCTTAATTCTGGTGGATTTACTTTTATCCTTCCATACCTATCAAATTCTCCAAAATTATCTGCTAATTGTCCCTCTAACTCCCTTATTTCTTTTTCTTCTTTTTCCTGTATTTCTTTATATTTTGCTACTGTTTCTTTTGCCCTTGCTATTAATCCATCTTCATCTAATGCCAAATTTAACGTTATTCCTGCTAATATTAATAATACTATTATAGTTATCACTAATGCTATTAACGTTACACCCTTTTGTAGATTAACACCTTTTGTGTTTTTGCTTGTAATTTTAAGTTTTATTTCCTTCATTTTCTTTTGTTACCTCCGTTAAATTTATACTTAAATTTTATAAAAACAAAAAACCTAAAACAATATATAAAAGCAAAGTGTATTATCATACATTTACGTAAAATATTACTTTTATGATAATTGGCATTTGGAATTTATATCAGAATAAAACTTAGATGCAAAAACACGATTATTATATTATGGAGCGAGAATTAAAAGTTTTCAAAAAATAAAAAGACTAGAAATGTACTTTCCTAGTCTTTTATTTATCGTTTACTTAAATATCCTATTTATTATAATCAGCCTAATCTATTTAAAAATATTTAACTATTTCATTAAAAATCATCAGGCGAAGTAACCAACACTGCACGAAAGCCATCAAAGAAATTGCCAAAGCCATTAGTGTGACTGAAATAGAACAAACCATCACGGCGGTCAGTCTCCCAACCGCCACCACGGTTCAAGAACGGAGAGTGTAAGGCGACAAAGTAAGAGGAGTCGCCATACCATGATGTGCTAGCTGTACCAGCTTTAGATGTTTCTCTTATGGTATCTCCAAATATTCTTGTGTTTACTTTATAATTCAATTTACTTAATTTATCTATATCACCGCTACCATTATCTTCTGTACTATGTGGGTATACC
>CANQRO010000053.1 GCA_947626205.1 uncultured Clostridia bacterium
AATTATAAAAGTACCAACGAAATCTTAAGTGAATTATGTGCATAATAAACCGGAAATTTATTATTGCCATTTATAATCATCTTTTTTAATAATGTTCCTATTGAAAAAAAATAAAAAATAAAGTATAATAAAAAAATCGATAAAATTAAATAAGGAGGCAAAAATGCTAATAGCAGATGGAGTAACAATACGATTCGGAAAAAGAGTTTTATTTGAAGATGTTAACATACGATTTGGAAAAGGTAATTGCTATGGAATAATAGGAGCAAATGGAGCTGGAAAATCCACATTTTTAAAAGTATTATCTGGTGAAATAGAGCCAAGTAAAGGCGAAGTAACTCATGAAAAAGAAGAAAGAATTTCTGTATTAAAACAAGATCACTTTGCATATGAGGAAGAAAGAGTAATAGATACAGTTATTATGGGAAATAGTGAACTATACCAAATAATGAAAGAAAAAGAAGCAATATATGCAAAACCAGATTTTAATGAAGAAGATGGAATGCGTGCAGCAAAACTAGAAGAGCGTTTTGCCGAATTAGATGGTTGGAATGCAGAATCTGATGCAGCTGTATTACTAAACGATTTGGGAATAGATACAGAAAATCATTATAAATATATGAAAGAACTAGAAGCAAGGCAAAAAGTTAAAGTATTACTTGCACAAAGCTTATTTGGAAATCCAGATATACTTTTATTAGACGAGCCTACAAACGATTTAGATTTAAAAAGTATAGACTGGTTACAAGAATTTTTAATTAATTTTGAAAATACAGTAATTGTAGTATCGCATGACCGTTATTTTTTAAATAAAGTTTGTACACATATATTAGATGTTGACTTTGGAAAAATAACCTTGTATCCAGGAAACTATGATTTCTGGTATGAATCTAGTCAACTTGCATTAAAGCAAGCAAAAGAAGCTAATAAGAAAAAAGAAGAAAAAATGAAAGAATTACAAGAATTTATTGCAAGATTTAGTGCAAACGCATCAAAATCTAAACAAGCAACATCTAGAAAAAAATCATTAGAAAAAATCGAACTTGAAGAAATAAAACCGTCAAACCGTAGATATCCGTATGTAGATTTTAAACCAGACCGTGAAGCAGGAAAAGAAATTTTACAAGTAAAAAATATTTCAAAAACAATAGATGGAGAGAAAATATTAGATAATGTTTCATTTACAGTAAAACCAGGAGATAAAATAGCATTTTTAGCAGACAATGAAAATGCAAAAACAATTTTATTTCAAATAATTGTTGGCGAATTAGAAGCGGATTCTGGTGAATTAATATGGGGAACAACTATTACTAACACATATTTTCCGAAAGATAGTAACTACTTGTTTGAAGGAGACGAAAACTTAGTAGAATGGCTAAGGAAATATTCTAAGGATCCAGATGAAACTTTTGTAAGAGGATTTTTAGGAAGAATGTTATTCTCTGGAGAAGAAGCTCTAAAAAAAGTAAAAGTGTTATCTGGTGGAGAAAAAGTAAGATGTGTTCTATCTAAAATGATGCTTTCAGGAGCAAATTTCTTAATTATAGATGAACCTACAAACCATTTAGACATGGAAAGCATAACATCAGTTAACGAAGGAATGAAAAATTTTAAAGGAAACATATTATTTACATCACACGATCATCAATTAACTCAAACAGTAGCAAACAGAATTATAGATATTAAGCAAAATGGCGGAATAATAGATAGAGAAATAACATATAACGAATATTTAGGAATTGAATAAAAATATTCTAAAAATAATATAAAAACTATTATATGAAAAATAATAAAAAAATAAGATCCACTTTTGTGAATCTTATTTTTATTATTTATTATTCTTCTACAACAGGATTTGTTTCTTCTTTTGGTGCAGCAGCAGGTTTTCCTGCTAATGCTTCATAGAAGCAAACAAAAGCAACCATCATGTAAGGTGTTAACCATAAAAATCCAATGTAAAATGTAAATGCAGATAAAATAGCCCATCCTATAAAAGTAAGACTTAACCATACAAAGCTCCATCTATTACCTTTCATTAAACGTTCACTTTCTTCAACAATTTCTTTGCCAGATTTGTCTTGATTATCATATAAAATATAATAAGATAAAGAATACAAATATCCTTTTACTACAGCATAAATTAAAGACGCAATATAGCCAATCATTCCAACTATTGCAAGTCCTCCAAATCCAGTAGTTACTCCACTATATGAATTACCTAAGACTGCTAAACTGCTAATAGAGCCACCTAATCCAAACACCATAACAACCATAAATACAATAATAAGTACAATAGGAACGATCATTTTTAAAACCATATTTCCGAATACGCTCCATACTTTACCAAAATTTGAGAAGCCAGTGCTTAAAAAGTCTGTATAAGAAACATCTTCATTTCTTCTTAATTTCATAAAAGTAACTAAAATTCCAAATGAAATTGGTAAAGAAATAACCAAAGATACAATTGGACCAACTACAGGAATAAATGCTAATAACCATTCAATTACAAACATAATAACTCCATAGCATAATGTTAATAAAGCAGCTTTACTCCATTTGCCTTTTAAAGAAGTACGAGCTTCTGCTCTTAATTCTGATGAAACCATAATAAAAACATCTCCTTTTAAATAATTTTATTCGACTTAATAATACATTAGTTTGCAGAATATGTCAATATAAATAAGCCAAAAAATGATAGAGAGTAATAAGTACTCTCTATCAATATATATGTAATAATTTACTATTTATACTTTTCTTGAATAGCTTCAATTTCGTCATAATGATTTCTTAAAATGTCTAAAAATACATCTGCCAAATTAGGATCAAATTGTGTTCCTTTGCAACGTTCAATTTCTTCTATAACTACAGAAAGTGGTAAAGCATTACGATATGTTCTTTTTGAAGTCATAGCATCAAAAGTATCTGCTAAAGCAGCAATACGTGCAAAATACGGAATATCTTCACCCTTTAATTTAGAAGGATATCCAGTGCCGTCATATTTTTCATGATGATGTTTAACAATAGGAATTATATCTTGAAAAATACTAGCAGTTGATAAAATATGTGCACCAATTGTTGGATGATTCTTAATTTCAGAATATTCATCATCAGACAATTTAGTTTCTTTTAAAAGTATACTATCTGGAACACCAATTTTTCCAATATCGTGAAATAATCCTCCAACTTGAATAGTTCTTAAATCTGAATCAGGTAAGTTAAGATATTTACCAATTAAAACACTATATTCAGAAACACGATCGGAATGACCTCTTGTATAAACATCTTTTGCTTCAACAGTATAACGTAAAGTTTGAATACTTTCCATATATGAACGTTCTAATTTTTCGTAGGTGTCTTTTAATTCAGCATTAATATCTTTAATTAAGTTCATTTGAGAAATAGCTTTAATACCAGATTCAATTAATAAAAGCAGTTGATCAAACTTATCACTTTTTTCACAATATCCTTGTATATCTAGTCTACGAATAGTTTCAAGTGGTGGAGCCAAATCTTTATGACCAGTTAGTAATAAAATATATAATTCTTTGTTAAACTTTCTGATTTCTTCTACTACTTGATCTCCATGAATAGGTGTCATAATAAAGTCAAGTAACATCAAATCAAAATGTTCATTTTTTACTCGTTCAATAGCTTCTAAGGGATCAGTTACGCCAGTAAATTCATATCCAGAACGATTTAGAAAAATTGAAAGAGAATCAATAATACCTTGTTCATCATCAACAACAATTATCTTATAACCGTTTGAAGTTACATTTAAATTCCCCTTACGCATATACATTCACCTCTCATCTTAAATATACATAAATTATATTAATAAAATAAAATAAAATCAATACTAAAACATAAAAATGTCGAAAAATAAACTGATTTACAAAAAAAGATATGTTATTTTTTTACATTTTTCAAAACTTTTATTGCATCTTCTATATTAAGAGTATTTTGTTCTCCTGTTGATAAATTTTTTAAAGATATAGTATTATTTTTAATTTCATCTTCACCAAGTATAGCAATATATGGAATTTTTAACTTATCAGCATACTTAAATTTAGTTTTAAGTTTCTTATCATTCATATAAATTTCTGTATTAATTCCTGCATTTCTAAAAGCTGTAGCAATAGGTAAACAAGGAGAGATATCCTCAGACATTGAAACTACTAAGACATCAGAAATAGATTCTTTATCAACCTTAACAGAATTTAACTCGTTAAGTTTATAAAATAACCTTGTTAATCCAATAGAAATACCAACACCAGGTAATGGCTTATCTGTGTAATATTCTGCTAAATTATCATATCTTCCACCAGAGCAAACACTACCAATTTGTTTGTAATCATTTAAAAATGTTTCATATACAGTACCAGTATAATAATCTAAACCTCTAGCAATTGTTAAATCAATCATAAAATTATTTTCTGGAACGCCAAAAGAAATAATATTCTTAACAACTTCTTTAATTTCACTTAAGCCTTTTTCGAACATAGTATTAGATATGTTCAAATCTTCTAATGCTTTAATTTTTTCATTATTAGTACCAGATATTGAAATAAAATTCAAAATTTGATCTATTGCATTTTCTGAAATACCAATATTTAAAAGTTCTGATTTTACATTATCAGCACCAATTTTTTCTAATTTATCTATACATCTCATTATATCCATAGAAATGTCTGATAATTTTAAATAATCAAAAAATCCATTAAGTAATTTTCTATTATTAATACGAATTGTAAAATTATCAAATCCTAATTCTTTAAAAGTAGTATAAATTATACTTGGAATTTCAGCATCATTTAAAAGAGATAATTCTCCATCACCAATAATATCTATATCAGCTTGATAAAATTCTCTAAATCTTCCTTTTTGAGGACGTTCTCCTCTATAAACTTTTCCAATTTGATATCTTCTAAAAGGAAATTGTAGCATGCCATAATTTGCAGAAACATACTTAGCAAGTGGAACAGTTAAGTCGAATCTCATAGATAAATCTGTATCGCCTTTTGTAAAACGATAAATTTGTTTTTCTGTTTCACCGCCAGCTTTTGCTAACAATACTTCAGATAGTTCTAAAACAGGTGTATCTAGAGGTAGAAATCCAAATTTCTCATATGAAGTTCTAATCTTTTCTTTCATTTGATTAAACATTACCTGTTCATTTGGCAAAAGCTCCATAAAGCCAGGTAAAGTTCGTGGAGTTACCTTGTTTTCTTCTTTCATAAATTTTCCCCCTTTTAAAAATGGTTGATAGAAAAATTTTTTCTATCAACCATTTTACAATATATTACTTAATTTTTCAATATTATACATAACAATATAGTTATAAATATTATTATTTATTAGCTATTTTTATGATGAATTATTAATTTTTACTTATTATAAGGTAAAGTAATTGTAAAGGTACTTCCTTTTCCTTGTTCAGATTCAAATGTCATATTTCCATTAAAATGTCCGCGAATAGTAGAATATGACATAAATAAACCAAGTCCAGTACCATTTTTTCCTTTTGTAGTAATCATTTCTTTAAATAACTTGTCTTTTACCTCTTTCGTCATACCACAACCATGATCTTTTATAGAAATCATAATAGAATTTTCATCTTTATCAACTGTTAAATCAATTGTTTCATTAGTTTTTCCATTATATGATTGGATTGCATTAGAAATTAGGTTATTTACAACTTGAACTAATCCATTAACATTTCCATTTAAAACAAGAGATGGAGCAACATTTAAATTAACATTCATATCAATTAGAGCATTTTTTAATTCATGTTTCATTAAAATATTAATACGTTTTAATAATTCTTCAATAGTAAACTTATCTTGTTCCTCTTCAGATAAAGTAACAGCTTGTCCTTTAACAGCAGTAATAATATCTGACATATATGAAGTGTGAGTCCTTATTTTTTCAATCCATTCATTCATGTCGTGTGCAATATCATGGTGATCCTTACTATTTACTTCTGGGTCATCAATAGAAGAATCATATTCTTTTATTAAATCACTAAGACCTTCAGTAGCACCAGCAATAGACATTATAGGAGTTTTTAAGTTATGCGCAATTCCACCAACTAATTGTCCAAGGGAAGATAAACGCTCTTTTTCAACAAGCATATCTTGGTTTCTTTTAATAATTTCCATATCTTCCATATGCTGAGTAATATCTTTAAATAATATTAATGTACCTAAATAGTTTCCTTTTGAAGATATATTACTTATTTCAATACTAAAATATTTTTTCCCAATTTTAAATTCCTTATTGAAATATAAAATTTCAGAAGTTGCTTTAACAGTTTTTATAGCATCTTCTATATTGCTTACATCATCTTCAAATTTAATATCATTTTTCAATAAATCAATAATGTTTGCATTTCGTACCTTACTTGCACTTAATCCAAAAGTATCTGTAAAAGTCTTATTAAAATCAGTAATATTATTATTTTCATTTATAACAACAAAACTATCAGACATCCTATCAACAATATTTTGCATTGCTATTGGAGTAATACTAATAAATTTAAATTTGAATATTGCGATTGCAAAAAATATTGCAAGAATTGAGAAAGACATTGATGTTACATATGGAGTCATTTCAATAATTCCCATAGTACCTAATGTGTTTAAAGCTAAAGGTACAGATATTCCTAAAATAATCAATAAAGATTGCTTTGAGAAAAAGCCGGAATTCTTAATTGAATATTTTAATAAATAATAAATACTAATACCATAAAGTAAATATGTATAGGTAGACCCAATAGAAACATAACTTCCAGGTATAATTTCATTAGTATTTAAAGAATATTGCTTATAATATAAGTGATGATATTCATTAGTACATATCATTGCAACTGATATTAAAGGTATAACTAAGAAAAGTAAATGATAAGGTTTTATATTAATTTTTGTTTTAGCAAAAATTTGACTTACCGCAAAAAGGGCAACAGGTGTAAAACATACAGAAAAACTAGCCAACTTCTCCCATAAAAATGGGTTAATATCAGAATCTCTAAATACAAACTGCAAAAGTGAACACAAAGTCCAAACAAACAAGCAGACTAAAAGGCACGTAAATGCAGTTTTTAATTGACTTTTTTTCTCTTTCTTTAGAAGAAATACCAAAGCGAGTAATGAAAACTCAGATAGTATCATCAAAATTAAAGGTAACATATTAACTAACCTCCTAAATAAATTTTATATCTTTAAAATATTTAATATACTTTTCCATATATTTATTATCTATGTTTAACCAATTAAAATCAATTTTATTTAAAAACATTCTAGAAAATTCTGATAAAATGTCTATATTCGAATTAATTTCAAAATTATTATTTAAATTTAATTCATTAATAATACCAGACAAAATATCTTTTTTATTCTCATCGGATAATGTTTCTTTTATTATTTTATCAAACTCTGTATAATTTACAACTTTTAAATGTATATTATATTTCTTTAATATCTCGATGAAATTTTTCATAGTTATATAATTACAATTATAAAGATGAAATACACTAAAATCTTGTATATAATTTTGCATTATTAAAATAATTGCAAGCCCACATAAATCTACAGGTGTAAATTCTAATTTTGCATTCAACAAATAATCTGGAACAACACCTAATTTTATTAAAGACTGTATTCTACCAATAAAAGCATTTTCATCAGGGTTAATTTGGAATTTTCCATCTGAATATCTATTAGTAATATTACCAAGTCTTAATATTTGTGCATTCAATCCATGTGCCATATGTTCTAATATAATTTTTTCCGCTTCAAATTTACTCTTTGTATATACATTATCTAATTTTTGTCCAATATATAAATTATTTTCTGAAAAAGAAACAGTTTCGTCCTTATTAATTTCTCCAGAAACACTAACAGAAGAAATTTGTATTAATCTCTTATTATATTTCTCGCAAAATTCAATTGCTTTTTCAGTTAATCCAATATTAATATCTTCAAAATTTTTAAAATTACCGTAATGCCTAACATTAGCACTAGAGTTAATTACAATAGAAACATCATCAACAATTTCATTATATAAATCTGTACTTAAACCGAAATTTTCTTTAGTAATATCACCTTTAAAAATGATAATTCTATTATCTATAAACTCATCTAATTCATTATTAAAATAAAAATGTAGAGCGTCTAAAAATCTAGTTCTAGCAGACAATTTGTTTTTGTCTCTAACTATACAATAAGTTTTACCATTATCATTTTTAATAAAATTATATAAAATATGCATACCAACAAATCCATTTGAACCTAATAAAAGTACATGATTATTTTTATTAGTTAGAATTTTTTTGCAATTTTTAATATTATTTTTTTCTAATATTTTGTTAATTTCAGTATAATCATAAGTACTTTCTACTTCAGCAATAGCAGTAACCTTTGCTTCAGATAGTTCTCTTACTGTAGGATATTTAAAAATATCAGAATATTCTACATTAACATTATTCGATAACATTTCAACCTTAAATTTAATAGCAAGTAAAGAATCAGCACCTAATTCAAAAATATCATCATCTATACCAACTTTTGTATTTAATAACTTTTCCCAAGTAGTACAGAATGATTTTTGCAATTCATTTTCTGGTGCAACATAACTTGACTTCTTTACAGTTGTTATCTTATATTCTTTTAAAACCTTAGCATCTATTTTACCATTTATTGTTAAAGGAAAAGCATCTAATACTACTACATGAGATGGTATCATATAATAAGGCAAATTCTTTTTTAAGTAAGTATTAATATACTCTAAATCTACATCTGCATTTGCAGTTATAAAAGAACAAATACAATCAATATTATTTACTTTTCTTATCATAGTATAAGAATTTGTAATATTTGATATATTTCTTAAAGTTGAATTAATTTCGTTTAATTCAATTCTGTGTCCCTTAAATTTAATTTGTGAATCATTTCTACCTATAAAAGATAAAACACCATTATCTGTCCAGAATGCTAAATCACCTGTTTTATATATAGTAGTAGGACTGTATTTATTATTATTTACAAAAGCTTTTTTAGTTAATTCAGAATTATTTAAATATCCTTTACTAACATTATCTCCACTAATACATAATTCGCCAACTACACCTATTGGTAAAAGGTTTGTATCCTTATCTAAGATAAAGATTTTACTATTAGATATAGGAAAACCTATTGGCACATTTTCATTCAAATTGTCTGAAAATTTATATTTATAGAAAGTAGTACAAATTGTTGCTTCCGTAGGCCCATAACCATTTACTATTTCTATATTTTTATTAATATCTAAAAATTTATTTAAAGTACTATTTTTAATTGCTTCTACTCCAACAAGTAATTTATTAATGTAGACTTTTATATTATTAGAAACAATATAAGAAGAAACATCATTAAGTACACTAGGTGGAATATAAAGAAAAGTTACTTTAAATTTATTTAACATATCACATAAAAGAGGGATACTGGTTAATGTGTCCTCTGGATATAAAACTAAAGTACAACCAAATGCAAGTGGTGTAAATATTTCACATACACTAACATCGAACGAAATATTAGTAAGAGATAAGCAACTATCTTTATTTCCAAACTTATTATTAAAGCAATTATTAAAGCTAAATAAGAAATTTACTAAATTATTATGAGTAACCATAACACCCTTTGGGTTACCAGTTGAACCAGATGTGTAGATAATATACGCTAAATCATCAGTTGAAATATTAGTATTTAAATTAGCTTTATCATAATTTGAATAATTTATATTATTAATATTAAGTGTTGTAGTAGATTCTATTTTATAATTTGTATCAGTTATAAATAATTTTGATTTACTATTTTGTGTAATGTAATTTATTCTATTAATAGGGTAAGTAGGATTTATTGGTAAATAAGCACAACCACACTTTAAAACTCCTAAAATGGTAATAATAAATGAAATATTTTTATTCATACAAACACTTATAATGTCATTATTTTTAACACCATTATTTACTAAATAATGAGCCAACATATTAACCTTTTCATTTAATTCTCTGTAAGTTAGTTTTTGTTCTTCAAAAATAACTGCAATACCATTAGGATTTTTATTAACCTGTTCTTCGAATAATTCTATAACTGTTTTATTCTTTGGATAATCTGTTTTAGTATTATTAAAATCATTTAATATTTGATTTTTTTCTTCTTCTTCAAGCATATCAATATCAGCTATTTTTATATCACTATTTTCTATAACAGTTTGTAAAATATTTATATAATGTTTAGAAA
>CANQRO010000054.1 GCA_947626205.1 uncultured Clostridia bacterium
ATCATGTATTGGATTTGTTAATAATAATTTAATTTGCTCACTTGAATTTGTATTTCCTCCTCTTACATCAGAAAATAACTGTGTACGTTTAGTATATATTCCCATTGCAATTAACAAAATAAGAAGAATAACAATTGAAACTATTATTATAGGTAAATATTTTTTATTTTTTTTCAATGTTTTAATGATAGGCAATATTAAAGCAAATATGCAAATAAACATATAAGTCATAGATTTAGCAGTTAATATTAAAAAGAATAAGCCTAATAATATCAAGGTTTGCTTTAACGTTATACTGTCACTTTCTTTATATATCTTTAAACAATAAGCAATAAATACAAAACATGTTCCCACGCAAAATCCATCAATAGAATATGAGGCTGCAAGTACTAATAACATTGGAGTACATAGTATTATAGCCAATATATTTTTTTTAAATGGAATTAACTTTAAAGCAATGACTCCTAATATGCAATATAATATAAGGTTAAAAATTCTCCCTATTATATATATGTCTATTATACTTCCACCTATTGTTTTTGCAATAAAAATACCAATTGCTGGAAATATATAAGATATAAATAAATAATTAACCGGTAAAGTTGTAATATCCATGTTTGTTTCCTTATATACAGAACTAACATATTTATTTTTTAAATAATTATCAATAGCTATAAACTTCATATGTTGTGGTATTTCCTTTATAGCGTTATCTGTTATTGGTTCAGTAGAATATCTAATATTAAAATTTGCAACATTAAATGCTGTAGCAAAATGCCTAGACTCATCTATAGTATGATTAAAGTCTGTAGTTATTGAAAAAACCAAACCAAAAGTACAAATTATTATAATAAAATTATATACTATATCATTTGAAACATAAATTATAAAAATTGAAGATGCAAACAATGCTATAATTAATACAGTAATAGCCCTAATAATCATTGAAGTAGTTATAACAATACTTGGACTTTTTGTTAAAATTATAGAATTTATCATTGGGATGTATGTTTCTTCTATAGTTTTAGGTGTTAATATAGTTATAAGATAAAAAATTAATAATACAATAGTTGTACTTACAGTGATATATATTAGAATTCTTTTATATTTATTTTGTGATGCATCAATTGCCTTATCAATAAATTTCTTATTAAATAATACTACTAATGTAATAATTGCAAAATATACTACTATTCTAATTAATGAAAAATTATAACTTATATTTTGCTCTCTTAAAACACAATTTACTAACCAATTTGGATTGCAATATCCAAATTCAAAAAACAATATTGATAATATAACAAACATAATTGTTATAACAAATAACATTTTATTACAAAATAATTTTTTCATATAAATACTATATCTCCTTTAGTCTACCTTTTTATTTTTTATCATTATTAAAGATTTATTTACTGTTAAATTTTTATTAAAATATGGATCTCCATTAATTATAACATCTCTCCACTCTTTATTAAATCTAAGAGTATCGAATATATTATTTCTTTGACATCTCCCTTTATAACACACTTCAACAGTAGAATTATATACAATTTGCTTAGATAATTGTTTATTTATTTTTATACATAAATCTTCAAATGCCAAACTACCAGAATACTTATTTGACAATTCCCCTACATTTATAAAATCTTTTTTACTTATCATCATACATATATCATTTATTGCACTTAAGTTCCTATTACATAATGTATAAGAAAAATATCCATATTCATCTTTATTTAAATTAGAATTCAAATCATTTTTACAATATTCCCTACCAATAATTAAGCTTGTATTAAAAATGTTATTATTAGGTGTAATACACTTTGGCCCAACAATTGATACATCATTTAACTTTGACACTCCTAGCATTTTTTCGAGCCAATTATGCATAAAAATTTCTGTATTAACATCTAATAAAACTATATAATCACCACTTGATTTGTTTACTCCAAAATTTATCATATTAGAATAATTATATTTATCACTATAACTAAAAAATTTTATTCTATTATTTAAATTTAAAATATTATCTTTTAATAAAAATTTACTAATTATAATAATTTCATATTTTTTATAAGTCGATTTACTAATTGAATCTATACAACTCTTTAAGTTTTTTAATTCTTTCTTTCTATCTAATACAATTACAATACTTACCAAACTTTCCTCATCAACATCATATTCAACAGAATATAAACCTAAAAAATTTGTATTCATAGTAATTTTACCATTAATATTTTGTCTCTGTAAATGTTCTTCTATTGCCCTTTTACCTGCTTCATAAGCATACAATTTATTATTTCCATCACTTGCAGTTGAACCTGAATGAAATCTCCAATGATACAAAATCTTTGGTATATGAATAATGTTTTTAGCTATTTCAGTAGCTCTAAAAATCAAATCGTAATCTTGTGCACCATCAAATTCCTTTCTAAATCCACCTATTTTATTAAATAATGTCTTTTTTAATACTGTAAAATGACATATATAATTATTACATCTTAATAAATGCAAAGAAAAATTAGGCTTAAAATACGGGTCAAATCTGGGTTCATCTAAAGTAGTAAATTTATCTTCATCAGAATAAATAAATTCAACATCTTTATTTTCATTTATTGCTTTTACGACCTCATATAATGCAAATGGTGCTAATATGTCATCATGGTCTAATAAAGCAATATATTCACCATCTGCCATTTTAGATGCTAAATTTGTATTATTAGAAATACCTTCATTTTTACCAGTATATTTGTATTTTATTCTTTTATCAATTTTAACCAATTCAACTATATTATCATTTTTATTTGGACTTGTGTCTAATAGACATAATTCAAAATTTGAATATGTTTGACTAATAACACTATCTAATAATTCTTTCAAAAACTTTTCTGGCGTATTATACATAGGAACTAATATACTTATTTTCGGTGAATAATTAAATTTCTTTTTACTTTGCATTTCTAATTCATTATCATCTGGTTCATTAGTCTTTATCCAGCTATTATATCTTTTCATATTAATACGTTCTCTATTTTCTTTATTTTTCCTATTTAAAAAATTTATATATTTTCTATAATCTAAATATTCTAAAATACTCATAATCTTATCCTCATTAATAAACTATTTTTTGATAATTAATTGTTGGGACATCAAGATCTAATCTATAATTCTTATTAAAATATGGATCTCCTCTTTGTATTTCTTTTAACCATCTTCTAACAAACAAATTATATTCTCTACCAAAATTTTCTCTTTTCTCTTTTGTTTCTGTATCAATTCCTCTTGATTTAGATTCATAATGATAAGCATTAACAAAAGGATTATATACAACCAACAACCCCTTTTCTCTAACTTTTAAACAAAAATCTACATCATTAAAGTTAACTGCAAGTCCTTCATCAAATCCCCAAACCTCATCAAATGTTTCTCTTTTAAACATCATACATGCGGCAGTAACAGCTGATAAGTTTTGAGTTAAATCAATATTTGGATAATTTGAAAACATATCCTTTGGAACTTCTCTATACATATGACCGTGCTAGTCCTCTAATCCCTATAATAACACCTGCATGTTGTATTGAATTATCATTAAATAATAATTTTACTCCAACTACGCCAACATCTTTTCTTTGTGCATACATTAACATATTTTCAAGCCAATTATTAGTTAAGATTTCAACATCATTATTAAGTAAAACAATATATTCACCTGTTGCATTTTGTACTCCAAAATTTATAATTTTTGAAAAATTAAAATATTCAATTCCACATTTTAATATTTTTATTTTATCATCTTTTTCTAATATATTATAATACTCAAAGGTATCATTATTTTTACTATTATTTTCAACAATGATTATTTCATAATTATCATAAGTAGACTTTTTTATTGATTCAACACATTTTTTTAAATCATTTATATGGTCCATATTTGGTATAATAATGGATATTTTACTTCTATTATTAATATCATATACTATTCTATATTGTTTATAATTTATTCCTTTTTCAACTTTTGCAGATAGATTTAGTCTATTTAAATGATTTTTAATTATTTCTATTTCCTCATTTTCATTATAATACTTATCTTTATTCCATAACTCATGATAAAGCATTTTAGGAATATGAGTTATTAATAAGTTATTTTCATAAAATTTAAACATAGAATCATAAATAAAATTATTATCATATTTATTTAATTTAATATTGTTTTTTTCAATACTTTCTTTTTTTACAAATATTGCATTACCAATATAATTTGTAGCTCTTAAAGTGTCAATTGCAAAATCAACTCTAAATATAGGCTCTTTTCTAACTTTAATTCTTCTTTTTCCATCTTCTTCAAATATTTCTAACTTATCAGAATCTGAATATATAACATCACTATTTTGAGTTTCAAGTTTTTTTAGTACTTCATAAAGTGCAAAAAATGACAATACACAATTATCATATAAAAAAACTATATAGTCAGCATTACTTTCTTTTACTACATCATTAACATTAGTATCTTTATCCACTTTAATTATTTCATAATTAGAATAAGTCTGTGCCTTAATAGAGTCTAAAGTATCTTCTTCTATATTATCACTTACTATAAAACTGAATTTATATTTATATTTAGGTACAAATTCTTTTAACTCATCAATTTGAGATACTTTAGGCTCATTATTATTTATCCAAGCAAAATACTCATTTCCTTTTTTAGGCCTTGCTGTAATTCTAAATATTTTATTATATACTTTTTTTAAAAGTTTAACAATTTTCATTTATCTACTTCCTTGTCTTAAACTTATTTATATATTTTTTTAATCTTGATTTTATAAGGCTTGGTAACCTTTTAATTCTTCTTAAGAATCTTTTAGTTTTACTAGAATTTTCCAGTCTTATACATGGTTTAGTAACTTCATATGCAACTTGTTTTACTTCTTCTATTGTTTTAAAAGGTTCTTTATTATAAATTTTATTTATATTAGGTATTTCATTATAATCATTTGTTATTATCTTATCAACATTTTCAAGAAATTGCTCATATCCTTTTTCAAGTGGAAAATTTTTCATATATTGAATACCAAATTTTGACATCTGGTTTTGAAGTTCCTCATTTTTTAATATTGTAATAATAGCACTTGCTATAGCACCAGGAGTAGGTTCTGCAAGAATAGCACTTCCATCTGGGATATCATATAAATTATTTTCTTTATACAATTCAACCACAGGAAGACCGGCAGCCATCATTTCAAATGGAATTCTTGATGGATTAGATGCACTCATGCATATTCCAACTTTACATTTATTATATAATTCATTACATTTCTCAATAGGAATTATTTTTAGATTTTTACACTCAAATTCAAATGATGCAGGAAAGTTTGAACCAAACAAATATATCTGCACCTCTGGCATTATAGTTTTTACAATTTTTAATGCTTTTAGTCCAATATAATCACATCTTCTAGGCTTTTCTGGTTGATATATAAAACAAATAGCATTTTCTTTTTTTACATTATCTAGCCTTTTATAATTATTTAAATCAGCGCAAAAATCAAAATATCTAACTGGATTGTTATACTCTGTAGCCATTTTATGTGCTAACCACTTTCCAATAGTAACACATTTAAACCCATACCTATATGAGTTTTCAGTTATTAAATACTGATCACCCATTGCAAAAAACCAAGGTTCAAAATCTTGTATAAAATATGCTTTATCTTTTGCTTTTGCATAATTTACAAATTCAGTTGTACTAAAACCAGTGGCAAATACAACATCATAATCTTTCTTTAAGTCAAATCCCACATAAACTCCAGCATTACATTTGCCATAATATTCATTTATTTGTTTTGCTATTAACTCTTTAGTAACTAACCCATTGTCATCAACATATATATCACAAGAATATCCTTTATTAATAAGTGCATTTATATTCTGTATTATTGTTCTATGTCCTCCAGAGCCTTTTCCAGGATGTGGTATGACAAAAGCAATTTTCTTTTTATCATCATCTTGCTCTTCTTGCAATTGTGGCAACATATATGTTCTTCTTAACTGTTGTTTTTCTTTTATATCATCAGGAAGATTATAATTTTTAGATATATCATCTTGTATTTTACATATTTCATTATATTCTATTCTTGCTTTTACAACAGTAGATGCAGACTTACTATGTTTTCTAAAGAAATTTAAAGATTCTGGGCAAAAACTTATATTTCCATTTTCTAATATTTTATAATAAACATACCAATCTCCAGCCACTTTATATTCTTTTGCTTGTTCAAATATACTTCCATAATTTCCTTTTTTCCATAATACACTAGATGCGTTTAATATTGTATTAGTAACACTTAAATGATAAATAATTTCTTCTTTACCAGACCAAGAATATCCTCCTCTCCATTCACCTGTTTTACACATATCATATAAATCTTCTGAATTTTCTCTAATTAGATTATCATTTTCATCTATTCTTGCAGAATCACAATATGATATGACCATATTATCATCGTTTTCAAAAGGAATAATAAGTTTTTCTAATAAATTTGGTTTACATACATCATCAGCCTCAGCAATCCAAATGTAATCTCCTTTAGCGACTTCAAAGCCTTTTTTCCATTGTTCAAAAGGACTTCCACTATTTTTTTCATTTTTATAAAAGGAAATTGATATATTTTTAGTATCTTCATTTTCCTTTATCTGCTTTATTTTATTTTCTATTATCTCAATACTATTATCTGTAGAACAATCATCTAAAATTATTATTTCATAAACAGGATATGTTTGAAATAATACAGAGTCTATTCTTTTTATAATATAATCAGCATAATTATAATTTGGAATTATTACTGATATACTCTTTGGATTTGTAACATTCAATTTTTTTTCCTTAAAATTATATATATCTACTTTCTTTTTCATTCTTTTTCCTTCCTAAAAGTTTTTTTAATATATCTTATTGCCTTTACTTTAAGTGATTCACTTAAATTATTAATAATAGCCTGTTGCGACTCTATAATTTTTTTACTTTCTTCAAGCCTTATATTACAATTATTAATCTCATTATCTTTGTCAAAAATTATTTTATTAATATTCTCTAAATATTTTTCTAATTCATTTGGATGTAGCATTAAACTACTAACATCATTTTTACTATCCTTAGTATAAAAATCCCATATTTTATTATCTCGTATCTCTTTTTGAATTTTATCATCTAATTTATAAAATACATCCAAATAATCATTTAAATTATAATGGTCAAATAATTCTTCAATTGTTATATATTTCATAAATTCATTTGAATAAAAAATGTTTTTAAATATTATATATTCAATTGGAACATTATAATCTTTCCACTCTTGATCAAAAAAATAAAATTTATTTTCTATAAAAAAACAATTAAAAAACGTCATATCCCAAAATCCATTTTTTATAAATTTCATTTTTCTTAATAAATCTTCTTCAATTTTAATATCATATTTTTCAAATATTGTATTATTATAATCAGTTTGTAGCTTACTTTTCATTAAAATATTATCAATAAATTTATCAAATAGCATATAAAACTCATCTATTTTTCCCTCTTCTAATAATTGTAGTAATATACTTTCAAGCATTACATTTTGATTTATATACTTACTAAAAACAGTTTCATTTTCAACATAATCTAAGATTTCTATCTCTTCCGCTTTTAAGACACTTATATTATCAATAATATTTAAATAATGTTTAGTTGTCTCTTTAACTGACGGTTGTTTTTCAACGTATGAATCTGATATTTTTGTAATTAATCTATATTTCTCTTTTCTTAAATTATTAAAAGATATATAATTATATTTTTGCAATAAATCAGTTTTCCCTACATCTAGTAAATATGAATTTGCAATAGACTTAAAAGTATCAGCATTTTCTTTTATAATATTATTTATAGCTTTTTTTTCATTAAAAGTTTCATATGTATTATCTATATAATATGGTATATATTTATCAACAACTATTTTTTCAAATATACTTTTATCAGATAAAATAACGTTTGGTAATTTATAATCTGGCAAAGGATAATAAGTTATCTCATTTTTTAAATCTAGTTCATTTAATATATTTTGTATATACTTCTTTGAAAAAAATTTATTTTTTTTTAAATTATTTGAAAATGTTGTATTGAAAAGATTTCTCATAGAAATATTATTATCAAATGCAATTAATATTCTACCATCTTCATTTAATCGACTACATAAAAACTTTAAATATTCTTTTAATTCTATTTCTTTCCCAAATATTTCATTATAATATTCTAAATTACCTATACATATAATATAATCAAATTTCTCATTACTTTTAAAGTCTTTTAAATAACTCGCATATATATCTAGCTTTTCATAACTATCACATCTTTTAGCAATAGCCTCTACTCTATATTTTACTGGCTCTATACAAACAACTTCTAAATTTTCTTCACAAAGTAGCTGAGTAATATTTCCAAGTCTCCCACCTACTTCCAAAACTTTCGCATTTTTTTTAAATGGATACCAACTTAATATATTTTGTCCTATAGAAGATAAATTATATAATAATTCAAAATCTATATCATTTGAAAAATTTTTTTCATATGAGAATCTATCATATTTTTCGATATATTCCTCAATTATATTTTTTTCAATTTCTTTTAAATAATACTCACCATAATAAGCATCTTCATTACAATTATCTAAATGTAATTTCATATACATACCTATATATATAAATACTAATTAATTAATACTATATACCTTTCTTTAATTATTTATTTTACTATAAGTTATTTCTGAAACTAATTGTATCATACCAACACATGATTTATCAGATAAGACTTCAATAAGTAAGGCATCATATTTTCGGTTTAATACTTCCATTTCGCCTTTTGTATTAAATTTTGTACAACTAAATGACAAAGTATATTTCCCCGGAGCAAGTGGCAAAACTTGTTTAAAACTTACTTCAACTACATCACCTTTTTTAAAATTACCTGTCAATATGTTATTAATTAAGGTATTTGTCCCACAAATATCATTGCCCCTAAAATCTTTTACTGTCATTGTAAAAATTGGATCTTTTACTTCTTTTTCGAATATAATCTTTGATTTTAAAATAATTTCTTCATCATTATTTATTATGTTTTTAAAACCACCTTTTTTGTCAAAAATACCAAAGTCAACTACATGAGCTTCGCCATTGCCATAGTCAATAATATTTGGATTTACATTAAAATGTTGCATCCAGCAATCTTTATTCTTCATCAATTTTTTAATTGAATATTTCTTTTCACCTATAAGTGCAGTATCATCTTCATCAAATATTTGGCTTGATTCAGTAGGAGATATTCCAACTATCATCTTTTTATACATTTCAACTCCAGCTTTTACATCACCATCAAATATCTTTTTTCCATCACTAATAACAATTGTTCTAGTACAATTCTTTAACACTTCACCTATCCCATGTGTAACAAACAAAATGGTTTTTCCATTTTTCTTAAATTCTTCAAATTTCTTAAAGCATTTCAATTGAAAGGCAATATCTCCAACAGATAAAACTTCATCTACTATTAAAATATCAGGATCAACATTAATAGCACATGCAAATGCAAGACGTGCGAACATACCCGAAGAATATGTTTTAACAGGTTGATATAGATGTTTTCCAATATCTGCAAAATCTATTATTTCTTGCTTTTTTTCTTCAATTTGTTCATTTGTAAGTCCCATAACTTGTCCATGTTGAAAAATATTTTCAAGCCCCGTTAATTCAGGATTAAAAGCCGTCCCAAGTTCCAATAGCGAACTAATTTTTCCATTTACTTCAATATTTCCTTTAGTTTGGGTAACAACACCTGTTACCATTTTTAGCAATGTTGACTTTCCAGCTCCGTTCTTTCCTAATATACCCAAAACTTCACCTTTTTTTACTTCTAAATTCAAATCATCTATTGCTTTAAAAACAGAATGCTTAGTGTAAAAAGGAATTACAGTTTCTAAAAGTCTATCCTTTTTTCTTGCAAACATTTTATATTCTTTTGTAAGATTAGTAATTTTTATTGCAATCTCATCATTTTCTATCATTAT
>CANQRO010000055.1 GCA_947626205.1 uncultured Clostridia bacterium
CTTTTTATTTATATGTCTAATTGTACGCTTTTTTCATTTCTTTGTCAAGTTGATTAAGCTTTAAGAGCTCTTATATTTCTAAAAATATTATATAAAAAAAGACACTTTATTTTTACTAATACAACTAACATTTGTATTGTATCAAATAAAGTGTCTTTTTTTTACTCTGCAATATTATTTATTTCGTTTAATTCCTCATCATCTAAGTCTTCATCAAATTCAGACTTTTCTGGCTTCATTTCTGTATTTATTTTAATATTTTTATATTTACTCATTCCTGTACCTGCTGGAATTAATTTTCCTATAATAACATTTTCTTTTAGTCCTATTAATGGATCAACTTTTCCTTTAATTGATGCTTCTGTTAGTACTCTTGTTGTCTCTTGGAAAGATGCTGCAGAAAGAAAGCTTTCTGTTGCAAGAGATGCTTTTGTAATACCAAGTAGAGCTCTTTTTCCTGTTGCTGGACGTTTTCCTTCTTCTTCTATTTTCTTATTTTGCTCTTCAAATTCGTACATATCTACCAAAGATCCTGGGAACATATTTGTATCTCCATTATCTTCTACTCTTATTTTCTTTAGCATTTGTCTACCAATAACTTCAATATGCTTATCATTGATATCAACACCTTGGTTACGATATACTTTTTGTACTTCTTGAATTAAATATTCATATACTCCTTCTGGTCCTTTAATTAATAAAATTTCGTTTGGATTAATAGAACCTTCTGTAATTTGATCTCCGGCTTCTAGGATATCTCCATCTTTTACACGTAATTTTGAACCAAATGGTATAACATATGTTTTTGAATCATCTTTTCCGGTAACAATTACTTCTTTTTTCTTCTTATCTTCTGCAATTTTTACTTTACCATCTATTTCTGAAATAATTGCAAGTCCCTTTGGTTTTCTAGCTTCAAATAATTCTTCAACTCTAGGAAGACCTTGTGTAATATCTCCTCCTGCAACACCACCTTGGTGGAAAGTTCTCATTGTAAGCTGTGTACCTGGTTCACCAATTGATTGTGCTGCAATAATTCCAACAGCTTCTCCAATATTTACCTTTTCTCTTGTTGCAAGACCCATTCCATAACATTTTGCACAAACACCATGTTTTGAATGACATCCTAAAGCAGAACGTACTTTTACTTTTTCAAAACCTGCTGCTACAATTTTTTCTGCAATTTTATCTGTAATCATTGTATTAGTATCTGCAATTACTTCTTTTGTATTAGGATCTATAATATCTTCTAATGGATATCTTCCCTCTAAACGCTCTTGTAATTTTTCAATTACTTGATTTCCGTCTTTTATATCTGTTACTACAATTCCTTCATGTGTTCCGCAATCGTCTTCTCTAACTATAATATCTTGAGAAACATCTACTAATCTTCTTGTTAAATATCCAGAGTCTGCAGTTCTTAAAGCTGTATCAGCAAGTCCTTTTCTTCCACCATGGCTAGATACGAAATATTCTAGTGGATCTAGACCTTCACGGAATGAAGAACGAATTGGTATTTCTACTGCTTTACCTGATGTATTAGCCATAAGTCCACGCATACCTGCAACTTGGCGTAATTGGTTCATGTTTCCACGTGCTCCAGATTGAATCATCATATAAATTGGGTTTAGTTCATCAAAGTTTTCTTGCATTGCATCTGATACATCATTAGTTGCTTGTTCCCAAACTTTAATAACAGATTCATATCTTTCATTTTCTGTAATTAAACCACGTTTATATTGTTTTGCAATTTGTTCAACTTTTTCTTCTGCAGCGTCTAAGATTTCTTGTTTCTTTTCTGGAATAATTATATCCTTTGTGCTAACTGTAATAGCACCTTTTGTAGAATATTTATATCCAGTAGCTTTAATATAATCTAGCAATTCTGCTGTTCTAGATAAACCGTGAACACTAATACATTTTGCAACTATTGTTCCTAAGTTTTTCTTAACAACTGGGAAATCTATTTCTAAATCGAATTCATGCTCTGGATCAGTTCTATCTACAAATCCTAAGTCTTGTGGTATTCCTTGGTTGTATATAACTCTACCTACTGTTGTTTGTACTCTTTTATGTCTTACTTCTCCGTTTTCTTCTTTGAACATGCGAATCCATACTTTTGCATGTAATCCTAAATCTCCATTTGCATATGCCATTAATGCTTCATCTTGGTCTTTATAATATGTTCCTTCTCCTATTTCTCCATCTACTACCATTGTTAAGTAATAGCTTCCTAAGATCATATCTTGTGTTGGTACTGTAACTGGCTTACCATCTTGTGGTTTTAATAAGTTATTTACAGATAACATTAAATATCTTGCTTCTGCTTGTGCTTCTGGTGATAATGGAACGTGAACTGCCATTTGGTCTCCATCGAAGTCGGCGTTAAATGCTGTACAAACTAATGGATGAAGTTTAATTGCTCTACCTTCTACTAGTACTGGCTCAAATGCTTGAATACCAAGTCTGTGTAGTGTTGGAGCACGGTTTAACATAACTGGGTGATCTTTAATAACTTCTTCTAATATATCCCATACTTCTGGTCTTAATTTTTCTACCATTCTTTTAGCATTTTTAATGTTATGTGCAATTCCTCTACCAACTAATTCTTTCATAACAAATGGTTTAAATAATTCTACTGCCATTTCTTTTGGAAGACCGCATTGATATATTTTAAGCTCTGGTCCTACAACAATAACTGAACGTCCTGAATAGTCAACACGTTTTCCAAGTAAGTTTTGACGGAAACGACCTTGTTTTCCTTTTAATAAATCTGATAAAGATTTTAAAGGTCTATTTCCAGCTCCTGTTACTGGTCTACCACGTCTACCGTTATCTATAAGAGCATCTACTGATTCTTGTAACATTCTTTTTTCGTTTCTTACAATTATTTCTGGTGCTCCTAATTCTAATAGTCTTTTTAAACGGTTATTTCTATTTATAACTCTACGATATAAATCGTTTAAATCTGATGTAGCAAATCTTCCACCATCTAATTGTACCATTGGTCTTAAGTCTGGTGGAATAACTGGAATTACATTCATAATCATCCACTCTGGTCTATTTCCAGATACTCTAAAAGATTCTACTGTATCTAAACGTTTTATTAATTTAACTTTTCTTTGCTCGCTTGCCTTTTCTAATTCTTTTTTTAGTTTGTTTGATAGTTTTTCAACATCAATTTCTTCTAATAATTTTCGAATTGCTTCTGCTCCCATTTCAGCTTTAAAAGAGCCTTTTCCATATTGTTCTACCGCTTCTTGGTACTCTTTTTCTGTTAATACTTGGCATTTCATTAAGTTTGATGTTCCTTTATCTGTAACAATATATGATGCAAAATAAATAACTTTTTCTAGGCTTCTTGGTGAAATGTCTAGCATTAATGCTACTCTACTTGGTATTCCTTTGAAATACCAAATATGTGCTACTGGAGCTGCAAGTTCAATATGACCCATTCTTTCTCTTCTTACTTTTGCCTTTGTTACTTCAACTCCACAACGGTCGCAAACAATTCCTTTATATCTTACTCTTTTATATTTTCCACAATGACATTCCCAGTCTTTAGTTGGTCCGAATATTCTTTCACAAAACAAACCATCTTTTTCTGGTTTAAGAGTACGATAATTAATGGTTTCAGGTTTTTTTACTTCTCCTTTTGACCATTCTCTTATTTTTTCATCTGATGCTAGCCCAATTTTTAATTTATCAAAAATATCTAATTCATCCACAACTGTTTTCTCCCTCCCGGTTTGGATTTACAAAATTTCTTCTAAATATTAATGTAAAATAATTTAATACCACTGTACAATTCTATTTTGTCTATCATTTTAAATATATTTAGAACTATTAAATTAATTAGATTCCCAAATCCCCTTTTTTAAGAGGATTTGGATATTTTTTTATTATTCATTATCATCGTCATCTAGAATATCGTTATCATCTAGTAAATTATCTTCACCTAAATCTGTATCATCTAAGATAAGGTCATCATCTTCTTCTAATAAAGAATCGAATAATTCATCATTATCTTCTTCGTCACCTATTAGTTCATCGCTTTCCCCATTTTCTTCTGTATAGCCACCTTCTGCTAATTCGTTTTCAAGTAAAATGTTTTGTATTTTATCTTTTTCTGGGTTATATTCTACGCCTTCATCGATGTTTTCTTTTAATTCCAATTCTCTATCATCTTCAGAATATAAACGAATATCTAATCCTAAACTTTGTAATTCTTTTACTAAAACTTTAAAGCTTTCTGGAACTCCTGGTTCTGGTACATTTTCTCCTTTTACGATAGCTTCATAAGTTTTTACACGTCCTACTGTATCATCTGATTTTACAGTTAAAATTTCTTGAAGTGTATGAGCTGCACCATAAGCTTCTAGTGCCCAAACTTCCATTTCTCCAAAACGTTGTCCACCAAATTGTGCTTTTCCTCCTAAAGGTTGTTGTGTAACAAGTGAGTATGGTCCTGTTGAACGTGCATGTATTTTATCATCTACTAAGTGGTGTAATTTTAACATGTACATTACTCCAACTGTAACTGGATGATCGAATTTTTCTCCTGTTCTACCATCATATAATGTTACTTTTCCGTCTGGTGTACGACCTGCTTTTTCTAATAATTCTGTAATTTCATCTTCTGTTGCGCCATCAAATACTGGTGTTGCAACTTTCCAGCCTAGTTCGCTTGCTGCTGCACCTAAGTGTACTTCTAACACCTGTCCTAGGTTCATACGTGATGGTACACCAAGTGGGTTTAATACTATATCCACAGGTGTTCCGTCTGGCATGAATGGCATATCCTCAACTGGTAGTATTCTTGATACAACACCTTTATTTCCATGTCGTCCTGCCATTTTATCTCCAACTGAGATTTTTCTTTTTTGTGCTATGTAGCAACGAATTACTTGATTTACTCCTGGAGCTAGTTCATCTGAATTGTCTCTTGTAAATATTTTTATATCTACAATTGTTCCTTCTTCTCCATGTGGTACACGAAGTGAAGTATCTCTAACTTCTCTAGCTTTTTCTCCAAATATTGCACGAAGTAGTCTTTCTTCTGCTGTTAATTCTGTTTCTCCCTTTGGTGTAACTTTACCAACTAATATGTCTCCTGGTCTTACTTCTGCACCAATACGTATAATTCCGTTTTCATCTAGGTCTTTTAAGCTATCTTCTCCAACATTTGGAATATCTCTTGTAATTTCTTCTGGACCTAATTTTGTATCTCTACATTCGCAATCATATTCTTCTATATGAATAGATGTATATACGTCTTCTTTAACAAGTCTTTCACTAATTAATACAGCATCCTCGTAGTTGTATCCTTCCCATGTAGCGAATGCAATCAATACGTTCTTACCAAGTGCCATCTCACCTTTATCTGTAGATGGTCCATCTGCAATTACATCTCCTGCTTTTACTTTTTCACCTTTAACAACAATTGGTCTTTGATTTATACATGTTCCGCCGTTAGTTCTTTTGAATTTTCTTAAACGGTATGTTTCTAACTCACCTTTTGTAGTTTTTAGAATAATTTCATCACCTGTAACTTTTTCAATTGTTCCATTTGATTTTGCAATTTGCATTATTCCAGAATCTTTTGCAGCTCTATATTCAATTCCTGTTCCAACTATTGGAGATTCTGGTATTAGTAATGGAACTGCTTGACGTTGCATGTTTGCTCCCATTAATGCACGGTGAGCATCATCATGCTCCAAGAATGGTATCATTGCTGCACCAACAGATACTAATTGTTTTGGTGAAACATCCATATAATCTACCATATCTGGTGAAACTTCTTCTATATCATCTAAGTGTCTTACTTTTACCTTTTTATTTTCAAATTTTCCATCTTTTCCGATTGGTTCAGATGCTTGTGCAATTCTTGCACCTTCTTCTTCATCTGCACTTAAATAACGAACTTCGTCTGTTACTTTGTGTGTTTTTTCATCAACTACTCTATATGGAGTTTCTACAAATCCGTATTCATTAATAATTGCAAATGATGTTAATGCAGAAATTAATCCAATGTTTGGTCCTTCTGGAGATTCTATTGGACATAATCTACCATAGTGAGTATAGTGAACATCTCTTACTTCGAAACCTGCTCTTTCTCTTGAAAGACCACCAGGGCCTAATGCAGATACTCTTCTTTTATGGGTTAATTCTGATAATGGGTTTGTTTGATCCATAAATTGTGATAATTGTGAGCTTCCAAAAAATTCACGAATTGATGATGTAATTGGTTTTGTATTTATTAATGTTTGTGGTGTAACTACATCTAAGTCTTGAATTGTCATTCTTTCACGAACTACTCTTTCTAATCTTGTTAAACCAATTCTAAATTGATTTTGTAATAATTCACCAACACAACGAATACGTCTATTTCCTAAGTGATCTATATCATCTGTATATCCTAATCCATGTTGTAAATTTAGAATATAGTTTACAGATGCAATCATATCTTCAGTAGTAATGTGCTTTGGAACTAATTCTCCCATTCTTTCATTTACTATTTTTTCTACGTCTTTTGGATTTGTATTATCTAAAATATTTTTTAATATTTCATAATTAACGTTTTCTTTTACTACTGTATTTTTTAAGTTTACATACTCATGAATGTCAACTGTTCCATTTCCGATTACTCTAACTGATTTATCGTTAACTTTTACATCTACAATGTTTATACCAGAATTTTGAATTTTATTTGCAATTTCCTTAGTAATTACTCCATCTTTTTCTACTAATATTTCGCCAGTATCTGGGTGTACAATGTCTTTTGCAGATATTTGATTTTTAATTCTGTTAGCTAATCCTAATTTTTGGTTAAATTTATAACGTCCTACTTTTGCAAGGTCATATCTTCTATCGTCGAAAAATAAACCATTAAATAAGCTTCTAGCAGCTTCTACTGATGGAAGTTCTCCTGGTCTTAATTTTTTATAAATTTCTACTAACGCATCTTCTGCTGTTTTTACTTGGTCTTTATTTATTGTTGCAACAATTTTATCTTCTTCGCCAAATAAATCTAGAATTTGTTGGTCAGATGTAAGTCCTATTGCTCTTAATAATGATGTAACAGGGATTTTTCTTGTTCTATCTATACGAACATAGAAAACATCATTTCCGTCTGTTTCATATTCAATCCACGCACCACGAATTGGCATTACTGTTCCAGTAAAAGTTTTCTTTCCTGTTTTATCATAATCTGCTGCATAATAACATCCTGGTGAACGTACTAATTGGCTAACAACAACTCTTTCTGCTCCATTTATTACGAATGTTCCACTATCTGTCATAAGTGGAAAATCACCTAAATAAATTTCTTGTTCCTTTATTTCTCCGGTTTCACGGTTAATTAAACGTACCTTTACGTGTAATCTTGTTGAATATGTAGCATCTCTTTCTTTTGCCTCTTCTAAAGAATATTTAGTTTCTTCTTCCATATAATAATCAAAGAATTCTAAAACTAAATTTCCACTGTAGTCAATAATAGGTGAAATATCTCTTAATACTTCTCCTAAACCTTCTTTTACAAACCAATCATACGAATCTTTTTGTACTTGAATAAGATTTGGCATTTCAATGCTGTCTTCAACTTTTGCAAAGGTTTTTCTGACACATTTTTCGTGTTTTATATCCTTTACCAAAAAAATCACCTCTATATAATATTTTTAGCAGAATGAATTGCGTTCTAGAAAATAGAATGCTTTTTAAGAATAAAATAATTTATTAAAAAGTCCCTCTTAGAATAAGGCTTCTACTTTATTTTCCGTAAGGATTCTGCTTTTTCCTTTTTAGAAATTAAGGCTTCTTTCCTTATTTAATTCCTCTTTTTAATAAATGAATTGAAATATAACTGCGTTATTATATCATTTTCTCTTACGGCTTGTCAATATTTAAGAGGGAAAATTTTTAAAAATTTTTTCCCTCTTAAAGTTCCATTTCTGATTTTACTTCAAACTTCATTTCATTTTTTGCGCTAACTTCTCGTTTTATTCTTATTATTTCAACTTCTCCTATTCCAGTGATCCTCATCATTTCTTGAAGTGACATATTGGGATATGATCTCATTAGTTGTCTAATTGTTTGACATTTATTAATATGCTCTATTTCCTGTTTTATTTGATTTAAGTTATTTATTCCTAAATATTTCATATCAGGATTATTAAGAATAGTATTCAAAAAATACATTGCTTTTTCTGTCTGTTTTGTTCTTATAAAACCATTAATTAATAAAACTAGATCATCATAACTAACTTTATTATATTTTTGTTCCACTAATTTTCTATAAGCTTCTACGTCTTCCTTTGTTATTGTATTCTTTGCTATTTTATTTATAATATTATTCCTAGTTACTTCAAATCTACTTATTTTTGGTCTTTTTTCTGTTAGTTGTTGATTTTGATTATTTTGATTATTTTGATTATTTTGTTTACTTATTTTTTTTAATCTCAAATATACTGATGTATAACTGATACCTGTCTCTTTTGCTATTTCTGGTCCAGACTTGCCACTTTGTATAGCTCGTATTATTTCTTCATCGCTTACTTTACTTTTTCTTCCTCTGTTTTCTGAAAATTTGCCACTATTTATTGCTGTTTCTTCAGCATTTCTTACCGTTTGTGGATCTATATGTTTTATTCTGCTATATATTGCTTGCACTGAGCTTCCTGCTTCTTCTGCTATTTGTTTTACTGTCATTCCCTCTTTTATGGATTGTATTATTTTTTCATTACTTATCTTTATCATATTTTTCCCTTCTATTTATAATTATAATTTAATTTTTCTTGGTTACTTGTGCATTATTATATTCTCATTTGTGCTATTTTGCAAGTATTGCTATAGAAAAAAGAATAACTTTCCTAAGTTATCCTTTTTTTATATATGAAAAATCAAAAATTTTGCTATATAACAAAGTTAATCCAATTTAGACTATACGTGGATGAGAAACATCTTGTATATGTATCAAAACTACTTTTATTATAACATCTTTTTTAATTTAAAATGCACAAGTACTTGCAAAATTATGTAAATCATTATATAATATTGTCGAATATATAAGAAAGGCAAGATTATATAATGAATATAAGTAATGAAAGTATATTAGAAAGCATAAGAGCCGGAAAGACACAAAAAGAAATAGCAGACGAACAAGGCGTAGTTCAACAAACCATATCTAATAGAATAAAGCAAATAGATAGTAAATTGGTAGAAGATGCAAAAAAAGAGGGAAAAGAAAAAAGAAATGAAGCAAGAAATTACAAGCTAAGTGAAAGTATATTAGAAGGTATAAGAGCTGGAAAGACTCAAAAAGAAATAGCAGATGAACACAAGATATCAAAATCAACCGTGTATAATAGAATAAAACAAATGGATAGTAAATTGATAGAAGAGGCAAGAAAAGAAGGAAAAGAAAAAAGAAATGAAGCAAGAAATTACAAGCTAAGTGAAAGTATATTAGAAGGTATAAGAGCTGGAAAGACTCAAAAAGAAATAGCAGATGAACACAAGATATCAAAATCAACCGTGTATAATAGAATAAAACAAATGGATAGTAAATTGATAGAAGAGGCAAGAAAAGAAGGAAAAGAAAAAAGAAATGAAGCAAGAAATTACAAGCTAAGTGAAAGTATATTAGAAGGTATAAGAGCTGGAAAGAC
>CANQRO010000056.1 GCA_947626205.1 uncultured Clostridia bacterium
CTATTTCATCTGTTTTCTATGACCAGAGTAAAATGATAGCTGGTAATTGCTTTACTAGTTTATTTTATACAGAACCATCAGAGAGAACCATTCAGTTATATTTAAGACCCATTGTTTCTATAAATTTAAGAACAAGTGGATATAGTTTAGAGAAAATAGAAAATGAAGATAGAACAGTTAAATTTATCTTGACAAAGAAGTAACAAGTAAATAAATATATTATTGAAAAAAGAAGATTTTAAAGAAAAAAATAAATGTGAAATATATTATTAATATTTAATAATTTTGTTTCACATTTATTTTTTATAAAAAATTTAAAATTTTATAATCCGTAAAAATGGCTATCTATACATAGTTGAGCACGACCTGCCGTTTTTGCATCAGAATGTAAAGCTTCATCTATAAAGTTTGGATGTTCTTTTATAAAGGTTTCCATACTTCCATCTGGATCTTTTATGAACTCACAAACTAGATCAAATTGTGCCTTATCTATAATTCCCTTTTCAAAAGCTTCTTTAAATAGCGATTCATCAATACAAACTAAACTATAAGATTTAATACCTAAATCTTCTAATCTATCTTTTCCACCTTGCATTCTATCAACAACAGATAAAGACCAAATTAACTCTCCACCTAAGTTTTGAATAGCAGGAATCCAAGCACGTATATAACTTGAAGCGATAGTAATTAAATCTGTTACATGAAGTACTTTTTTACCAGAAATAGATGAAACGGGTTTTGTATCTTCAAAATGGCTATCACTTACATATGTAGATAAATCTTTAAAAATTGTAATATGAGGTTTATCTAAAAGATAAGCAACCATATAAGAGAAGAACCAATCTCTTCTTTCTCCACCTGAAACATAATCAATATCTGCTACAGGAATATTTTCTTTTATGAAAGATATCATTTCATCTATAACATTATGATAAATAGAGTTTTCTTCATATTGAGCTTTTACTTTTGTAAATAATTCTTGTGGAAAGCTAAGAGAATTATCCTTATTTTCATCAATAAATTTTAAAAGAACATTAGCTTCATCTTCGCTACCATATACAAAATGCGTATTAATAAAATAAGCACTAATTTTTCCTGATGTTAACCAGAAAGGCTTATCGCCATGACATACTTTTACTGCATTGGTTTCAAATAAATGTGACTTTAAATTACTCATATATTTCTACCTCCTTAAATCCTATATCATAATAAAATAAAAATCGAATATTGTCAACAAAAGTAAAGTGAAAATTATATGAAGAAATGTTTAAGAAAATATGTATAAGAAAATGATTAGTTTACTATTGTGCAATAAATAAAGTTTAAAACAAACACAAAAGTTATCCACCAGTGTGGATAACTTTTGTGGATATAATGTGAATTATGTGGAAAAGCTATTAAATATTGCGTAATAATTGATACCATGATTTATATAAAACGCTTGCCATATTAAGAAGAGTTAATCTATTAATATCTTGTTCAGCAATAATGTTTGAAGAACCTACTTGATTATTGTCTAATAAATAAACCACTTCACCTAATTTTTGACCTTTTGTAACTGGAGCAGAAACTTTATCATCTAAATGAACTTCCTGTACTAAATTTTTAGTTTCTCCCTTTTTTATTAAAGTACCACAAGAATTCTCTAAAATTGCGTTTACATTTTCACTAGTACCTTTTAAAACTTTAAGAGAAGTAATAACATCATTTTGTTTACCGAATTCTTTATATTCATACTGACTAAATCCATAATCTAATAACTTTTGAGCTTCAGAAAAACGTACTTTAGTGCTTGGAGCTTTCATAATAACAGCAATTAAAGATAAATTATCTCTAGTTGCACTAGCAGATAAATTATATAAAGCAAGAGAAGTAGAACCAGTTTTTAAACCAGTAGCACCTTTATAATTACGAATAAGCTTATTTGTATTAACAAGTTCAGATTTTCCATCGCGTAACGAATCCATCCATATTGTAGTATAATTTGTTATATTAGGATGTTTTAAAAGCAGTTCACGAGACATAAGAGCAATATCATAACTAGAAGTAATATGGCCATCTTCATCAATACCATGACAATTTTTAAAAGTAGTATCATTCATACCAAGTGCTTTAGCTTTAGCATTCATTTGTTCAACAAAAGCTTGTTCAGAGCCTGCTAAATATTCTGCCATAGCAACAGTGCAATCATTTGCACTAACAACACAAATGGCTTTTAACATTTCATTAACAGTCAAAGTTTCTTTAACATCAAGCCATATCTGTGAACCTCCCATAGAACTTGCATTTTCACTACAAGGAATTTTGGTATCTAAAGTAATTTTTCCACTATCTAAAGCTTCCATAATAAGTAAAATAGTCATTACTTTAGTAACACTTGCAGGACGTAATTTTTCATGAACATTGTGCTCATATAAAACTTTACCAGTATTTTGTTCAATTAAAATAGCACTACCACATTCTAAATTAAGTGAATTAGATGAATTATTATCTGATGTTTCTGTAGCAGAAGTGCTAACTGTAGATACATCAGCATCAGACCATACAAAAGAATCATCTATTGCAAAAGAAAAAATTGGAAGTAAAAAAATAAATATCATAAACAAAGATAAAACTTTTATCATAATACATTTATTTATATACATATAGAAAAACCTCCATTAAAAAGCTTATTAAACCATATGCTTAATACAAGAAAAATAGAATGAAAATATTAAAAAACAAATTACAAAAAAATGTTGCAAAAGCTTAGGGAAAGTGATAAAATGAAGCAAATGAAAAAATATAGGAGGTAAAAAATGACTATACTATTAAAAAACGGAACAGTAATTGATTATGCTTCAAGACTTAATCAAAAAATGGATGTATTAGTAGAAGATACAAAAATCGTAAAAGTAGAAAAACAAATTAACAATAGTGCAGACAAAGTAATTGACTGTACTGGATTAATGATTATTCCAGGAATGATTGATATGCATTGCCATCTAAGAGAACCTGGATTTGAATACAAAGAAACAATAGAAACTGGATCTAAAAGCGCTGTTAAGGGTGGTTTTACAACTATTTGTCCTATGCCAAATACAAAACCAACCCCAGATAGCGCTATTATTTTAGAACAAATTATTAATGAAGCAAAACGTGTAAATTTATGCAATGTACTACCATATTCTAGTGTAACAAAAGGAGAAAAAGGAGAAGAACTTGTAGATTTTGATGAAATGAAAAAAGCAGGAGCAATAGCATTTTCAGATGATGGTATGCCTGTAGTAAATAGCAAAATTATGCGCGAAGCAATGATAAAAGCAGATGAATTAGGCACATTTGTAGCATCGCACTGTGAAGAAAAATCTGTTGCAAAAGGAGCAATTAATGCAGGAGAAGTAGCTAAAAAATTAGGCGTAGAGGGAGTATTGCCAGAAGCAGAAGAAATTATGGCAGCAAGAGAAATAGTAATATCTGAAACAAACAAAGTAAGAGGACATATTTGCCATATTAGTACACGTACATCAGTTGCAATGATACGCGATGCTAAAAAGCGTGGAGTAAAAATTACTTGCGAAACATGTCCACATTATTATAGTTTTACAGTAAAAGAAGTATTGGAATCTGGAACAAATGCAAAAATGAATCCTCCTTTAAGAGAAGAAGAAGATAGAAAAGCAATAATTAAAGGATTACAAGATGGAACAATTGATGCAATAATTACAGACCATGCACCACATTCAGAAGAAGAAAAAAATAAACCACTTGAATCTGCACCAAATGGAATAATAGGATTTGAAACAGCATTAGCTGCAAGCATTACAAATCTTATAGAACCAAAACACTTAAGTTACTTAGACTTAGTTCGTTTAACTTCATATACACCAGCAAAATTATTAAAACTAGATAAAAAAGGTCAAATAAAACAAGGATATGATGCAGATATAACAATATTTGATCCTACATTAGAATATGTATATGAGAAAGAAAGTATAGTATCAAAATCTAAAAACACACCATTTATTGGTAAAAAACTAAAAGGAAAAGTAATGTACACAATGGTAGGCGGAAGAATAGTATTTGAAAATAAGCTATCTTAAAAAAATAAAAAGATGAATTACAATATAATTTAATAATTAATTTGAATTAGTTAAATTTATGTATAAACTAAATAAAAGTAAAATTAAACAATAAGGAGAAAAGTAATGAAAAATGCAATAGATGAATTAATAGACAAAATCAAAAAAATGGACAACCCAACAGTTATGGGCTTAGACCCAAGGTATGATATGATACCTAATGTAATTACAAAAAAATATGAAAACAACTTAGAAGGAGCTTGCAAAGCAATTGTAGAGTTTAACAAAGCATTAATAGATGCAACATACGACATAATTCCAGCTGTAAAGCCACAAATAGCATTTTATGAAATGTTTGGAATAGAAGGAATAAAAGCTTTTAAAGAAACATGTAAATATGCTAAAGAAAAAGGAATGTTAGTAATTGCAGACATAAAAAGAGGAGACATCGGTTCAACTGCATCAGGATATTCTAACGCATACATTGGAAGAACACCACTTCTAGATAAAGAAGAAATAATTTTTGATGTAGATTTTGTAACAATAAATCCATATCTAGGCATTGATGGTGTAAAACCATTTATAGAAGACTGTAAAAAATACGGGAAAGGAATATTCATTATAGATAAAACTTCAAACCCATCATCAGGAGAATTACAAGACTTAAAATTAGAAAATGGAAGAACAATATATGAAGAAGTTGCAGTTCTAATAGAAAAATGGGGAGAAGAGCTACGTGGAAAATATGGATATAGCAGTATATCATCAGTAGTTGGAGCAACATACCCAGAGCAACTAAAAACTTTAAGAAAATTAGCACCACATACATTTTTCTTAATTCCAGGATATGGAGCACAAGGAGGAAAAGCAGAAGATATAGCACTTGGGTTTGATGAAAACGGAATTGGAGGAATAGTAAATGCCTCAAGAAGTTTAATGTGTGCATATAAAAAAGATGAAAAATTTAGCGAAGAAGAATTTGGTAAAGCAACAAGAGCTGAAGCAATACGTATGAGAGATGAAATAAACACAGCTATAAAAAATAAATAATTTTAATATATAGGTTAACCCAATAAAGTTATTTTAAAGGTTTATAGGTACCTTTTAAAGACCTAAATATATTAATTAAGAAAGGTTAAAAATTATGAAAATTCATTGTAAAGCAGAAATTTTAAAAATAGAAAAACTAAAAGAAGACTTATATAAATTTAGCATTAAAGCAGAAGAGGTAGTTAAAAACTCAAAACCTGGTCATTTTATTGAAATTCGTGTTATAGATAGTATAGAGCCATTACTTAGAAGACCAATAAGCATATACAATTTAGATAGAGAAAATGGAATATTAGAATTTATATTTCAAGTAAAAGGAAAAGGTACTTCGCTACTTGCAGAACGTAAAGTTGGAGAAAAATTAGATATAATTGGTCCACTTGGATATGGAACATTCAGCATCAAAGATTACAAAAATGTAGCAGTTATTGGTGGAGGAATTGGAATGTTTCCATTATATGAACTTGCAAAAGAATTGAAAGAAAATACAACAAGTAAAGTACATGTATATATGGGATTTAGAAATAAAGAACTAGTTACATTAGAAGACGAATTTAAAAACGTATCTGATGAACTAACAATAACAACAGATGATGGAAGTTATGGAATTTCAGGATTTGCAATCAATGAACTTAAAAAAGATTGTGAAACAAAAACACCAGATAAAATTTTTGCTTGCGGACCACTTCCTATGTTGAAAGCAGTACAAGCCTTTGCAAATGAAAAAGATATACCTTGTGAAATTTCATTAGAGCAAAAAATGGCATGTGGAATTGGAGTATGTTTAGGATGTGCAGTAAAAACTGCAAAAAGTCCTCAAGATGCACCAGAATATTGGCATGTGTGCAAAGCAGGACCAGTATTTGATGCAAAAGATGTAGAAATCTAAGTAAAAGACATAAAAATTTAAGTAGGAAAAGGAGAAAAATATGAATACAAGTGTTGATTTAGCAGGAATAAAAATGAAAAATCCGGTTACTGTGGCTTCACGGAACATTTGGATATGGAAGAGAATTTGAAGAATTTATAGACTTAAATAAACTAGGTGGAATTTGTACAAAAGGGACATCCTTAAAACCAAGAGCAGGAAATAAACCACCACGTGTATATGAAACACCAGCTGGTATGTTAAATGCAATAGGGCTTCAGAATCCAGGAGTAACCTATTTTATGGAAAATGATTTACCATACCTAAAAAAATTTGATACAGCAATTATTGTTAATGCTTGCGGAAGTACAATAGAAGACTATGTTGAACTTGCAAAAGTATTAAATACATTGGATATAGATGGTGTAGAATTAAACCTATCTTGCCCAAATGTTAAAGCAGGTTGTTTAGCGTTTGGAACTACATATGAAGGAGTAAAAGAAGTAACATCACAAGTAAGAAGAGTATTAGATAAGCCATTAATTGTAAAATTAACACCAAATGTAACAGATATTACTTTACCTGCCAAAGGTGCTGAAGATGCAGGAGCAGATGGAGTATCACTTATTAATACATTGCTTGGAATGAGTATAGATATTAATACGAAAAAACCACACCTTGCCAATAATACTGGTGGTTTATCTGGACCATGTGTAAAACCAATTGGAGTAAGAATGGTATATCAAGTATCTAAAGCTGTAAAAATTCCAATTCTAGGATTAGGTGGAATTGTTACAGGAGATGATGCAATAGAATACATGCTAGCAGGAGCAAGGGCTATATCTATTGGAACAGGAAACTTTATAGAGCCAAATACAGCAATTAAAGTTATAGAAGGAATAGAAAATTATATGAAAAAATATAACATAAACGATATAAATGAAATTGTAGGGGCAGTTCAAATGAATTAAAATACTAAAAAACTATTGACTAAAAAGATTTTTATAAATATAATAAAGCAAATAAAGTAGATAAAGACGAGCTCTAGGAGGTAACTAATATTCTATGACACAGATGAATCATTTTACAAACGATTATGAGAATATGCCAGATGAAAAAGTAATTGAAGTCATCCAATCCGGCGACAATACTGCGTTGAATTACATGATGGAAAAATATAATAATTTAGTAAATATGAAAGCTAGTAAATTCTTTATGGCAGGAGCAGATAAAGATGATATTATACAAGAAGGATTAATAGGATTATATAAAGCTACGAAATCCTTCAATTCCGGCATGCAAAATTCATTTAAAACATTCGCTAATCTTTGCATAGAAAGACAGCTAATTACAGCGCTTAAAACATCAAATCGTCAAAAAAATATTCCATTAAATTCAGCATTTTCATTAAATTCATCAGCATATGATGAAAACGATGATGTAGAGGTAATGGATGTATTAGAAACAGACACAGTAGAGGATCCATTAGACACATTAACACAAAAAGAATATTATCGCTCAATGCAATCTAAAATAGAAGAATCATTAAGCGATTTCGAAAAAAAAGTATTGCATTTATATAAAGAAGGAAAACCTTATGCAGAAATTGCACAAATTTTAAATACAAAAGTAAAATCTGTAGATACAGCAATACAAAGAATAAGAAAAAAGGCAAATAAAATAAAAGAGAATATAGAAAAAGAAGGATAGCTTTTTTAAGTTATCCTTCTTTCTATAGTAATACTTGTAAAAATAACTCGCATTTTAAAATGCGAGTTATTTTTATAATTCCATTCCTTTTTTTGCTTCCATTTGTTTTTTTATTTGTACTATTTCTGTTTCTCTTAATCCTGTTATTCTCATTATCTCCGCTATAGATGTTTTAGGATATTGTATAATTAATCTTCGGGCTGATTGTCGTTTTTTTGTATGCTCTAATTCTTGTTTCATTTTCTTTAATTTTTCTAAGTTCAAATAATGCTTATCAGGATCATTGATGAGCATATTTAGAAAGTATATAGCTTCATCTATTTGTCTTATTTTTATATATCCATTTATCAATAAAACTACATCATTATATCCTATTGTATCATATTTTCTGTCTATCAAATTACGATATTTTAAGATATCTTCCTTTTTTATTGTTCTATTTTTGATTTTTTCGTTTATACTTTTTTTAAATTTTTCAAAATATTCGTTTTTTGATTTGGTTACTAATTCACTATTCTTATATTTTTTTATATTTTTTCCAGTTCCTTCAGCTAATCTTTCTATTTTTCTTGCTTCTTTTCCTTCTTTTTTTGCTTTTTCTAGCAGCTTACTGTCTATTTGTTTTATTCTATTATACACAGTTGATTTAGTTACTCCCTGCTCATCCGCTATTTCTTGTAGTGTTTTTCCATCTCTTATGCCTTCTAATATACTTTCACTTAGCTTGTAATTTCTTGCTTCTTTTCCTTCTTTTCTTGCTTTTTCTACCAATTTACTATCTATTTGATTTATTCTATTAGATACGGTTGTTTGAGTTATTCCTTGCTCATCCGCTATTTCTTTTTGTGTCTTTCCAGTTCTTATGCCTTCTAATATACTTTCACTTAGGCCGTCTTTTCTTACTTCATTTCTTTTTTCTTTTCCTTCTTTTCTTGCTTTTTCTACCAATTTACTATCTATTTGATTTATTCTATTAGATATGGTTTTTTGAGTTATTCCTTGCTCATCCGCTATTTCTTTTTGTGTCTTTCCATCCCTTATGCCTTCTAATATACTTTCACTTAGTTTGTCTTGTTTTGTCTTTTTTACAAGATTACTATACATTTGATTTATTCTTCTAGATACAGTTGCTTTAGATATATTGTGTTTATCCGCTATTTCCTTTAGTGTTTTTCCAGCTCTTATGTCTTCTAACATACTTTCACTTAGTTTGTCTTGTTTTGCTTTTCTATCTTTTCTTGCCTCTTCTACCAATTTACTATCTATTTGCTTTATTTTTCTAGATACGGTTGGTTGGGTTACTCCGTGTTCAGCGGCTATTTCTTTTAACGTCTTTCCATTTCTTATGCTTTCTAATATACTTTTACTTAGCTTGTCTTGTTCTGATTTTTTTGCCTCTTTTCTTGCCTTTTCTACTAATTTACTATTTATTTGCTTTATTCTATTAGATATGGTTTGTTGAGCTACGCCTTGTTCATCTGCTATTTCTTTTTGAGTCTTTCCAGCTCTTATGCCTTCTAATATATTTTCACTTAGCTTGTCATTTCTTACTTTATTTTTTGCTTCTTTTCTTTTTTCTTTTCCTTCTTTTCTTGCCTCCTTTCTTTTTTCTTTTCCTTCTTTTCTTGCCTCTTCTATCAATTTACTAT
>CANQRO010000057.1 GCA_947626205.1 uncultured Clostridia bacterium
TGAAAACTCACATATAAATTCAAGCCTTTGCTTTAGACTTTCTTCGAATTGTAGTTCTTGCTTAATTATCTTCATTTAAAACACCATCCTTTCATTATAAATTTAGGATGATTTTTTGCAAACAAAAAAATCAACCAGTTTAATTCTGATTGATTTTGTATCTACTGTTCTATATAAAAGTTCGAACAGATTCGTCGTTGGAGCCACTGGGCAGAATCGAACTGCCGACCTACAGGTTACGAATCTGTTGCTCTACCAACTGAGCTACAGTGGCATTCTAACCTACAATTTATTGTACCATAGAAAATTAATTTTTACTATCTTTTTTTGTAAGTTTTCGATTTTCCTTCTATTTAACACCTCGTAAAGATACATCAGTTACTAAATTTAAAACATTATATAAAAACAATACGTCTGTAATTCGTTCTTGCTCTATATATTCACAAATAGAAACTTTATAATAACGTGGATCTATAAAGTGCACTTCTTCATAGTTTTGGCACAAAAACTGTGCTACTATATGTGCATATGAATCTTTTATTACCAACAATTTTTTACCATTATTCACTTGCGTTTTTATTTTTACTTTTGCATTATTTCCATTTAAAAAATATGAATATTTATCCTTTTTATTTAAGTACTCACTATTAAACATAGATGGGTATGTAACTCCATCATATTCTCCTACTATATTTTGATTAATATCATTTTTATATACTACAATTTCATCACATTCTTGGTTTGGAACTTGTGCTTTTGAATCTAATGTTCCTAAAAAATTATTTGATACAACTTCTCTCTTAAACTCTGCTAAAGGAACTGGTTTTATCTTAGCTGCATTACAAAATTCTACATACAATATATATGCACCTTCGCTTGTCATATGATGATCTGTTTTATAGTATAACTGTATTTTTTTATTTAGTTCTAAAAGTGTAGATGTTGTTTCAATAGTTTTAATTTTTGAAGTATTAATCTTTTTATAAAATTCTTCTATAACATCATTTTGGTCATAAATATCTAAATTGTTTGGCAATTTATCACCATTGATATACATTGAGTTAGGTGCTAATAAGAAATATACTGGTATATTTATTGTATCTGCAAAATTATTTATTGAATATGCAATTTTCTCTAAATTATCTTTTTCTGATTTTCCATATTGAAACTTATCGAATAAATAATTATCTTTTCCTATATAAACACCATTATTTTCAGTTCTTCCAGTTGATAATTGTAAAAAAGAATTTAACTTTAACCAAAAGTTTCTTAAAATAAAATGGTCGTTAATATAATTATTTAAGCTTTCTGAATATTCCCCATTTACTAAATCCGATAAATTAAATTTGGGTACTTTAGCCAAATATCTATTCTCTTGTTCTGAAAATACTTGTTTTGGAACTAAAAAGTTAAGTAAAATTAATAATACCCATGTACTTATAAAAATAATAAAAAATATTTTACCTTTCATATATCCCTCTCGTATAATGAACATATAGTTCATTATATTTTTTATTTTAAAAACGAAAATATAAAAATGGATTAAATGAATCAGTTACAAGACTTGCTGTCGATAATATAAAAATTGCCATATATCCTAAGGAACTTAAAATTTCAAATGTCTTGCTATTTTTTTCATTCATTTTTTCCTTAATTTTTTTCCATAGTGGCACAGAGCATAATATTCCTATAATTATAATAAAAATATAGTTTTGTAAATAGTAAATTGACTGCTTATCATATATCAAATTATTTATAAACATTGCCTTAATATATTCTCCTACCTTAGATAAATCCTCGAATGCAAAAATAACCCAACTAACTAAAATTAATATTATAGAATAAATATGACTTACAATGCGAGGTAATTTTTCTAACACTTTCAGCAAAAATAATTTTTCTATAATTAAAATTACTCCAAAGTACACTCCCCATAATATAAAATTCCAAGATGCTCCGGTGCCATGCACCTGTTAAGAACCATACTATCAATATGTTTCTTATTTGATTTAATAATCCTTTTCTATTTCCTCCCAATGGAATATAAATGTAATCTCTAAACCAACTACTCAAAGTTATATGCCATCTTCTCCAAAACTCTGTAATACTTTTCGATATATAAGGATAATTAAAGTTTTCATCAAATTTCATACCAAAAATTTGAGCTAGCCCAATTGCCATATCTGAATACCCACTAAAATCAAAGTAAATCTGCAAAGCAAATGATATAATACCAATCCATGAAAGTAATAGACTTAGTTCTCCATAATTTACTGTTTCAATATTATTCCATAAAACTCCAACTTGATTTGCTATTAAAACTTTTTTTCCAAGTCCAATTATAAATCTTTTCATACCATTTGAAAAATTAATTAGACTTATATTTTTAGTTTCTAACTCTTCATCTACTGTTTCATATCTCACGATTGGTCCTGCAATAATTTGAGGAAATAGTGTTGTATATGTTAGGTAATTATAAAAACTCTTTTCACATTTTACTGTTCCTCTATATACATCTATAATGTAAGACAATGATTGAAATGTATTGAAAGATACTCCTATTGGTAAAGGAATATGTAATAGTGGTATACTAAATCCTGTTACACTGTTTATATTTGAAATTATAAAATCAGCATATTTAAAAAAGAATAAAATAAGTAAATTAACTCCTACATCTATAAAAAGAAAAATAATTTTTTTATTTTTTGAATTTTCATATTGGGTTATTTTTTTACCACACCAAAAATCCATTACTGCTAATAATAGCATTATAAAAATATATCTTATTTCTCCCCACGCAAAGAAAATTAAACTAGCTAAGATCATAATTGCATTTTTAAATTTACTTGGTACTATAAAATATGCTAATAGCATGATAGGTAAGAAAATATATAAAAATACAATACTGCTAAAAACCATGTGTCTGCTCCTTTATTTAAAATAAGCTATTATCAATAAATCCCTTAGATTATAAGATAATAGCCTAATTACATTTATAATATTTACTTTTCTTATTTTACAATTAATTTTTGTATTTGTTCTGCATTTTCTCCAATAATAAGATAAACATAGTTTCCAACAACTCCTAATTTTCTTTGTTGTACTAAATCATATTGATCTGGTAAATATCTAGACCATATATCATCTTGTTTTTGTGCATATTGTTCAACTTTTTCTTTTACAGTATCAACAGAACCATCTTTTGCTTTTATAATTAAATACATACTAGCTTGTATGTTCATCATTGGCATTTTACCAACTACCTCTTCATAATCACTTTCGTTAATTTCATAATGTGAAGATAAGATATCTGCATCAATATCCATTGTTGCCATTTCGTTAAATGGTGATATTTCTGAAATTTGAGTATTTAATTCTTGTAAATTTAATTCCTTACTTGGACTTTTTTTAAATAGTAAAGCTACCGCTACTACAACTACAATAATAGCAACTGCTACTACTATCCCAATCATAACTTTTTTATTCATTTGTTTTCCCCCTTTTTTAATTTTTCATTGCCAGTCTATCATACTTAATTTATAAAATCAACATTATTTTAATATTTCATTTTTTTCTAACAAATTTCCCCTTAAAAAGTCTTTAGAATTCATTCTTTTTGCATTTTCTCCTTGTATTTCCAATACTTTAATTACTCCGTCTATTGTTTTTATATACAAACCATCTTTATCATTTGCTTTAATAATTTGTCCTGGTACTAAATTTGACGAATCTTCAAAATCACATTTATTTTCTATTTCAACTTTCCATATTTTAATTTTTTTATCCCTATAAAATGTAAATGTTCCCATAATTGGATCTAATCCTCTTGTCAAATTTTTTATATGCTCTGATGTCATTTCGTTCCAATTAATTTTCGACATTTCTTTATTTAACATAGGTGCTAATGTAAAATTTTCTGATTGCTTTTCTCTTGGTGCACTCCCATCTTCTATTTTTTCAAGTGTAGTTTTAAGAAGTTGTGCTCCTATTTTAGACATTCTATTCCATAGTTCTCCTGTTGTTTCGTTTTCTAAAATTTGTACTTCTTCTTTTAAAATTATATCTCCTGAATCCATGCCCTCATTCATGTAAATTGTAGTAACTCCTGTAGTTTTGTCTCCATTTATTACTGCCCATTGAATTGGTGCAGCTCCACGGTACTTTGGAAGAAGTGAACCATGTAGATTTATACATCCATAAGGTGGTATTTCTAATATCTCTTTAGGAAGAATTTTTCCATATGCTACTACACAAATTAAATCCGGTTTCAATTCTTTTATTTCATTTATAAATTCAAAATTTTCTTTAATTCTCTCTGGCTGATAAATACTTATATTATGTTCTAATGCAAAATCTTTTACTGGGCTTAATATTAACTTCATTCCTCTTCCTTTTGGTCTATCTGGATTTGTAACTACAGCTAATATATTATGTCCAGCATTATAAATTTCCTCCAAAGATTCTTTTGCAAAATCTGGAGTTCCCATAAATACAATATTAAACATATTTAAAACTATTCCTTTCAAAAACGTTCATATCTATTTTAAATTTACTCTTGTTCTGGAGTTATATATTCCAATGTACCTGGTAATATTTTATCTATAAAAACTTCTCCATTTAAATGGTCAACTTCATGTGCTATAGCTTGTGCAAGTAAGTCTTTTCCTGTTATTTTGATAGTTTTACCATTTCTATCTAACCCCTCTACAACTACCTCTTCTGGTCTTACTACCTTTGCAAATTTATTTGGAAAACTTAAGCATCCTTCCTCAACACATTGTTCACCTTTTTGTTTTTTTATTTCAGGATTAATTAAAACAATTACTTCTTCTTTTTCATAATCTGTATGAATTACAATAACTCTTTTTAAAACTCCTACTTGTACAGCGGCAAGTCCAACGCCATTGTAGTGATGCATGGTTTCAATCATATCATCAATTAACTCTTGAAGTTTATCATCAATTTTTTCTACTGGTTTTGATATTTTAGATAATATTTCGTCTCCCTCTTGTCTTATTGTTCTTAATGCCATTTTATTTTCCCCCTTATTAGAATGTTTATAGCATATTTGTAGGATTAATATCAATTACTATCCTTACTTTAGATGAATTATAATCCTCCATACTTATTAATACTTCGTTTATTAGTTCCCTATCTTTTTCATCTAAGTTTCCTTTAGCAATCATCCTATAACGATATTTATTTTTTATTTTATCTATTGGTGCTGGTCTAGGTTTAAATAAAGTTAAATTATATGAATTATTTTTCATTCTTTTTTCAAATTCATTATAAAGTATATTTGATATTTCCATAACTTGATTTTGATTTATACCACTAATGCCAAACATTATTATATCGCAAAATGGTGGATAATTCAATTGTTCTCTTAAGTTTATTTCTGTTTTATAGAATTCATCATAATTTTGATGTTTTACACATTCTATACTAAAATGGTCTGGATTATATGTTTGTACTATAACATTTCCTTCTAACTTTTCTCTTCCAGCTCTTCCAGCTACTTGAGTTAATATTTGAAATGTCCTTTCATTTGCTCTATAATCATCTATATTTAAGCTACTATCTGCAGCAATTACTCCTACTAAAGTTACATTAGGAAAATGATGTCCTTTTACTACCATTTGTGTACCAATTAAAATATCTATTGTTTCATTTTTAAATCTATCTAATATTTCTTCATGTGAATTTTTCTTTGAAACTGTATCTATATCCATTCTAATTGTTGAACACTTTGGAAACAACTTTTGAATTTGTGCTTCTAACTTTTGAGTTCCAGTTCCAAAATATTTAATTTTTGTACTTCCACATTCTGGGCAAATTGTAACATTTTCTTGCTCATAACCGCAATAATGACATTTTAACTTATTTTCTTTTGAATGATAAGTTAAAGTAATATTGCAATTCTTACATTTTACAGTATAGCCACAATCTCTGCACATAACGAAAGTAGAAAATCCTCTACGATTTAAGAATAATATAGTTTGCTTTTTTCTTTCTAAATTTTTAGATATTTCATCATATAGTCTTCTGCTTATCATTGTCTTATTTCCGTTTGCTAATTCTTCTCTTAAATCTATTATTTCTACATTAGGTAAGTTTGATTCGTTCGCTCTTTTAGTAAGAGTTAATAATTTTATATCACCTTTTTTTGCTTTATAAAAAGTTGTCATATCTGGAGTAGCACTACCTAAAACTAGTGGAATATTTTTTTCTTTTGCAATATATTCTGCCACCTCTTTTGCATGATATCTTGGCGACATTTCAGACTTATATGAATCATCATGCTCTTCATCTATAATAATTAATCCTAAATCTTCTAATGGTGCAAAAATAGCAGAACGCGCACCAATTACAATTTTAGCCTCTTTGTTTTTTATTCTCTGCCATTCATCATATCTTTCCCCTATAGATAATTTACTATGTAAAACTGCAATTTTCTCTTGTCCAAACCTAGCAATAAATCTATTTACCATTTGGGGTGTTAAAGATATTTCTGGTACCAAAATTAAACTGGTTTTATTTTTTTCTAATATTCTTTTAATTAACTGTAAATAAATTTCTGTTTTTCCAGAACCAGTAATACCATAAATTAAATATTCTTTAAAATAATTTTTTTCTATGGACTTTACAATTTCACTATATGCTTTGTTCTGTTCTTCTGTTAATTTTAAATCTGTATCCCTTTTAATATCTTTATGAATAAATGGATCTCAATTAATTTGCTTTTGTACAATTTCTATATATCCATTTTTTTCTAATGTTTGAAGTATGGCCTTAGATATATCGCAAAATATTTCAAGGTCACTCACTAATATTCCATCATTTTCTTTTAAAAATGCAAGAGCTCTTATTTGTTTATCAGATTTTACAATCTTGTTTTCAATAGCAAAATCTATTTCATCTGCATCTTTTTTTAAATAAACAAAATTTGCCTTTTTTTCTTTCATACGGTTAACTATAACTTTAGTGGAAGTTCCCGGCGGTAACATCATTTTTATACAATCAGATAAGTTGCAGAAGTAATGTTTTGCCATCCATTTTGCAAGTTTCATTTTATCATTTTTAATAGAAAAGCCTTCTTGAATACCTGCAATATCTTTTACTTTATAGCTAGATGTTTCTTTTAGTCCAACAACAAAACCTTCTTCTAGCGATTTAGAATTTCCAAAAGGTATTAAAACACGATCTCCGACATTAATAGTACCAGTAAGTTCTACTGGTACATTATAGTCAAATGTTCTATTTAAGCTTTTAACTGTACTATTAATAATAACTTCGGCTATCAATGTTTTTCCCTTTTCTTTCTTTTTTACATTATATCAAAATAAAAAAACATAGACAAGCCTTATTAAAAACTTTTGGAGGCTATTTTTCTTATAGTACTAAAGGAAGTAAACACGTATTTACTTCCTTTAGTACTTACAACTCTATTATTTTGTATTTCCTTAGCTTATACAAAATTTATTGTGCTTCTTTATTTATTCTATTGCATTAACTCTCAGCTGGCGAACCGACTAACACGGCACGCAAGCCACTGCCGAAATCGGGAACACCATCAGTTCTATAAAAAGAAAACAAACCAGTGTTGCCCTTAACGTCCCACCTGCCACCATGTCGCTGGAATGGAGATACCCATGCGGCAAATATAGAAAAGCCACTATACCATGATGTTTTTTCTATACCATCTTTAGAAGTTTCTCTGATTGCATCTCCAAATATTCTTATATTTGTTTCATAATTTTTTTTACTTAAATCATTTATATTGCTGTTCGTACCTGTATCTTCTGAACTATGTGGGTATAGCATTGTATATTTTGTAGATTTTCCACCTGCCGAAATTAAACTGTTTCCATGGTGAGTTAAGTGAGAGTTTCCATTTGCTGTATATCCTGCGGTTCTTTCCCATAGTCCTCCACTTAAATCATATATTCCATATATTGTTCCTGTTGAACTTGCTTTTGTGCCTGTTTTTTGTTTCCATGTATATACTCCATTTGTTGGAGAATCTGCACTTGCATTTTTTAATCCTTTTACTTGCTCTTCTGTTAGGATTTTTTCTTCATTATCAATACTTCCATCTGTTAATCCTGTTACTGCATATGCACTTTCTATACCTATTTTTCCTGCACTATTTGTTCTTGTTCCACTTTCACCTTTTACTTTTCCACTGTTTAAACTTATGTTGTTTATGGCTATATTTTGTCCATTTAATCCATATTTACTCTGGCTTAAGTATGCTACTGCTCCCCATTCACTATCTTTCATTAAATGGCTATCCGTTTCATTACTACTTAGTCCATATGGATTATTAGATTTTACTAGTTCTTTTCCTAATAAAAATGCATCATTAGGATTTATATAATTCATTGAATATGTTGTTCCTGTAAATACTGGATATTTTATTGGTGTTGTTAAATTATTGTATACCCCATCTAACCAATTTCTTGCTGATACAGTTCCTTCACTGCCATTATTCTCTGCTGAACTAACATATACAGTTTGCTGGCTATAGTTTATACTTGTTGGTAATGCTTGTTTATTTGTATCTTCTATATTTCCTCCTGCATATCCTGCTTCAAATTTTGCTACCCATATTCCTGTTAGTTCTTTATCCCATCCTCCATTTTCAAATGGATTCTTTAACTTACTTTCATCTGTAAATGCTGGATGTACATAGTAGTCTTTTGTTGTATCTGCTATCTCATCATCTTTTAAATCCGATGCTCTTTTTGCTGTTTGTAATTCTCCATTTTCATCATAGTAATTATCACTTGTTCCTATTAAGAACTTTACATCTATTTTTCCTCCTCCACTTGCTATATTATCAATACTATAGCTTGGCTGCTCTGTTATCTTATATGCAAAGCGTGGTATCCATACCCACATTGATCCATCATTCGTTTCTACATTCGCCCATCTTTTCTCTTTATAGTTATACCAGTTACCTGAATCAAAACCTTCTTCTCCTTCTTTTATTGTTTTTCCTATTTCACTATCTGTTGGCTCTTTAAACATTACTTTCTTCATTCCAGTTAATATCTCTGGTGGGTTTGGTAGTTCTTCTCCTTTTATCTCATTTCCACTTAATATTCCATATATGTTACTTTGAAGTTCATTTAATTCTTTCTTTTCGTTTTCTTCTGCTTCTTTATAATCTTTTGATACACCTATTGCTTTTCGTATTATTCCATTTTCATCCAATGCTAGGTTTAACGTTATTCCTGCTAATATTAGTAATACTATTATTGTTATTACTAATGCTATTAGTGTTACACC
>CANQRO010000058.1 GCA_947626205.1 uncultured Clostridia bacterium
GTAGAGATGGTAATACGAGAATATGAAAATGCAAGAGAGAATGGATTAAGAGACGGAAAGACAGAAGGAATGAAACAGGGAATGAAACAGGGAATGAAACAGGGAATGAGACAAGGAATGAAGCAAGGATTAAAAGAAGGTAGAATAGAAGGAAAAAAAGAAGGGAGAATGGAGGGCAGAAAACAAAGCAGAAAAGAGATAGTAACCAATATGATAAAAAATGGAATGAAAGCAGTAGAAATTGAAAAATTAACTGGAATATCAACAAAAGAAATAGAAGAAATTCAAAAATTAATCAAGTTATAATATTACATATAAGATACAATATTTATATATTAAAAATAAATAATTTGTATCTTATTTATTTTGTTTTAGAAAATCAGAAAATAAAAATTATATATAATCAGATAAATATTAAAAAAATCTTAAAAAAGGCTTGACAAAGGACAAAAAATGGTGTAAAGTATATTAGCATTACAAAAGAGAGGTAATAGTATGGAAAAAAATGTTAAGGTCAGTATGCTATGCCAAATCTATGGTAAGCTTTTAACCGAAAAACAATATCGTTTCTTAGATGATTACTATAATAATGACTATTCTCTATCAGAGATTGCCGAAAATCTTGGAATTACAAGGCAAGCTGTTAGGGATAATATTGTGAAGGGGGAAAATAAACTTTTCGAATACGAAGAAAAGCTAGGAATTATGAAAAGAACATTAACACAAGAACAACAGATTGTAAAAATTTTATCTGAACTAACAAAAATTCAAACTAATTTCTCTGACAAAAAAATTGCTAGTATTTTAGAAAATGTAAAAAAAGAATTAAATTGTTTAGTATAAGGTAATCTTATATTAAGAGGAGGAAGACATGGCTTTTGAAGGATTATCGTCAAGATTGCAAGATATTACTAATAAATTTAGAGGAAAAGCAAGAGTTACAGAAAGCGATTTAAAAGAAATGCTAAGAGAAGTAAAACTTGCTTTGTTAGAAGCTGATGTCAACTATAAAATAGTAAAAGATTTTATTGATGTAATAAACCAAAAGGCTTTAGGACAAGATGTCTTAAAATCTTTAACTCCAGGTCAGCAGGTAATTAAAATAGTAAAAGATGAACTTGTAGAACTTCTTGGTGGTATAGAAAGCAAATTAAGTTTTAGTCCTAATCCACCTACTGTTATTATGTTAGTAGGATTGCAAGGTTCTGGAAAAACAACCACAGCAGGAAAATTAGCGAATCTTTTAAGGAAACAAGGAAAAAATCCTCTATTAGTTGCTTGCGATGTTTATAGACCAGCAGCCATTAAACAATTACAAATTGTTGGAAAACAATTAAATATACCTGTTTTTGCAAACGAGGAATCAAAAGATGTAGTTCATATTGCAAAACAAGCTATGAATATTGCTATTTCTAAATTAAATGATATAGTAATTTTAGATACAGCAGGTAGACTTCATATAGATGAAGAATTAATGCAAGAGTTAAAAAATTTAAAAGGAAATCTAAAGCCACATGAAATTTTACTAGTAGTAGACGCCATGACAGGTCAAGACGCAGTAAATGTTGCAACAACTTTTAATGAACAAGTAGGAATAGATGGAGTTATTTTAACTAAGTTAGATGGAGATACACGTGGTGGTGCTGCACTTTCAGTAAAGAAAGTAACAGGAAAACCTATTAAATTTGCAGCTACAGGTGAAAAACTAAGTGATATAGAAGTGTTTTATCCAGAAAGAATGGCAAGTAGAATTCTAGGCATGGGAGATGTACTTTCTATAATAGAAAAAGCAGAAGAAGCATTTTCAGAAGAAGAAGCACTAAAATTAGAACAAAAACTAAGGAAACAAGAATTTGATTTAGATGATTATTTAACTCAGTTAAGACAAATGAAAAAAATGGGTTCATTCTCATCTATATTAAAAATGATACCAGGAATGAACAAACTAAAAGATGTAAAAGTAGATGATAAAGAATTTGTTAAAATAGAAGCAATGATTTGCTCCATGACTAAAAAAGAAAAAAGAAATCCGAAAATTTTAAATGGAAGTCGTAGAAGAAGAATTGCAAATGGTGCAGGTGTTACAGTGCAGGATGTTAATAAATTTATGAATTCTTTTGAAATGACACAAAAAATGATGAAACAAATGCAAAATAATAAGGGTATGAAAAACATGTTAAAAGGAATTAATCCTGAAGATATAAAAGGATTGAAGAACTTTAAAATTTAAATTATGTCATTAAATTTTTAAATTTAATAAATTATAAATTATTACAGGAGGTGAACATTAAAATGGTAAAAATTAGATTACAAAGAGTAGGTGCAAAAAAAGCACCATTCTATCATATAGTAGTTGCTGATTCTAGAAATTCAAGAAATGGAAAAATTATTGAACAAATTGGAACATATAATCCAATGACAGAACCAGCAGCACTTGTACTTAATAAAGAAAAAGTTGCAACATGGATTAAAAATGGTGCAAAACCAACAGAAACAGTAAAAGCGTTAATTGAAAAAGCAAACTAGGAGGAAAAGGTCATGAAAGAAATGCTTGAAATTATAATTAAAAACTTAGTTGCCAATCCAGATGCAGTTACTATTATGGAAGAAGAGAAGGAAAATACTATAGTTTTTTCTGTAAAAGTAGCTACTGAAGATTTTGGAAAAGTAATTGGAAAACAGGGCAGAATTGCAAAGGCAATTAGAACTGTTGCAAAAGCAATTGCTACAAAAGAAAATAAAAAGATAAGTATTGAATTTATAGAAGAATAAGGAAAACAAAAATGGAATCGTTAATCGAAATTGGTCAAATAGTTAACACATATGGAATTAAAGGATTTGTAAAAGTAGTACCTTTCACAGACGATATTAGTAGATTTAGTAATTTAAAATCTGTGTATATTGAATTCAAAAATAACAAAATTAAAACTTTTGAAGTTGAACAAGTTAAATATGCAAAGAATTTAGTGTTATTAAAACTAAAAGGAATTGACGATATAAACATGGCAGAGGAATACAAAAATTGTTATCTTAAAATTGATAGAAAAGATGCAGTCAAATTACCAAAAAATTCTTATTTTATTATAGATTTATTAGGAATTAATGTTTATACCGAAGAAAACGAATTTCTAGGAAAAATTATAGAGGTTTATCCAACGGGAAGTAATGATGTTTATGTTGTTAAAAGTGAAGATGGGAAGCAAGTATTATTACCAGCAATTAGCGAAGTAATAAAAAATGTGGATATTGAAAATCGAACAATGATTGTTCATATAATACCAGGACTTAGATAGGAGAAAATATGAGATTTGATATATTAACTCTTTTTCCAGAAATGTTTGAAGCTTTAGAAAAAAGTATTATTGGAAGAGCAATAGACAAAAAACATTTAGAAATAAATTTAACTAATATGCGTGATTTTTCTAAGGATAAACATAAAAAAGTAGATGATACACCATATGGTGGTGGAGCAGGTATGATTATTAGACCAGATATTGTTTTTGATGCATTTAATAGTGTAAAAACAGATGAATCTAAAGTTATATATTTGACGCCACAGGGAAAAGTATTAGATCAGCAAAAAGTTAAAGAACTAAGCAATTACAAACACATTATTCTTTTATGTGGTCATTACGAAGGTATTGATCAGAGAGTGATTGATGAAATTAAGCCAGAAGAAATTTCAATTGGAAATTATGTATTAACAGGTGGAGAGTTACCAGCAATGGTATTAATAGATAGTGTAGCAAGATATCTTGACGGAGTTATTTCAAAAGAATCTATTGAAGAAGAATCTTTTTCAAATGGACTTTTGGAATATCCACAATATACAAGACCAGAAAATTTTAATGACAGAATTGTACCAGAAGTATTAATGTCTGGACACCATGAAAAAATTGAAAAATGGAGAAGATACGAATCACTTCGTATTACATATAAAAAAAGACCAGAACTTTTAGAAAATGCGAAATTAACAAAAGAAGAACGAGAATATATTAAAAATTTGAAAGAAAATAAATAAGAAGGAGGAAAATTTTCAAATGGATATTATAAAATCAATTGAACATGAACAGTTAAAAAATAAAGTTCCTGTATTATCAGTTGGAAATACTGTTAAAGTTCATGTTAGAATAAAAGAAGGAAATAGAGAAAGAATACAAGTATTTGAAGGAACTATCATAAAAAAACAAGGTGGAGGAGTTAATGAAACATTTACAGTAAGAAGAATTTCTTATGGCGTAGGTGTTGAGAAAACATTTTTAGTTCATTCTCCATTAGTAGAAAAAATAGAACTAGTAAGAGTTGGTAAGGCAAGAAGAGCAAAATTATTCTATTTAAGAGATAGAGTAGGAAAAGCTTCTAAGACAAAGGAAAGATTAGGTGCAAGAATCGAAGATAAAGAAATTGTTGTAAAAGAAGAAATGGTAGAAGAGCCAGTTATTGAAGAAACAACAGAAGAAGTAGTAGAAACAGTTGAAACACCAGTAGTAGAAGAAACTACAACAGAAGTAGTAAAGGAAGAAGTTGTAGAAGCTCCTAAAGCTGAAGAAGTAAAAGAAGAAGCTAAAGTAGAAGTTGTAGCTGAAAAAGAATCTCCAGTAGCAGAAGAAGCAACAGTTGCTGAAGCTCCAGAAGAGGCACCAGCAGTAGAAACTGCAGAAGTAGTACATGAAGAGGTTGTAGATACAGTAAAAGAAGAAAAAGTAGAAGAAGTAAAAGAAGAACCAAAAGTGGAAGAATAAAATAAAAAGGATTGATATTTTCTAAATATCAATCCTTTTTTATATATAATATAGTTATATTTTCTTAGCTCGTGCATATTTGAAAAGAAAAATGAACATAAACAAAGTGATTTTTCTTATTTTTATTCCTTGCTTACTTCAGCATATTTTTTTAATTTCTCATAAACTAGAGCATTTACAGTTCCAGCTGGGAAATGTCCAGTTTTATCTTTCTTTCCGGCTGGTACACCTGTTAACACTTCAATTCCTTCTTCTATTGAAGAAACAGCATAAATATGGAACTGTCCTTTTTTACATGAATCAACAATTTCATCTGAAAGACTTAAATTATCTATGTTTTGTACTGGAATCATAACACCATGATTTCCATCTAAACCTCTCATTTTACAAATTTGATAAAATCCTTCTATTTTTTCATTTACACCACCAATTGGTTGAATTTCACCTTTTTGATTTACTGAGCCAGTTACTGCAATAGATTGGTTAATTGGCACACCAGATAAACTAGAAAGTAGGGCATATAATTCTGTACTTGATGCACTATCGCCATCTACGCCATTGTATAATTGTTCAAAACAGATACTAGCGGTTATGGATAATGGAAAGTCTTGTGCAAACATTTCCCCTAAATATCCGCTTAATATATAAACACCCTTAGAATGTGAAGAACCAGAAAGTTCAACTTCACGTTCTATATTAATAATACCAGTTTTTCCAGTATAAGTATTTACAGTTATTTTTGATGGCTTACCAAAGGAATAATCACCAATAGTCATAACTGTTAGACCGTTAATTTGTCCAATCTTAAATCCAGATGTACTAATTAGTAATGTATTTTCACGTATCATTTCTGTATAACGAGCATCATATTTTTTAACACGATCTATTCTTTCAGCAAGTGTTTTATCTATAAAATCAGCAGTAACAATTTTAGATTTTGCAAGTTTTGCCCAAGTACATGCTTCTGCAATAATTTCTGATAGATCATTAAATCGCGTTGATAATTTTTTCTTACTATCAGCCAATTTCGAAGAATATTCTACCATTCTTGCAACAGCTGTGGCGTCTAATGGAGGTAGTTCTTCCTGTTCACAGAATCCATGTATGAAGCGTGCTAATTTTAATTCGTTTTCATCATTTTTTGGAGCATCATCTTCAAATTCAACTTTTATTTTAAATAATTTTTTAAAATCTGAGTCCATAGCAAGTAAAGTGTGATAAATATTAGAACTACCGATTAAAATTACTTTTAAGTCTAAAGGAATAGGCTCAGGTTTTAAAGATAACATAACCATAGAATTACGTTGATCAACAGCATTTTCAATATTTATTTCTTTTATACGTAAAGCCTTCTTTAAAGCATCATAGCAAAAAGAATTAGACAATAAATCTTTTGCTTGTAAAATAATATACCCACCATTAGCTCTATGAAGTAGACCTGGTTTTAACATAGTATAATCCGTTTTAAATGCACCATAGTAATTTTCATATTCCAATTTTCCAAATAAATTATGATATGAATAATTAGAGTCCATAATAACAGGTGCACCTTCAAGTTCACTATTATCTATAAACAAATTAACTCTATAATTTAACCATGGTTTAGGAAGCTCTTGCCTTGGACCTACTTGAACTTGATTAGAATTTTGATTATTATTTTGTGGTTGATCTAAAAATAATGTAACATTTTTTAATACATCTTTTTTTACATTATCTAAAAATTTATTAATTTTTTTGTTCCTTTTATATCTTGATTTAATATAATTTATATGAACATTAATAGTAAGTAAGGCAACATTAGATTGCCATTCTTCAATTCTTTTATCTGAAGCCTTTTCAATAGCTTTAATTTCTGAAATAGTAGCTAAAATTTGTTCCTGAACAATGTTAGATTTACTTTCAAATTCCTTTTTAATTTCATCATCTAATTTATCAAATTCTTCTTCTTCAACGGTTTTTCCATCAATTACAGGCATCATATAAATTCCGTTTTGTGCTGTTTTTACCTGAAATCCGTATTTCATTGACTCTGCATTTAATTTTTCTAAAAGGACAGAACGCTTCTGTTCGAATTCTTGTTTAATTAAGCTTTTTTCCTTTTCAAAATCTTCATTACTAAAGGTTTTATTAATATCGGCTTTTACATCTTTTATAAAACCTTCCATATCTTCTTTGAATTCTTTACCTTGTCCAGCAGGAAGGCAAACAGCAACTGGTTCATTGGGGTTATCGAAATTATAAATATAACACCAATCAAGTGGCGTTTTTTCTTTCTTAGCAATTCTAGATAAATAATTTTTAGTGTACATGGTTTTTCCCACACCATCAGGACCTTCTAGATATAAGTTGTATCCTTTTACATCAACACTAAGACCAAATTCTAGAGCCTTAATTCCTCGCTCTTGACCGATTCCAGTATCTATAGAATCTAATTCAGATGTGTCTTTAAAATTAAAAATATTAGGATCACAATAATCTTTTAATTGCTTATAGGATAATTCATTTTTTTTCATTCGTTTTTCTCCTTTTAAAAATAATATGTCATAATAATAGCATTCTCATTTTCAGCGTAATAATTCTTTCGTGTGCCAATTTTTTTAAATTTATATTTTTCATATAAGTGAATTGCAATTTCATTTGACTCTTTTACTTCAAGTGTTAGAGAAGTAACATTTTGATTTTTAGAAAAATCAATTAAATATTCTAACATTTTACTGCCAATTCCAAGATTCCTTTTTGTAATCTTGCTGACTATATTCATTATGTGCATCGTATCTATTGCCTTCCAAATTCCAGCAAAACCTACAATTTCATCATTGACTTTTGCAACAAAGTAAAAAGAATTAGGATTATTAAGTTCAGATTCTAATGTTGAAAGAGTCCAAAAATTATCAAAATCTTCATATAAATTTTTCTTTAAAGATGTTAAATCAGAAAATGACATAGGTAAAATGTCAATTTGCATTATTTTCCTCCTCTAAATTTCTTTCTGCATTAGATTTTCTTAAATACATAGGGGAAAGATTACCTTCTTCTTTTTCAAGATAAGCAAAAAAAGCAGCTTTCCCAACTGAAATTGCAGTCAAGTTAGTATATTGATTTTCATTAATAATAATGGCATTTTCCCTTAAAACAGATTGTAACACATCTTTATAAACTATGCTACCGTTTCCAACAAAAAAAATAGGTTTATTACATTTTTTTAATATATTTGTAACATAATTGACATTTTCTGCCAATAAATTACCCACTTGAATATATTTTTCATTTTTGTGTTCAAATAGACCAAAGTAAACATTATCATGTTTTGCATCAATTAAACTACAAATAAGACCATCAAAATTAGATTGATATGCAAGTGCAGTAAGAGAACTAATTCCATAGCTTGGTTTATTCGTGACGTCTGCAAAAGCTTTTATTGTAGAAATACCAATTCTAATACCTGTAAAAGAACCAGGCCCTTTATCACAAGATAATAAATCTATATCTGATAAAGTTAAATTAGCCTCAGATAGAGTTTTATCTATAAGTGGCATTAATTTAACAGAATGAGTGTTAGCATCATCAATTGTATTTTCTTTTATTATATTAGTATCTTCTAAAATAGCAACACTGCAGATATTAGAAGAAGTTTCAACACTAAGTATTTTCATATTTATAATTTAAAATGTTAGTTAAAAATCTAACATAAGCTCCTTTCTATATAATTTACCTAAATAAAGTATATTAATTTTGTTTAGGTATTAAAAAAGTTATTTTTATAATGATTTTACGATATTTTCGAAATGATTACCATATGGTTGTATATTTAAAATTCTTTTTTCTTCGTTATTATCATCTCTTAGAAAAGTTATATGTAAGTAGTTTGGAGGTAAAACATCTGAAATAATTTCACCCCATTCAATAATTGAAATACCTTGTTCAAAATATTGATCTCCACCAATTGCTAAGAATTCATCTATTGAAGATAAGCGGTAAACATCAAAATGATAAATTTTTATATTTTTATTTTCATATTCATTTACAATAGTAAAAGTAGGGCTTGAGATTTCATTTTCTAATCCGAAGTAAGTTAAAATGCCTTGAGTAAACTTAGTTTTTCCAGCACCTAAATCACCAGATAAAACAATAACATCACCAACAGAAAGTTTGCTGGCTAAGTTTTTAGCAAAATTTATTGTATCAGTTTCAGAATTTGAAATAAATTCATACATGCAATATCAATCCTTTTTATATTTTTCTATATACGTATTTTATACGATTATTTGAAATTTGTAAATTATTATAGAAAAAAAGATATAAAATATTAAAACGTAAAATTAAAAAAGTTTTTGAAAAAGTATTGACAAAAAATTAGATAACCATTATAATTTATAAATGTCAATAAAAATAATGCAGGTGTAGTTCAATGGTAGAATTCCAGCCTTCCAAGCTGGCTATGCGGGTTCGATTCCCGCTACCTGCTCCAAT
>CANQRO010000059.1 GCA_947626205.1 uncultured Clostridia bacterium
TGTTAAAAGTTAGATGAAAGATAAGACTTTGACTCATGCATGCGCTAGTTCGAATCTAGCCAGCCCAACCAAAAAGAGTTTTCGTCGAATTTTTTAAAAGTCTTGATTTAGGCTTAATTTCAAGAAATAAAAAAAGTTTAACGGACACAAAAAATTAAACCGTTTCAAAAGAAACGGTCTTTTTTTGACCCCAAATATTAAAAAAAGGAGGTTTCTGTGGTATTATGTTACATATAATTATCAATATGAGTAAAGAATTACTCTCTAAAATTGAATGGATTGGCAAAAAGAAAAATATTAAACCGATAATATATAATCGGAACATTAAGAATTATTAAACATACTAATTTAGCGTATGTAGTTCTAAAAGTGTCAAATAGATAAATTCTATGCTATGTGGCACTTTTTTGTGTCTTCAATTCATTAAAAAGTAAAATGAGTTATGTCGTAATGAATGAAGAAATAAAAGTAGTAGGAATTTATATTAGTGTTAGTACAGAAAATCAAGCGAGAGAAGAATTTAGTTTAGAAGAACAGAAGGAAAACTTAATGCACTTTGTAAATATAAAGATTATAAAATTTATAAAGTGTATAAAGATGCAGGAATATCAGCAAAAGACATGGAACACAAACCAGGTTTTCAACAAATGTTAGAAGATATGAGAGCAGGAAAAATTAATTATATAGTAGCCTATAAATTAGATATGGTTACTCGTTCAGTTCGTGATTTAGAAGTGCTAATATCAGATTTAGAAACATATCATTACTATTTAGTATGCATAGAGATGAGAAGAAGTAGCAGAAGAAATAGAAGAAGTAAAAAAAGCTACCTATGCGGGAGACTTCTGAAAAAGCATCACAAGAAACTAGTGAATTGGAAATAATTTATCTAATTGACTGGTTTTTTGATTTAATTGTAAAACATGTGGATATATCTAACTATTATTTCCATTTTTTATCATTTTTATACTAGATACTAGTTAGAAAAAACATAAAAAATATCAACTATTACGAAAATATTACATTTATATGATAATTTATGACAATTATTGACTTATAAAAAACAAGAATTTATAATTATATTGTAATCATTAATATACATAAAAACTAAATATTAAAAAATGAAAGGAAAAGGTGAAACAAATGAAAAGTAATGAAAAGAAGACTATATTAATTCTTATAGTAGTATCAGTAATAATTATAGGAGTAACATGGCATTTTACTAGAGGAAAAAATAGCGATGGTGGTGAGACAGGAGGAAATCCAACAGCAGGACAAGTAGGAAATGCAGCAAATAATGCAAGCAAAGGAGAATACACAAGAGTAGAGAAAGATGGAACAGTAGTAAATACAAGTGAAAAGTTAAAGACAGAAAGAGAGGATTCAGGATTTTTAATAAGTAATATTAGTTTTGAAGAAAAAAATGGAGAAACCATATTAAAAGCAACATTAATGAACAAGACAGAATCAGTACAAGCAACATTTCTTGGAGATATAGTATTAATGGATAAATCAGGAAATGAAATAGGAAGAATACCAGTAAGAGTATCGGAAATGCAAGCAGGAGAAATAAGAGATATAGAAGCAACAATAACAGAAAGTTATGCAAATGCATACGATTTCAAGCTAGAAAAATAATAGAAAATACAAGAAATAAAAATTGTATGTTAGTTGTTTAATAGCTTTTGACGTAGTAAACAGAAGACACAGGAAATAAAAGGAGAAAAATACTATGGGAACTATACAAACACGAAATCATAAGGGTATTACTTTAATAGCATTAGTGATAACCATAATAGTGCTACTCATATTAGCAGGAGTAACATTAAGTTTAGTATTAGGAGATAACAATCTATTATTTAGAGCAAAAGACGTAAAAAGAATACATGATATAGGACAATTGAAACAAGCACTAGAATTAAAAAAAGTACCACTACAGTTAGATAGAGATGGAAACGTAGATTTAGATAGTTATTTAAAACAATTAGAAGAGGGTGAAAATCCATTTACATTAAATTCTGTAGACAAATTAGATGATACAAATGCAGAAGTAGTAGTAGATGATCAATATAAATTTTTAATAGAAGATAAACACAACGGGAATGTAGAAATAACATATGAAGGAATAGCTAAAAAAGAAGGGTTAACAATTTCGCCAAGTTCTGCAACATATACATATCCAATATCAGGAACATTTGAAGTGACTAACAACGAAAGTAACGGAGAATTATCTGTTAAATCAAATAATGAAGAAATAGCGAAAGCAAGAATAGAAGGAACTAAAGTAACAGTAGAGCCAGGGACAAAGTCAGGGCAAACGCAAATAGTAGTAACATCAGCACCAAATGGAAAATATGCAGAAAACAAAGCAATACATACAGCAACAGTAAAAAATGGAGAAATAAGTTTAACAGCGACAGCATATACAGGAACATATGATGGAAAAGAACATAATGCATTAATAAGTGTAGAAGTAGATCCTCAAGATGCAAAAAAAGAATATGCATTAGGTGAAGAAAAAACATATACAGAAACAATGCCAAAAGTAACAAATGCAGCAGAATATACAGTATCAATAAAAGCAAGTAAAATAGGATACACACAAAAAGAAATAACAAAAACAGTAACAGTAAGTAGAAAAGGTGTAGGTAATTTTGATGTAACATTAGACGAAGCAACATTTACATATACAGGTTCGCAAATACAACCAGGAGTAACAGTAACTGATGGAAGTAAGACATTAAAAAAGGATACAGACTACACAGTATCATATGGTAACAATGTAAATGCAGGAAAAGGAACAGTAACAGTAACAGGAAAAGGAAACTACACAGGAACAAAAACAGTAGAATTTACAATAAATCCAGGAACAATAACTATAACAGCTACACCATATACAGGACCATATGATGGAGCAGCACATGATGCAGTATACAATGTAAGTACAACACCATCAGGAGCAACGTTAGAATATGCGTTGAATAAAGGTAATTATGGCTCTGCAGTTCCAAAGGTAACAGGAGCAGGTTCATACACAGTATCAATAAAAGCAAGTAAAACGAACTACACAACAAAAGAAGAAACAAAAACAGTAACAGTAAGTCAAAGAAATGCAACAAACTTTACAGTAAGTTTAAATACATCAACATACACTTATGACGGAAATGCAAAAGAACCAGGAGTAACAGTAAAAGATGGAAGTAAAACATTAACAATCGGTACAGATTATACAGTATCATATAGTAACAATGTAAATGCAGGAAAAGGAACAGTAACAGTAACAGGAAAAGGAAACTACACAGGAACAAAAACAGCAGAATTTACAATAAATAAAAAAGCTGGATCAGTAAGTTTATCAGCAACTAGTGGAACTGTTAAAACTGGGGATTCGATAACGTTTACAGCAACAGGAACAGGAGGATTAAGCGTTTCATCATCTAACACAGGTATAGCAACAGCATCAATTAGCGAAGGTACAATAACAGTAACAGGAGTGGCAAGTGGTAGTACAACTATTACTATAACAAGTGCAGCAACGCAAAATTGCAATCAAGCCAGTGCAAATTATACAATAAAAGTAGAACAAAAAGGGTATTATGCAGTAAAAAATGGAGAGCTGATAGATGTTCTCGACTCATTTGCGTATGCTGACATAAAGGCTTCGTCTTATGAAAGTGGTAGACTATATATGGATAGTCAGGTTTGCTATTATGGGTGCCGTGCAATAGGTGTATCTGGTTCTGAACAACCTAGTGCTACCTCTATGGTCACATTCAATGTAAATGGGTTCTCGCACGTAGATGTTAAGTGCTATGTTTCGGGGGATCCAGAGTTCAATCAGAACCAGTTTACATGCTCAATCAATGCCGGAAATCAGTTCTATCGTGAGGGAATGACGGTGTATGGAGCCGAGGACGGAAGTGGAATCTTCACATTTAGTTTTGATATTACAAATCAAAAAGAGGCTGATGTAGTTGTAGGAAATATTGGAAATATAGGTTGCTATTATCCTTGGTGTGAGGCGGGAATAATTGATATTTATGTATATTAACATGAAACATGAATAGAACAATCTTACAAGAAATCGTCTATGTTGAAATAGACGATTTCTTAACATTAATTCTAAAATTAAAGACTAAAAGTCTTATCTAGAAGATAAGACTTTTATAAGATAGAAAAATAAATTTCCTTAAAGACGGATTAAAAGACAGTAAGACGACTTATCAGTTGGCCATCTATTTATATGAATATTAGGATAACCAAGCTCACACATAACTTTAGTTACAGTACCAACATCATAGTCGCTAATACAGAAACTTGCAGGAAAGTAACCTTTGATATTATAAGCATCAATTAAAGCATCTAATACTTGTATTGCTTTAACATCAGACCGATGCTTGTTTCGTACTTTTTTAAAATCCATCATCTTATACCTCCTATAAAAATATAGTAAAAATAATATAACACAGAATAATTGAAAAGTAAAGGAAACTGATATGATAATATAACTATTTACAAAAAGTTTTAATTGTGGTATAACCTCATAGGAGGTAATACTTATGCCAGAAGCAATTGAAATTACTAATATGAGAAATAATAGTAGTAATAGAGAATATGTTTTAAATGCAGTAAGAAAAAATGGAAAATTATTAGATTTAGCAGATGAAAAATTTAAAGATGATGAAGAAATTGCAAAAATAGCAGTTGATAATAATCCAGAGGCTTTAGAATTTGTAAGTGATAGATTAAAAGGAAATAGAGATATTGTATATAATTCTGTTAGCAAAATTCGGATGGACATATTGCTATGCAAAACCTAATTTACTATCAGATAAAGAACTTTTGCTTGCAGGGTTAAAAATAAGTGGACAAATATTATATTATGCGAGCAAGGAAATGAGAGCGGATAAAGAAGTTGTTTCGCAAGCAGTAAAGAATAAAGGTATTATAATAAAATATGCTAGTAGTGAACTTAGAAACGATAAAGAAGTTGCTTTAGAAGCAATGAAACAAGATAAAACTTGCTTTGAATTTTTAAGTGAAGAATTAAAACAAGATGAAGATATATTAAATTTAAAATGATGTTCGTTATAAAATAGAAAAAATAGGAAATACTGTATATAAAGGAGAATGTTTATGAAAATAAAAACATTTCTAATATATACAGTATTTTTATTATCTTTTTTTGGAATTTTTGAACCAGTATCCGAAGCTTCGGTAAAGAAAGATGGAATTCAAAATTTTCCAGAATCATATAGACCATATTTACAAGAATTAAAAAACAAGTATCCAAATTGGGAATTTACAGCATTTTATACAGGATTAGATTGGAATTACGTTATATCACAAGAATATGCAAATAACAAAAATTTAGTGCCATTATCTTATAGTGATTATTGGAAATGCTTAGATAATGGTATATATAATGTAGAAGTAGATAAGGGTTGGGTAAATGCATCAAAAAGAGCAGTTGAATTTACAATGGATCCAAGAAATTTTTTAAATTATAGAAGAATATTTCAATTTGAAAAATTATCATATGATCCAAATACCAATTCTAAAGAGGGAGTAGAAAAAATACTTTATGGAACTGAGTTCTATAATAGAAAAGTGAGTTACAAAACTTCATCCGGTCAAACTGTCAATATGAATGAAAAATATTCAGATTTAATATGGAGTTCTGCAATCTATTCTGGAGTAAGCCCATATCATCTAGCATCACGCATCAAACAAGAAGTAGGACCATTTATAACACATAGTTCAATTAGTGGAACTGTTGCAGGTTATGAAGGCTATTATAATTTCTATAATATAGGAGCTACAAGTTCAACAGAAAAATTAGGTGCAATTAAGAATGGACTACAATTCGCAAAAAATGGAAATGGAGCATCAGAAGAAGTAAAAGCAAATTTACTAATACCATGGAACACGCCTGAAAGAGCAATTAAAGGAGGAGCAGTATTTTTAGGTAGTAGTTATATTGGAGTAGGTCAAAATAATTTGTATTTACAAAAATTTGATGTAAATAATGATAGAGGTAATAACCTTTTTTGGCATCAATATATGACGAACTGCTTAGCTCCATATAGTGAATCTAGTGGAATTTATAAAGCATATGATGCAAATGGAATGCTTTCTTCATCTATTAGATTTATTATTCCTGTATATGAAAATATGCCTAAATACATGACTGATAGTCCAGATATTTTAGATTCAGACTATGTTACAGATAATTTAAGAATGTATGCAGATGTCACAGGAACTTTAAATGTTAGGTGTGGTCCAGGTACTTCATATGAAGTAATTACAGGAATTGACCGCACAAGAGTAGTTACAAGGATAAAAAGAGGAATTCAAAATGGAGAAAGATGGGATAAAATAGAACTTGATAATGGAATTGTGGGTTATGTATTTCAAAGTTATTTAAAAGAATTACCAAAACCAACTATTACGAATATTGATTTAAGCATTGATAACCCTATAATTCAAAAAGGAAGTACAGGAGTAATTAATATAAAAATAACACCTGAAGATGCTGAAGAAGATATTATATGGGAAATTAGCAACCCAAACATAGTAAGTTTCGATAATGGAATAATAACAGCTTTAAGCTCTGGAAAAGTAACTGTAACAGCAAAAACTAATGATGGAAGAGTGAGCGATAGTATTGATATTACAATATATTCTAGAGTAACCGATATTGTTTTAGATAAAGAAAAAGTAACTTTATTTAATGGCCAAAAGGTATCAATTTCTGCCAATATATTGCCAGAAGATGCAAGCGAGAAAGAAATCATATGGAGTTCATCGAGTTCGGAGATAGCAGTAGTTGAAAATGGAACTATTATAGCTAAATCTAAAGGAACATGTGAAATTACTGCAAAAGCAAAAAATGAAGATGTTAAAGCAATTTGTAGGGTAGAAGTAAAGGAATTGCCAGATAATTTAGTATTAGAATTTGATGAAAGCTTAAGAGTAGAAGCAGACGAAATAAGCAGATTACAGTTAGATAAATCAACTGTTTCTGAGGTTAAAAATTTAATTAAAACAAATTTATTTATGGAATTTTATGATTTTGAAAATAATAAATTACAAGATGAAGATAAAATTGGAACTGGATCAAAGCTAGTTATAAAAAATGAATTAGAAGAAGTAGTATGTGAATATAAATTTATTGTATATGGAGATGTAAATGGAGACGGAGATATTAATTCATTAGATGTATTAATTATACAAAAATATATATTAGAAACAAAGGAAATAACAGATATTTTCTTAAAAGCGGGAAACACTTCAAAAAACGGAAATTTGCCAAATTCATTGGATGTATTAAAAATACAGAAACATATATTAGAAATTAAAGTTATTGAGCAGTAAGAAAATATAAATTTTAAAATATTTATTAAAAGAAGGAGAATATGTTAGTATGGAATTTTTTAAAAAAATATATAAGCAGATTTTAATTGTTGGGACTATTTTTATTGGAATAATGCTATTTAGTACAGTTTCGGAAGCAGCTGGAACAATAAGTTTAAAAGCAAGCAAAACAAGCCCAATTGTGGGAGAAGAATTTAATATAAGTGTAAATTTATCTGGTGCATCAGTTGCCACTTTAACTGCAAAAATTTCAATAGATACAAGCAAAATAGAATATGTATCTGGACCTGCTAATACAAATTTCTCAAATGGAAGAATTATATATACATGGACAGATCCATCAGGAGGAGAAAATCCAAAAACAAGTGGAACTATTGCAACATTTAAGGTAAAGGCAAAAACAAGTGGAACTGCAACTTTTAGTATAAGTGGAGATTTCTATACTCCAGATGAAAAGGCAGTAAATCCTAGTTTTTCTGGTACTACGGTTACAATAAAAGAAAAGGAAACTGTAAATCCAACAACACCACCAGCAACAGGAGGAGACTCATCAGGAAATACTGGAACAAGTAGCGGAGGAAACACAGGAACATCAGGAGGAGAAAATGCGGGAAATAATGGAGGGACTACATCTGGAGGTAGTCAAGCTGGAGGTAGTACAAACCAAAATGGTAGTAGTAATAATTCTGGAGGAAGTACACAAAAATTAAGTAATAATGCAAACTTAAAAGAACTTCATTTAAATGTAGAAGGATTGAGTCCAGCATTTCAAAAAACAGTTACTAAATATAATTTAGTTATAGGAGAAAATATAAATGAAATTTCAGTAAATGCAATTCCAGAGCAATCTGGCGCAACTGTTAATGTAAAGGGAAATACTAATTTAAAAACTGGAATAAATGAAATTCGTATTACAGTAACTGCTGAAGATAAAAAAACAACAAAAACTTATATAATTCAAACAACTAAAACAGAAAATCCAAGCTTAGCAAATGCAAATTTAGAAAACTTAGCAATAGAAAATGTAACTTTAAATCCAGAATTTAATACAGATATTACAGAATACAATGCTGTTATATCTAGTGATGTTGAAAATATTAATCTGCTTGCTATTCCACAAATAGAAGGGGCAAAAGTTGAAGTTACAGGTGCGGATAACTTACAATTTGGAGACAATACTATTGTTGTAAAAGTAATTGCCCAAAATGGAATAAGCACTAAAGAATACGTTATAAAATTATATAAAACAACAAAAGAAGAGGAAGAAAATAATGAAATAATGTTAATAAATAATGATGAAAATAATATGAGCGGAAATGAAGTTGAAGAAGGAAATAATATTAAAACTCGGAGATATGGTATTTGCTATTATAGTAACTTTATCAATTGCGGGCGTGATATTTATAATAATAAGAAAATATATGTTAGAACATTAATTTATAAAAACAATTATTTATAACTACTTTACAAAATATAAACGTATAAAATAAACATGAAAATTTTTTACGTAAATATATGATAATATACTTTGCTTTTTTATATTGTTTTGGCTTTTTCGTTTGTGTATGATTTAAATAAATATGTATGAAAAATATATACTTCTAACCAGAAGCAGACTAATAAATTAAAGCTTTATTTAAAC
>CANQRO010000060.1 GCA_947626205.1 uncultured Clostridia bacterium
CGAGGTGACAGGGATCGAACCTGCGGCCTCATGGTCCCAAACCACGCGCTCTACCAACTGAGCCACACCTCGAAATATAATTAATAAAAATAAACTGCCTATATAATATAGCACAAAAATAGAATGTTTGCAATATATTTTCTAAATTTTATACAAATTACTTGAAATTTAGTTAAAAAATCAGTATAATAGAAATGTTATAAGATGTGCCTGTAGTTTAGCTGGATAGAATGGCAGGCTACGAACTTGCAGATCGGGGGTTCGAATCCCTCCAGGCACACCACACTATAAAAACCATACAAAATATTGAAATATCAATATTTTATATGGTTTATTTTTATTAAATTAATGTAATAATTCTACAAATACCTATAAATTTAATAACTCTCTATAAATAACATTTATATCATTTTCATCCTTATATCTATTTTCCATAGGACACATACCTGTCTTAGTTTGATTTATAATATATTCAACTTTTTCCTTATATTCATATTTAATATGATTTTTTTCTAAAACAGGAATTGCATATTCACTTATAATATCTGCATAAATTTCTTTAACTCCTGCAACTGTTAAGAGGCTTCCTGCTACTTTTCCAATTACCTTATCAGCAACAATAGCACCTTTTAATGCATTTGGATTTTGTGTTAATATATCTTTTATATCCTTTATTCTATCTTGATAATATTCTTTTATTTCTCCATTTTCATAAGCTACAACTAATGAAGCGTTTTTTTGATTTAAAATTTTTTTAACTTCTTCTAATTTATTCATCTAATGGATTCCTTTCTCTGTACTATAAAAAGTAATTAAATTTTTATCTAATAACATATTAGTATTATTATAATATGACAACTTTAGTACCTTGTCAATATTTCTAAAATTATAGCAAAAAAAGCAATACAAACATTGAGAACCCAATATCTGTATTGCTTTTTTTAAAAGTATTGATATCTTCATTCAGTAATACAATATTTTAATAATATTTTAAAGTGTCTTCAATGACATCACGAATACAAGACAAATCTTCATTATTTTCGTTAATTAAAAAATCGTATTGGTTTGATTCATTTTTGTAAACATCGATAGTAATTCTACCTAATTCTTTCATAAATTTCCTCCTTTTCATTTGTTTTCAACACTTGAATAAAATTTAAGCATAACTATTATAAGATAGCAACAAAAATAATATTTATAGTACAAAAGAAGAATGAAGTGGAAAGCTATATTAAATATAAAAAATATTAATAATTAAATTAATCGTATTACTCAGTAATGTCTAAAGAAATTAAATCTATATCCTTTATGCTAGGTGCATATAAAGATTTACCAGTATAACTAAAACGAGATCCATGGCAAGGGCAATCCCAAGTTTTATCTAAATTGTTCCAAGAAAGTTCACAACCAAGATGCGTACAAACTGGTTTTAATGCATAATATTTCCCATTAGTATCGCAATAAATACCTATTTTAGTTCCATTTATTTCTATAATTTTACCTTCGTCTTTACCTACTTCAGATAAAGTTTCCTTAGGAATTTTAAACTTATCTAAAATAAGAGAATCAGTAGTTTGCTTTAGCATATTAACAAATTCTGTACCATTTTCAATAGGTTTAAAACGTGTAGAAATAAAAGTTTCCGCATACGGATTTTCCTTATCTTGAATAAAATCAGAAATAATATTTGCTGCAACATGAGAAGTTGTCATACCCCATTTTTTAAAACCAGTTGCAACATACATATTAGGCATAATTGTAGAAAATTTACCAATATAAGGAACCTTATCTAAAGAAATGCAATCTTCAGTATTCCAACGATATAATATATTCGCATCTGGGAAGAGAGATTTTGCATAATTTTCTAAATTCAAGTAACAATCAGATAAATCCATATCAGCACCGGTCTTATGTTCAGAGCCTCCTAAAATAACCATTCTAGTATTATTATAAGGAACAGTTCTAAAGGAAGCAATAGGGGTCTTAGTATTAATGTACATACCATCAAATAATGGAGCATTTGTTGTAAAACCAATAAGATAAGAAGTCTCTTGGTACATCTTTAAAAAATAAAAACCAGGAGCATTAATAATAGGATAATGGCAAGCAAGAACAACATATTTAGCAGTAACAGTATTATTTTCAGTTTTAACATTATACAATTTATCATTTTTCTTTACATCATAAACTTTAGAATTTTCATAAATACTACCACCATTTTTAATAATTAATTTACACAAGGCATTAACATATTTTAGTGGATGAAATTGTGCTTGATTGGGAAATTTTATTGCAGCTAAAATATCAAAAGGAAGCTGAATATCTGTAACATATTCAGCAGGAAAGCCTAAGTTTTGTACATCTTGAACTTCATGCTTTATTTTAGAAACTTCATCTTCTAAAGTAGTATAAACATAATTATCTTGAACTTCAAAGTCACAATTTATATTCTCTTCTTCAATAATTTGCTTAATTTGATGTAATGCTTGTTCATTTGCTTCTAAATAACTCTTTGCAAATTCTTTAGAAAAATTATTAGTTAAATAATGATAAAAAAGACCATGTTGAGAAGTAATTTTGGCAGTAGTATTACCAGTAGTTTGATGAGCAATTTTATCTTTCTCCAAAATACAAACTTTGTATCCACTTTTAGATAGCAAATAAGCAGTAACAATCCCAGTAATACCACCACCAATAATACAAACATCCGTAGAAATATCATTTTTTAAAGAATCATAAGAATCAAATTTTACAGAATCAATCCAATAAGAACTCATAATAAACCTCCTAAATATTACTTTTTAATTATAAAAATTATAGCTATAATTAAACAGTTTTTAATATATACTAGGTTTTCCCAAAAAAAGAAAAACATACAAAAAAACAAGCCTTATAAAAAGACTTGTTCTTAACTTTATATAATGTTTTATAATTATTAAATAAACTTAAATTTACCAATGATAAGTTTCACCTTTTGAAATTTTAAAAGCACGAAATAACTGTTCAAGTAAAAACAAACGTATTAGTTGGTGAGGGAAAGTCATCTTAGAAAAACAAATCATTTCTTTAGCTTGTTTTCTTAAAATATCATGCAAACCAAGTGTACCACCAATTACAAAAGTAATGTTACTATTAAAATTTAAAGCGATATCATCAATTTTTGAAGAAAAATCCTCACTAGATAATTCTTTTCCTTTTAAATCTAAACAAATTAAATAAGAATCTTTTTTTAGATGTTCTAAAATTCTGTTACATTCTTTTTCTGTAATATCTTCTATAATAGAGGAATTAATCTTATTTGGTAATTTTTCATCTGCTACTTCTATAATAGAAATATTGCAATATTTAGATAACCTTTTTTTGTACTCTGAAATAGCAGATTGCAAATAGCTTTCCTTTATTTTTCCAACACAAATAACGTTAATATTTAGCATAAAAACTCCTTATAAATTAATAGCTTCCCTAATTACCGTATCCTCAATTTCAACTGCACCTGTTATAGAATCTCTATTAGCAATTTGAATATCTATATCATTTTCAGAATGATTAGAAAGCTGAAGTTCTTCTGTAACAGAACGACGAGCAAGTTCTGGAAAATTATTTTCTTTACTCAAATGACCAAGCATAACACTTTGCAAACCAGAATCTATTAAGTGAGATATAGTTTTTCCAGCAATTTGATTTGACAAATGTCCATCAGGTCCAGCAATTCTAACTTTTAAAGGATATGGATAACGAGAACATTTTAAAACTTCTGGTTCATAATTAGCTTCAAGTAATAAAAATTTACTGTTCTCTAAGCAATTCATAATATTAGTAGTCATATGACCAATATCTGTTGCAACGCTAATTTTTTCTTTATTATGAAAAAAGTTGAATCCACAAGGATCAGCGGCATCATGTGGAATTGAAAAAGAATGAATTGAAATATCTCCAATTTCAAAATCCTCATTAGTTATAAAAAAATTTTGTAAGCTGTCATCTATTTTATCTCTTTGTGTAGGCATAGCGTCCCAAGTTTTTTTATTAGCATAAACAGGAATATGATATTTAGAAGAAATTGTACCTAAACTCTGTATATGGTCAGAATGCTCATGAGTAACTAAAATAGCGTCAATTTCTGAAATATCCGTATTAGTAGATGATAAACCATCTATAATTTTTTTAGCACTAACACCACTATCAATTAAAATTTTAGTATTTTGACTTGATAATAATAAGCTATTACCTGTACTGCCACTATATAAGCTATAAAACTTTAGCATTTGTATACTTCCTTTGCTTTTTCTATTTTAAAACTAATATTAAATAAACTATTCTGGTAAATCAACAAGATGATTGTTTGGATCATCCTCTTTAACTCGAGTAATATTAGCACCAAGTTTTCTGAATTTCTCTTCAATATTTTCATATCCGCGATCAATATGCTCTAAATTATGAATTTCTGTTATACCATCAGCACATATGCCAGCAATAATCAAAGCAGCACCAGCTCTTAAATCAGTAGCTGAAACAGGAGCACCATACAAAGTACTAACACCTTCGAAAATAGCAGTTTTACCTTGAGATGTAATTTTTGCTCCCATTTTATTTAATTCATCAGTATATTGAAAACGAGATTCCCAAATACTTTCATTAATAATACTAGTACCATTTGCCATAGATAAAACAACACCCATTTGAGGTTGTAAATCTGTAGGGAAACCTGGATAAGGTAATGTTTTAATATTGGCTTTTGTAGGTCTTTTATTACACCATACGTGAATAGTATCACCATCTAATTCTTCAGCATGAGCACCGATTTCCAATATTTTTGCAGTAATACATTCAAGGTGTTTTGTTATACAATTTCTTATAATAATATCTCCATGTGAAGCAACAGCTGCAAGCATAAATGTACCGGCTTCAATTTGATCTGGAACAACTGAATAAGTTATATTGCCTTCCAATTTTTGAACGCCATTAATTTTAATAACATCAGTTCCAGCACCACGAACATCAGCACCCAAAGCATTTAAGAAGTTTGCAACATCAACAATATGAGGCTCTTTAGCTGGATTATCTATAATAGTAGTTCCTTCTGCTAAAACAGAAGCAAGCATAATATTAATAGTTGCTCCAACAGAAACAATATCCATATAAATATTAGTACCAATTAATTTTTCTCTTGTAGCCTTAATTATACCTTGCCCAACTTCAACCTTAGCACCTAAAGCTTCAAAACCTTTTATATGTTGGTCAATTGGTCTTGCACCCAACTTACATCCGCCAGGCATACCAACTTGAACTTCACCACATCTACCTAAAAGAGCACCAATTAAATAATAAGAGGCGCGAAATTTCCTTGTTAATTCAATAGGAGCTTGAGTACATGAAATATTTCTAGAATCTATAGTTATAGCATTATTACTAATCCATGTTATTTTTGCTCCTAAGTTTTCAATAATTTCACAGAGTAATTTTACATCACTAATATTAGGCAAATTTTCAATAGTAGTAATACCATCTATTAGTAAAGCAGCAGGTAAAATAGCAACAGCTGCATTTTTTGCACCATTAATTGTTACTTCTCCTTTGAGAGGCGTTTTTCCTTTAATCACTAATTTATCCAATATGAAACCTCCATAAAATAATTTAAGGTATCGTAATAACGATACCTTAAAAAATATATCATAAACACAAAGGTTTTACAACTACTTTTTCTAAAATTGAAATATAAATAGTATACAAAAACTTAAAACGTGAATACATCCAATTAAAATTAGAATTATCTAACAATAATAATAGATGATTACCGTTACTATTGTTTTGCAGTTATAATTTTTGCATTTTGGAAAAACTCAATTAATTTAAACTTAAATTTAATTCCACTATTATCATTATCAGAAATTAAACTAAATTCTTCATCTGATAAATTCTCTTTCATAGTTTCCTTAGAATCATCTGGTACAATACCCGAACTTACATCAACAAAGCATAAAGGCGGAAACATTACACACCACCAATTTTGCCCTTTAGCTTCACCAATCTTTATTCTTAAGGCATCATAATATCCGCTTGGAAGACTAATATCACCATACGTTTTTGTAGGAAAACTAAAATTTCCAATTTCAATTGTTACATTATAATTATAACCATTTTCTTTAATAGTATCTTTAGCAATCTGCAAAAAATCATTTTGATGCTCATCTGCAATTTTAATTGCCTCTTCTTTATTTTTAGCATCTTTACAAATTGTATTCATATATGATATCACATTATCACGAACTTTTAATTTTAAAGTTTGATCTTCATAAGAATCGCTATTAGCAATTACATGAAGACGGAAAACGCTTTCCGAAATATCTTTAGATACTGCATTAACATAAGAAAAAGCACTAATACATATATATATAAATAATAAAAGTAGTAATAAAATGGAATATTTTACATTCTTACTACATATAATATTAAATAGAATTTTCATAATAAAACCTCCATATAAAAAATTATATTAAACTGTAAAAAAATCTCTTTAAAAAAAGTATTAACCAAAATAAAAAAAATATACATATACATGAAAAAAAAATAACAAATAATTGTCGAAAAAGGAAAGAAAAAAATTTGTATTTATTATGAAACATTATTGACATATTTTTGTAATAATGGTAAAATTTACCATGAACACGAAAGAAAAATCTGCATTATTATTAATGTTAGAGAACTAAAGTACATATATAAAAAGGTAGGGAAAGCAAATGAATAAGCAAGAAAACACTATAGAAAAAGTGTGTAGTTTTTATATAAACGAATGGCATCTAACAACAATGATACTACCGTACATAAATAAAGAACTTAATAATAAAACGCAAATAATAACAATTTTGCAAAATGGAATTAAAGAAAATATAGAAGAAATATTAAAAAGAATGAATTTAAAAGAAAATGATACAAAACAAATTTTAAATGTAAATTGGACAAGCACTGAAGTTATAAAATATACGAACTTACAAGAACAAATACTAAATACTAAGAATAAAAAAATTATTATATTAGTTAATGGCAAAAGGGAATATATAGAAAATGCAAATAAAAATATTAATAAAATTTTAAGAAATAATAAAAATAAAACCAAAATATCTATTATTAATTGTTTCGAAATAACAGAATTTGATAATATAAGTGAAATTACTAAAAAACATGAATACATATTAAATACATCTGGTATTCAAAGAATATCAGACGTATTTGAAAAAGAAGAACCACAAGAAGCATAGAAGAAGCATAAAATAAGCCTTAGAGAGTTTTTAATTAGTATATAAACATTCTATTGACGAAATTTAAAATATGGTATAATATTAAGTTACTTTTTAAACAAAAGGAAGTATAGATATGGATGAAAAATTAGATAAAGTAAGAAATATATTAAAAAAATATAATCAAGAACATTTGCTAATTTGGTATAATAAATTAATTGAGCAAAAAAGGGAAGAGTTATGCGATCAAATTTTGAATATTAATTTTGAATACATGCAACAATTATTTAATCAAATAAAGCAAAAGAAAGAATTCAAAGGTTGTGAAATAAAACCATTACCTTATATAGATAAACAAAAAATATCTAAGGAAGAAAGAGAAAAACTTGAGAAAATAGGTATAGAAAAAATTAAACAAGGTAAATATGCTGTTGTAACAATGGCAGGTGGACAAGGTACTAGACTAGGACATAATGGGCCAAAAGGAACATTCGAATTAAATGTTGGTGAAAAAACACCAATATTTACATTGCTTGCAAAAACTATACGCGAAGCTGAAGAAAAGTATGATGCAACTATACCATGGTATATTATGACTAGTAGAGAAAATAATCGTTCAACAGTTGGATTTTTCATTAGACATAATTATTTTGGAAAAGGAGAGGAAAACGTTAAATTCTTCATTCAAAACGAATTACCAATGGTAGATACAAATGGTAAAATTTTAGTAGATGAAGAAGGTATGGTAAAGCAAGCAGCTGATGGACATGGTGGTATATTTGAAGCAATGCGAAAAAACGGTATTATAGACGACATGAAATCAAGAGGTATTGAATGGATATTTATTGCCGGAGTAGATAATGTACTTGCAAAAATGGTAGATCCACTGTTAGTAGGATTAACAATTAGTAACAATCATTTAGCAGCTGGAAAATCCGTTGTAAAAAGAAATCCAAAAGAAAAAGTGGGAATATTTTGTAGAAAAGATAATAGACCAAGCGTTATTGAATATACAGAGATTACTCCAGATATGGCAGAAAAGAAAAATGAAAATGGTGAATTATTATTTGGAGAATCACATATATTGTGTAATCTATTTAATATAAAAGCAATTGAACAAATAGCAGTAAAGAATTTGCCATACCATAGTGCTTTTAAAAAGGCAAAATATATTGATGAGCATGGAGTTATAGTAGTACCAGAAGAGCCAAATGCATATAAATTTGAAGCATTTTTGTTTGATGCATTTGAAATGTTAGAAGATATGACAATTATGAGAGTAAAAAGAGAAGAAGAATTTGCACCTGTTAAAAATGCAGAGGGAGAAGATAGCCCAGAAACAGCAGAGAAACTATATATAGAATATATGAAAAATAGAAAATAATTAATAAGAACCAAATGTAAATAAACCTTTGACATTTGGTT
>CANQRO010000061.1 GCA_947626205.1 uncultured Clostridia bacterium
AGGTCATAGCATAGCACCAGTATTTATATCAAAGTTTCTAACTGAAAATAAAGTAAAAGTTAAAAAATTAATATTTGTATGCGGATTTAATAATTATCTAGGAATAGATGAAGAATATGATAATGTTAATAAATCAATGTATTTTGATAACCTAAAAGATGTAAAACAATATGCAAATGATATAATCTGTTTTTATTCAGATAATGATCCATATGTAAAATATGAAGTTGAAAAAGATTTTGCAGATACTGTTGCAACAGAGCAAGTACTAGTTCCAAATGGTGGACATATTAATAGTGAAAGTGGATATGATACTTTTGAAGATATTGTAAACTATTTATAAATGATATGTTATGAAAAAATTGAAAAATTCGTAATATAGAAAAATATATTACGGAAAAATTATAATTTTCGTAATATGAAAATTAACTGCTTACTGAAGTAAGACTTCTCAGTCATCTATAGGGTTATTTGGTCAAATATAATAAAAATAAAGATTAAAGTTTTCCTCGAAGTAAAACAACTTGACATAAATACAAAAATATGGTATTATACTCCCAACAAAACGCAAAGGGCGTTATGTATAAAAACTATTACAGAGGCTAATACCTGAAAGGAGAAATGTTTTTTGGCTGGTTACATTTGGCACATGATTCACGGCTACGAAACCTACATGCATCTCTCAGATGAAACCAAGGCAAAAATGCCTAAGGACGCACTGCGGAGTTTCATGATTGGTGTAATCGTTCCAGACCTTACAACAAGGGAAAAGAAGCAGATGACCCATTTCTACAAGAATCATCCGGTTTATGGTGCATCTTATCAGATTCCTGACATGGACAAGGTTGAAGAGCTCTTTATGAAGAAAAATCCAACATATCTGGGTGTACTCTCACATCTGAAGTATGACTTGGATCATGTAGAGCGGTTCCTACTCGTTTACGCAAAACCTTGCGGCAATGATGAGTATGAGAACACTACAACTGGCGAAAGAATGTCTAGACGGATTCTCTTGGGAAACTGGAAAGACGTATATGGTCAGCTGTATAAGCTCTATGACAAATTCAACAGCGAAATGGCTGTCAAGTTTACACCAAAGCTCAATAAGGCTTTTGGTACAAACTTTTCGGCAGACAAGGATGGTTTCCTCGCACTGGTAAAGTGGATGTTTTCTGAGAGTATGCCTATGAGTGGTATTCCAGAAATGGATGATTACCGTATGGTGGATGATATCAACGGAATTCTAAAAGGTTTCTTCGACAGCGATGGAAGGGATTGCAAACTGAATGCAGACATTGACAATTTGGTAAAGATTGTTCTGGAAAGTGCAGCCGAGTTGGCAAAGCAGATTGATAAACTGTATGCTAACTAATTTTTCTAGCGGGACTCATGTTTATTATGAGTCCCATTTTAATATAATATTAAAAATTGAAAGAAGAAAGAAGGAAATGTAATTGAATAATAATTATAAATTTTTTATTGCAGGAAGAACGAGGAATAAAGAAAATATTTTAAAAATATGCGATATATTTCAAGAAATGAATATTTCACATTACTGTTTTTTAAAAAATGAAATAGCACATCAAAAAGCTAAATTGGATTTACAGGATGAAAACATAGCAGATGTTTTTGAATCATTAGAGTTAGAAGATCCTAGTGTAAGAATAATATTTGAACATGATTTGAATGGAGAAAAACATTCAGATAATTTCTTATTAGTTTTACCAGCAGGCAAATCAGCGCATATAGAAGCTGGAATTGCATATGGATTAGGTAAAAAATGTTATGCCATAGGAGAATATGATGTAACAGATTCTTTATATCTTATATTTGATAAGATTTTTAAAAATGAAGATGAATTAAAAGAATTTTTGAAAAAAGAAAACTATTAAAATATTTGATTATATATGATTGACAAAAAGAACTTGACATAATACCGATTATGTGATAATATATCATAAACAAAACGCAAAGTGGCGTTATGTAGAAAAACTATTACATAGGCTAATACCTGAAAGGAGAAATGTTTTATGTATAGTTAGAGTGTGTAACATGTTGTTAAAAAAATGCAAGATAGATAATTATGGCAGTGGATTATTCTTTAATGACAAGCAAATAAGGAGGAAAGATTATGAATAAGTTATACTGCGGAGGAAATTTTAATTTTGACTTCCTTAACAGCGATTATAGGGAAAAAGCAAAAAACGATTACCGGTCTGTATTATTAGGAAGCGAAAATCTGCTCCTTGAAAAGCATGATTTTGTACAGGTAAAGGAAAACTTAAGGTATATTGGCCCGTTTTATTTCGAATCTGAAGGTATGGTAGATGAATTAATAGTAGATTCCGAAATTAAGATGATTAGAGAGTGCACACACGCAATCTTTATTTTGGATGGCGGTTGCTGTCCGGGAACAATAGCCGAGCTTACTTTAGCAAGCGATTTAAACAAATATATTGAAATTTTCTTTATTAAAAGGGCTGACAACGAGGAAACAGAAAGTAGATTACATTCTCCGTGTTGGTTTCCAATTATCATGAGTAAGATTAACAATCCGAATACAAAAATCACGTGCTGTAGTAGCTATCAGGATGCTACCGAAAAAGTTATCGAGTACATCAAAAATTTTAAATAACAACAAAGATGTAACACTTTACTGAATATCTAAAACAAAAGGACTGTCAACTGACAGTCCTTTTGTACAATACTTATTACATTTTTAATAAAAAGTATTGACAAAACAAATTATGGTATGTATAATGCTAATGTAGCTACTTAATATTATTTAAATAATAAGTAGAAAGGAGAATATATTATGAAAGTTGATGTTATTGTTGGAGGTCTATATGGGGATGAAGGAAAGGGAAAAATAATAAGCTATTTGGGAGACGAAAATAAATATGACTACGTATTTAGAGTAAATGCTTCAACAAATGCTAGCCATTCTGTCCAATTAGATAATTCAAATGATGTAATAGTAACAAAGCAATTACCATCAGTATTTTTTAACAAAAGCATAAAATTTGTAGTTGGTCCAGGAGCAATCTTAAATTTAGAAGCATTAAAAGAGGAAGTATCACAAAGACCAGATATTGAATACATAAAAAATAAAGTTTTTATAGCATCTTCAATTTGCATATTAATAAAACCATATATTGAAAAAAATAAAAGTGGAGATATTTCTAGCAAATTAGGAAGTACGAATCAAGGAACAGGAATTGCAGTTGTTGCAAGAACAAGAAGACATTGTATCAGATTGTATGATATTGAAAATGTTTTTAATGGAGAAATGACAAAAGATGAGTTGAAAGAAAAGATTAAGTTTTCTTGTGAGCAAATCGATAAGGAACTTTATAATAATAAATATGAAAAGTATTACGAAGATATTGTTGAAGAATTAGTAGAGGCTTATAAAACAATAAAAGAAAAAATAGGTGACTTTTCAGTAGATTATACAAAATTTTTAGCTTCAATTCCGGAAAAATCAAAAATATTGATAGAGGGTTGCAATGGAATTATGCTTGATAATATTCACGGATTGAATCCATATACAACAAGTTGTTCAACATCTATCAATTCATTATTAAACGGTGCTAATTTATCTCCATACTTACTAGATAAATCTTATATTGTTGCTACAGGTTATTTTTGTTGTTTAAATAAAAGACCTTTTGTAACTGAAATGGAACAAGAAGATGCTAAAAAAATATATAAAAATAATAGTGAAGTCGATGATGCTGAAGGAATGTTGAGAAGAATAGGCTGGTTTGATATGCCAACTTTAAAGAAAGCATTAATAGGACATAAAAATTCTGAACTAATTATAAATAAATTGGATATTATGAAGGATTTGAAAGAAGTAAAAGTATGCATCAACTATATTTTACCAAATGGGGAAAAATTAGAATATATGCCGGATGATGTAACTTTACTAAAAAAAGTAAAACCTGAATATAAAATTTTTAAAGGTTGGGGAAATATTGAAAATATAAATAATTATAATGATTTACCAAAAGAATTAAAAGATTTTATAAAATTTATAGAAGATGAAACAAAATTCAGAATTGCATATATAGGTGTTGGAAGAAGAAAAAGCGATCTAATAAAATTATAGAATTTGGAGGAAATATTTATGAAAACAGCTTTAATAACAGGATGTAACAGAGGTTTAGGTGCAGGAATAAGAAATGTTTTATTAAAAGAAGGCTATAGAGTAATTGGATTAAATAGAACTCTTTCAAAAGAAAAAATAAATAACTATGTTGAGATAGAATGTGATATTTCTAATTTACAAAATATAAAGGAATCAAAGAAAATAATAACAGACAAAATTGATTTATTAATTATAAATGCAGGAATTAGAAGATTTGAAAAAATAGAAAATTTGTCAGTTTCAGATTGGGAAGCTTCTGTAAATACTAATTTAAACGGTGCTTATTATGTTTTAAATTTATTTATTGAAAGCATTAAGGAAACAAATGGAGATATAATTATAATTGGTTCCCATTCTGAAAAATATACATTTGAAAAAGGAGGAGCATATTGTTCAACAAAACTGGCCTTAAGAGGTTTGGCAGAATGTTTAAGAGAAGAATTAAGATATGATGATATAAGAGTTTCTTATCTTTCTCTTGGAAGTATAAAAAATAGAGATCATGGAATATATGAAGAATGGAAATTGATGCCAGAAGAGGTTGGAATGGCTATATTAAATATAATTAAATTGCCTAAAAAAGTTTATATACCATATTTAGACATAAGACCATTAAAACCTCTAAAAGATGATAGAGAAGGAATAGAAAAATTACAATATGTTTAGATAGATTAATAGGAGGGATTGTGTGATAAATATAGCATGTAATTACCAAATTAGAATTTGCAAAGAAAATGCTTTTTGTACAAAGATTAAAACAAAAGAAAAAATTTGTGTAGAAACAATCAACGCATATGGTGATAAATTTGAAAACTTAAACGAATTGGTTACATTGATTAATTGCAAAGATGGCAAAACACATCATCATCCTTTAACTGGACCAATTTATATAGAAGATGCAAAGCCCGGAGATGTTATAAAAGTAAATATTTATAATATTGAAACAAAGGAAATGGCACAAAGTATGTCTAAAACAGCAGGAATTGATCCAATAGATACTGGAGAAATTGCAGATAGAATACCTATTATTTCTAAAAAAACTTTGAAAAATGAAATATATTACTGCAATGGAATTAAGCTTCCATATAGACCAATGCTAGGTATTATTGCGACGACACCATTGGAAGGAGCAATAAGAGCAGGTCATGCTGATTTAAGAAATGGTGGAAATTTAGATTTGCCTTTTATAACAGAAAATACAAGCATATATCTTCCAGTAGATATAGAAGGTGCAGGACTTTATTTAGGAGATGTTCATGGATTACAAGGATATGGAGAATTAAGTGGAATTGCTATGGAAGCTTCAAGTAATATTATATTAGATATTGAAGTTTTAAGACCGAGAAAAAAATTTGATAATATTTTGGTAATAGGAAATGAACCTTTTTCACACGATGAATGTATTGGAGTAGTAGGAATTGGAGAAAAAATGAAATTGGAATCAGCTATAAATGATGCCTTTAAAGGTACTTACGAATTTGTTAAAAAGCTAATTCCAACAATGGCTCCCAATATGATAAAATCTCTAATAACTTTAGTAGGAAATTCGTTTAATGGTCAGGCATTTTCAAAAACATCAGAATCTACAAGTATAGTAGTGATAAAAAAGGAAGATATAGAACGAATTACTTTAACTACATTTGAAAATCTTTCAGAAGAAATTGAAAAAATATTGTTTGAATAAAGGAGCCAAATATTATGAATGAAAAAGTTGTAATAAAATTAGGTGCAGGAAAAGGCAAGCTTTTACCAGTTCTTCAGGAATATTTAAGAAGTCTAGGCTTACCAGAAATAAAAAATTCAAGACAATTAGTTCATAGAATTGAAACACCTAAATATATTTTAGAAATTACTCTTTTAAGATGGGAAGATATTAAAAAATATTGTGATAAGTTTGATATGATTATATATGGAAGTGACCAATGGTTGGAAAGTGGTCATAAATCTATGGTTTCATTAAAATACTTCGAACAGAAGAATTGTAGAATAAGTTTACTTGTAAAAGAAGAATTTAAAGATAAACCATTTAGTTTTTTTAAGAAAAGAAAAGTTGCAACAAAGTATGTAAATTTAGCCAAAGAATATTTAGGTATAAAAGATGAAAATATTGTTAATATTTCAGGAAGTGTTGAAGCCACAGTATTGCTAGGCTGGGCAGATAGTGCATTCGATGTTGTAGAAACAGGGAAAACAGCAATGGAAAACGGCTTGATAGAATATAAAACTTTCATTAAATTTGGAGCAATTTTAGCGACAAAAAAAATAGCAAAAATGCAATTATTTGAGGAGTTAGGTATGATAGAAAAACAAGAAAAAGGAAAAATAATAGCATTTGATGGTTTGGATGGTTCAGGAAAATCAACACTTGCAAAATATATTGTTCAAAACCCAATAATGAATTCAAAATCTAAAGTTTTAATAGCACCATATTCCGGAGATATAGGTCAAGAAGCAAAAGCATTATGGGATGCTGGAAAATATTATGAATGGGCAACGATAATAGGAAAAAACCACTGGAGAGCACCAGAATATGTAAATAGAATATATGATAGGTCAATACTTACATTTATGACGGATTTGATAAAAAATAATTTTTCGGAAGAACAAATTTTAGATGCAATAAAAACGTGGGAACCATTACCAGATATTTTATTTTATTGCGATATATCACCTGAAATTGCATTAAGCAGAAGTGAGAAAAGAAATAATGGAACAGATGAATTTGATGAACTTGAATCTTTGCAAGAGTATTACAATTTATATAGTAAATCAGCAAAATTTGTAAAAGAACACAATATAGTAAAATTAATACAACTAGAAACAAATAAAAACATTGAGGATATATTAAGAGAAATCGAAAAAGAATTAATAAAATGATTTGTGATGAAAGAGAAGTGAGATAGATGAATAAAGAACTAAAAGTTGAAGGAAAGTCAAAAAAAATTTTTAAATTAAATGAAAACGAGTATTTTATGGTGTTTAAGCCACATCTAAGATCGATTACATCAAAAAGAGAAGAAAATATAGAAGGAACAGAAAGAGAAAGACTAAAGTCTAATTTATATTTTATGAATTTATTAGAATCTTCTGGAATAAAAACACAAATTTGCAATAATGAGATTCAGATGATAGATGGAGAAGAAGGAATTATTGTTAAAGAAGTTAAAGCAATTCCAATAGAATTTATTTGCAGATATTATGCTGCTGGAAGTATAGTCAGATTATATCCTAGCTTAGTTAAAGAAGGTCAAAAATTTAAAACTCCTTTATATAAATTTGATTTGAAGCAAGATATAAAAATTGCGGGAGTTGATGATCCAACATTGAATGAGAGTTATATTGTTGGGCTAGAGATTTTAAGTAAGGATGATTTTGAGGAGGCAAAACAAATACTTGCAAAAGTCGGAGAAATCATTAGAAAAACTTTAGAAAAGTGCGATATAAAGTTAATTGATATGAAGATGGAATTAGGTTTTGATAAAGATAGAAATATAGTCGTGATAGATGAAATTTCTCAAGATTGTATAAGAGCTAATGATATAAAAACTGGGAAAAGTCTTACAAAAGATTCTTTCAGACAAATGAAAACAGATGAAGAGGTTTTAAATACATACAAAGAATTCAATAAAAGATTAGGTATAAATTAGTTTTGAAAGGAAAGTGATTAAAATATTAGAAGAATCACTAAAAAGATATAAAATATATGAATATATAAGAGATAATAAAGATATAACTTGCGAGATATCAAACACGAAAAAGTTAATTCTAAAATTAATGTTAAATGATGAAGAAACAATACAGTATTGTAATAGGAAAATGTTAGAAGAAAAACATGAGGTTGAAGAGGCAATTTATGGAAAACATTTTCATAATAATATGACAAAACGTGAGATTTTAGTGAATGAAATATCACAATATATTTATTGGCAGACAATAATTGCAATAAGTAAAAATGTTTCAGTTAATGAATTTGATGATGAAGGAAAAATAAAAGAAATTCTAAGAAATGTCGATATTTCAAGAATTGGAGAACAAAAGGAAATAACAGTAAAAGAAGTTATTTTACATGATTTAGAGCAAATTAAGAAAAAAGATTATTTAAGGAGAATATTAGAATGATAATACCTTCGATTGATATAATGGATGGAAAAGTTGTTCAA
>CANQRO010000062.1 GCA_947626205.1 uncultured Clostridia bacterium
ATTCCCTACATATTCAAGCATTTAAGACTAATTGAAAATCTATAAACCTATGTATTAGAAGGCCTGTGCTCTATCCAACTGAGCTACTGACCCATTTAAGTACAGATAATATAATAGCACAAAAATGGAGTAGTGTCAAGAATAGAACAAAACATTTTAAACAATATATAAAATTTTGTTGTTTGGGAAGTATTTTTTCATTAAATATTGCATATAATTAGTAGCTTCATTCTTAATAGATGTCTTATAACCGTATTTTCCTCTGCCTCTACCACTCATATAAGAGGGATCATATAAATTTATAGCATTAGGAAATGCTTCTGAATTAATTCTTGTATGAACATAACTATAAGTCATAAAAATTAATTCAAAAAAAACATCTTTTTTTACATCATCACTAAGTTCCTCAGAAAGTTTTACTAATAAATTTTCATATAAGACCTTCCAATTTTCTACTAATATAATAGGAGCAATCAAAATACCAATTTTATAACCGGCATTTTTTAAAGCATTTATAGCATGAATACGATTTTGCAAAGATGATGTCCCGAATTCAACTTTTTGGATTATTTCTTCAGGATTCATACTCATACGTACAATAACTTTTTCCTTTCCTTTAATATTTAAAATTGGATCTACCATATCAAATTTAGTAGGGAAAGTTAAGAAACCTTTATTTGAGTTACTAAAGTTTTCTATTGTCCAAACAAGATTATCTGTAATTGAATTTTCTAAAATTAAATCACTATTACTACCTATCTCAAAAGTTAAATTTTTATCACTTTTATTAGCAGTAGAAATTATTTTATCTAGCATTTCTTCTCTGTTCACAAATAAACGTAAATAAGCACATTTATTATAATTACAAACCAAATAGCAGTATAAACACATAGCTGTACAACCAGAAGAAGTATAGGGAACTAAAAAATCTGATACTTTGTGATTTATTACAAAATTATGAGTTTTACGAACTCCAATAATTAAATTTCTTTTCATTTTAGTAAATTCAGTATTTGATTTGCTTCTCATTTCTGGAATATTATTATGGTTTTCAATTATAAATTTTGGAATAGATTCATACTTTTTCATTAATTCTTGCCCCAATGGATAATTTAATATATTTTTTTCATAATAAATTGCAGATGGAATAAACATTAAAATACCTCCTTTTTAATTTAGTATAAAAAAATTAGTAGCAATTATTCACAAAAAGATGTAAAATAATAATAAAATAAAATAGAAAAAGGAGAAAATTGTGAATAATAAAATACAAAATAAAAAAAATTTGATAACGTTAAAACAACTTTTGTGGTATTTTATATTTTTTAGTATATTTGGACTAATAATAGAAACTATATTTTGCTATGCCACAATGGGAATTTTAGAAAGTAGAAAAGGACTTATATGGGGCCCGTTTTGTCCAGTATATGGAGTAGGAGCATGTATTTTTATAATTATGCTAAACAAGTATAAAGATAAGCCATTGCATTTATTTATTATAGGAAGCATTATAGGAAACGTTACAGAATATTTATTAAGTTTTTTATTAGAAGCAATTTATGGAATGAGATTTTGGGATTATTCATATTTAGAATGGAATTTGAATGGTAGAATATGTTTTAAATATTCTTTATTTTGGGGAGTACTTGCACTTATTTTAATAAAAGGAATAAAAGGACCAATTGATAAACTAATAAATTGTATTCCTAATAACAAGATACTTAATTTAAGCATATTTGTTTTCTTAATAATTGATATTATTGCTACTGTATGGGCAGTATCAGCTTATCAAGAAAGAGCAAGATTTGAATATGAAAAAATAAATATAAAAAATGAACAAAACATAATACAAGTTGTAAAAAATAAAATAGAAAATACTTTGTTTTCTAATAAAATTATGTTAAAAACATTCCCTAATTTAAGATATACAGATTATAATGGTAATCAACATTATATAAGAGATATATTAAAATCAGATTAGTTTAACTAATCTGATTTTAAATAGTATTTATAATATTACTAACATCATAAAAAGAAGAATTTTCTGTTAAAACAATATCAAAGTTTTGTAAGTAATGCCCTAAATTTTCATCGGTTTTATCATTAAAAAATCCTATTAAAAGAGAATGAGAAAAATCGTCTTTATTTATTATATATGTATCTTGTACTACATCTCCGCACAAAATATAATATTTTTTTTGTTTTAAAATTTCTTGCCAATAAATAGGTAATTGATTTAAATTCTTATTACTAGAATGTATCATGTGCGAATTAAAAGGAAGCATATTATCATTTTCAAATTGAATAAAATTACTCATGATAAATATATTTTCATATAAACAATTATTTAATTTTAAAAATTCTTCAATAACATTACCAATACCAGCAGAAGCTATAATAACGGGAATATTTAGTTTATATAAATTTTTGAGAAAATCCTTACAGCCATTTCTAAATTTAATATTTCCATTCTTAACACAATTTACTAAACAAGAACGAGTATGGACATATTCAATAATTAAATCCATATTTTTATAATACCATTCTTCCATATATTTTATTTTAGTTTTATGAGGAATAGAAAAATCAAGCTCAATAGGATAATAAAAATTAGCTAATTCGCGAGATTTTTTAATAAAGTCTAAAGATACATAAGCTGGATTTTCTAAAACACTCCAAGAGTTTGCACTGTCTGGTGAAGTAATAGTACAATCAAAATCTAAAATAACAGCAAAATTATCATTATTTAAATTTAAATTTTTTGAAGTATTATTATAAATCATATAATCTCCTTTAACATTATAAAAGTAAAATTATTATATAATGAAAAAAAGAGATGTGCAACAAATGTTTTTAAAAATTAAATTAAAAAATTAATTAAACCTAATGTACCAAAAATAATAAATAAAATTCCAGAAAGAAAATTCATCGATTTAGATGAGATTTTAGTATTTAAAAATTTACCAAATAAAATTGCAAGAAAATCACTGCAAACCATTCCTAAAACAGCACCCATTATTAAGGCTAACTTTAAATTAGGATAACCAATACCAAGTCCAATAGAAGCAAGAAAAGTTTTATCTCCCAATTCTCCAATAGCAATACTAAATGCAATTACTAATATATACCCATAGGCAATAGATGAAAACTTTGAAAAATTATTTTTATTTTCAATTGAAGTATCAACTGACTCATTTTTTCTTTCTATAAAAGTAATAATTCCAAAAAGAAGAAAAGATAAATATGTAATAATTTGAACAATAGAATGTACCAAAGGATTAGATAAATTTCCTAATAAAGTTCCAAATATAATTGCTATGCCATGGCTTAAAAATGAGCCAAGAGCCACACCTAATAATATAACATAAGTTTTTAATTTAGATGAAAATGATAATGCTAACAGTTGAGTTTTATCACCTAATTCAGAAAAAAATATCATAGAAAATGCAATAAAAAAAGAATATAAAAAATTCATAAATTCCTCCTGGTATTTTATTAATACCTATTCAATAAAATGCCAGAATATTCTTTTAAAAAATCAATTATAAAGAAATAACCTAAGTACATATAATAAAACCCTAGTCATATGATTATATTATGGAGGTTATATATTATGAAAAATATAATAAAAATTATTTGCGTAATTATCGGAACAATTATTGGAGCAGGTTTTGCATCACGGAAAAGAAATATATATTTTTTTTGGACAATGTAATTTAAATGGAATATTAGGCATATGCATATCATGTACGTTAATTGGAATTATTATTTATAAAACATTAAATTTGAGCAAAAAAGAAAATATTAGTGAATATAAAAATTTATTAAATAAAATAATTAAAAATAAAAATATTAATGAAATAATTTATATAATTATGAATGTTTTTTTACTAATTTCTTTTTATATTATGATTGCAGGATTTAGTGCATATTTTTCTCAAGAAATAGGAGTTTTAAATATTATTGGTAATATTATTATAATTCTTTTATGCTATATAGTTTTTATAGGCAATATAAAAAGCATTATAAAAATAAATATGTTTTTAACACCAATTTTAAGTGTATGTATTTTATTATTAATGTATAAAAATATAAATGAAATTTCTTATATGAATTTATATATTGTAAAAAATAATTTTATAAGAATAATTTTTAATTCTATAATTTATGCTAGTTATAATAGTATTGTTTTAATACCCATATTACTATCTCTACAAAAATACATTAATAAAAAAGAAGAAATAAAATGGGTAGCAATTATTTCTACAATTATATTATTAATTTTAGCTTTTTCTATATATATAATAATTTCAAAGATTAATATAGATATAGATATAAATAAAATTGAATTACCAACAGTATATGTAGCGAATTTAAATGGAAAGATGTATCAATATTGCTATGGAATAATAATTTTAGTAGCTATGTATACATCAGCTATTTCAGCAGGTTATGGCTTTTTAGAGAACTATAGTACTAATCAAAAAAAATATAAAATAATAACAATAATAATTTGTATTACATCATTTTTTATATCTAAAATAGGCTTTACTAAACTAATTAATTGGCTATATCCTATTTTTGGCTTTTTAGGAATATTGCAAATAGGAATCATTTTAAAAAAGAATTAAAAGTATATTGCAAAAAATACTTAAAACTGGTATAAAATAAATATAGTAAAACAAGGAGAAAATATATGAAAAAAATTAAATTAAAATTAAATCAAGAAAAAAAGAAAAAACTAATAACTATCTTAATAATTATATTAATTATGCTATTTATTATATGTAGTGCATTTTATATTACTAACACTAATTTTCGTAGTTTTTTTGATAGATATATTTTCGGAAAAGAGATAGGAGAAAATAATGCAAACAGCATAGACTTAAATGGGCAAGAAAATGTAAGTATATATGCATATGATAAATACATTACGGTATTAAACAAGAATGTAATAACAGCTTATACAAGTAATGCTAAGAAAGAATATGAGTTGGAATTAACTATTAATAATGCAATATATTCTTCAAATAGTCGTTATCTTGCTGTTGCAGAGCATGGGGGAAAACAAATATATTTTATTTCAGAAGGCAATATATTATGGCAAAAGCAAGTAGAGGACGAGATAAGTGATATAAAGGTAAATAAAAATGGATATGTATCAGTTATTCTAACAGGAAACACATATAAAACCATAGTAACAACATATAGCCCAGCAGGTAAAGAACTATTTACAACATATTTATCAACTACTACTGCAATAGATACAGCAATTTCAAACGATAATAAATATCTAGCTATTGCTGAAATTAATACAAGCGGAACACTTATTCAATCAAACATCAAAATAATATCAATTGAAAAAGCACAAAACGATCCATTAAATTCCGTTATATATACATATAATGCGCCAAACGATATACTAATTACAAGTATTCAATACCAAAATAAGAATAAATTAGCAATATTATGTCATGATGAAATTATTACATTACAAGATGAAAAAGAAGAAATATTTGTTAATTACGATAATGATAAAATAACTTTTGCTAATGTGCAACTAAATGATTATGTAGTATATACTGTAGAGAAAAGTGCAGGTATGCTTAGTTCGAATACACAAGTTGTTTTAAAAAATACTTCTACTGGACGAGAAAATATATATACATCAAAAGGTGTAGCTAAAGATTTAAAAACATACAATGAAAATGTAGCATTAAATTTAGGAAGTGAAATTCATTTTATTACAACAAATGGTTGGCTAAACAAAAAGTATATATTAGAAAAAGAAGTAAAGGACATAGTAATAGGAGACAAAATTGCAGGCATTATATATCAAGATAAAATAGATATAATTAATATATAAAATATAGGAGAGATTTATGATAATAATTGATATTATTGTACTTGGTATTATTTTATTAAGTGTTTTTTTAGGATATAAAAAAGGATTAATTGGGGCATTATTTCAAATCATATCATTTTTCTTAGCAATACTTATAACATTATTTTTATATAAACCAGTTACAACATATATTATAGAACATACAAACATAGATGAACAAATAAATAATATTATAATAGAAAAATTATCTTTTACAAATATAGACCAGGGTGAAAAAATAAATGAAGATGAAACAAATCTCCCAAAAGTAGTTGTAAATTATATTAATAATGGAATAGAAAATACTATAAGTGAAACCGAAGAAAATATATTACCAACAATTGCAAATTCTCTAACGGAAAATATAATAAATATAATTTCTATTTTAGGAATATTTCTAATATCAAAAATTTTATTAATATTTATAAAATTTTTGTTAAAAGCAATATCGGAAATACCATTAATTAAACAATTTAATCAACTTGGAGGAATAATATATGGCTTTTTAAAATCAATTATTATAATATATATTATTCTTACAATTATTAGTTTTATTGCACCTATGATAGAGCAAAACCAAATAATAGAAATAATACAACAAACTATATTAACAAAATGGCTATATAACAATAATATTATTTTAATATTATTCTTTTCTTAATTTTGTTGATATTTATATATTAATTTGATATACTTTGATAAATATGAATATGTAGGGAGAGGAAATTTAATATAATGGAAGAGCCAGAAGAAAAATCAAAAAAAAGTATAAAGCAAGAAGAAAAAATTAAGAAAAAAAATTTAAAAAAAGAAAAGAAAATGCAAAAAAAAGAGAAAAGGAAAAAAAGCATAGCATGGAAAATATTTAAGATCTTTATTATATTAGCGATAATTGCAATACTAATTTATGGAGGAATATTTTTATATAAAATGAAAAGAAATGGAGGGGGCTTACAAGGATTTATAGCAACAGCTATTGGACATGATGAAAATACTTTAAAGGATTTAGACCCTATACGTTTTTTAGTAGTTGGAATTAGTGGATACGAAGAAGACTATAAACTAGCAGACACCATAATGCTATGTTCATATAATCCTAAGACTCAAAAAGCATCAATATTATCAATTCCAAGAGACACTTATGTAGGTAAAAATAAAGAGAAAGCATCAGCAAGTTATAAGATAAATGCAGTATATAGAAATGGTGAAAATTTAGACGGGATGGTAGAAGCAATTGAAAATATTACAAATTTAGAAATAGCAAATTATTTTGTAATAGATACAGACGCATTAATACAATTAGTTGATGCAATAAATGGAGTAGACTTTGATGTACCAATAGACATGAATTATGATGATGATGGACAAGGGCTACATATTCATTTAAGTGCTGGCTTGCAACATTTAAATGGTGAACAAGCTGAAGGATTAGTAAGATTTAGACATAATAATAACGGAACAAGCTATCCAACTTCATATGGAGATAATGATTTAGGAAGAATGAAAACTCAAAGAGCATTTATTGAAGCCACTTTAAAACAAACATTAAGACCAGAAAATATATTACATTTAACTAAAATTGCAGAAATTGCTTTTAACAATATAAAAACCAATATGACATTTAATACAATAAAAGATTATATACCTTATGCTGTTAGTTTCTCTACAGAGAATTTACAAACAGGAGTATTACCAGGAGCATCTGAACTAACAAACAAAATATGGATATATAATGTAGATAAAAAGAAAACTCAACAAATAGTAGAAGAATTATTTATTGAACCAGAAGTAGAAGTAATAGAAGATGAAGATGCTGTTAATAATATAGAAGGTACTACTATACAAGATAAAAACAATGTAAATTCTAATATTTCAAGCAGTAGTAGTGATGTTCAAATAGAAGTTTTAAACGGAAGTGGAAGTGCAAAGAAATTATCAGAAGCGGTAAATAAATTAGAAAAGAAAGGTTATCATATTATAAAAACAGGAAACACAAGTACAATAAACAAGACATCAATAATAAATAGAACAAATCAAAAAACGAGTATATCTAATGCAATAAAAAAAGCTTTAGGAAAAGGAGAAATAATAAAGCAATCAAATAATTCTAAAGTAGATTATACCATCATATTAGGAAAAGATTACGAATAGAATAAAAACATTATTTAAATAATAAAAAACAAAACGAGGGAAAAATGAAGTGAACCCAAAATGTTAGACAAAAAGTTTAACAAGGAGGGTTCATTTTTTATGTCAAAATATTCAAAG
>CANQRO010000063.1 GCA_947626205.1 uncultured Clostridia bacterium
GAAGTTCTTGTTGCCAACGAGAAAATCTCTGGCAGATACTTCAAGGGCGGTCTCGGTGTTGTAGGGCTGCGGAGTTTTGCCTTTAAAGGCAAAGGTCATGGTCTTTTCCATAGATGTTCTTCCTTTCTTTTTCTGCTTGGAATCAGTAAATTAAAAACAATGTTTTTAATAATGATTCCAAAATTTATATGGAACTACTTATATTATACCACTTTATGGAACTTTTTTCAAATTACTTAACATAATTTAACAAGACAAAATACTGTATTTTAATTAAATTCAGAAAAACCTTGATTTATCAAGCAAAAAATGATATTATTATATAGTAAAAAATAGTATTTAGTATTATTTAATATCGTTTAATAGTGCGATAAAAATTTGTGACCTAAATTCGTCCCATACAAAAAAAATTACTATTAACCAACCAAATTAGTCCAAAGGGGACGAATTTGGGGACGAATGCTTGGCTGACTGTTATCTTTTTTTAATAGTAAATAAGTCACAAGAAAGGGAAAAAAATGTTTAAAATTCATTCGGAATATAAACCAACTGGCGACCAGCCACAAGCAATAGAATACTTAAGTAATGGTATAAAAGAGGGCAAGAAATTCCAGACACTTCTAGGAGTTACAGGTTCTCGGAAAAACTTTCACAATGGCAAATATAATTGAAAAAGTACAAAAGCCAACTCTTGTTTTAGCACACAATAAAACACTAGCTCGGACAATTATATAGTGAGTTCAAGGAGTTCTTCCCAGAGAACGCAGTAGAGTATTTTGTTTCTTATTATGATTACTATCAACCAGAAGCATATGTTCCATCCTCAGATACATACATAGAAAAAGATGCATCCATTAATGATGAAATTGATAAATTACGACATTCTGCAACAGCAGCATTATATGAAACGAAAGATGTAATAATTGTTTCTTCTGTATCATGTATATACGGACTTGGAGATCCATTAGATTATGAAAATATGATTGTGTCTTTAAGACCAGGAATGCAAAAATCTAGAGATGAAATTTTAAGAAAATTAGTTAACATGCAATATAATAGGAATGAGATAGATTTTAAAAGAGGAACCTTTAGAGCCAAAGGAGATATTATTGAAATTTATCCATCAGATCAGAATGAAAAAGCAATTAGGGTAGAAATGTGGGGAGAAGAAATAGAAAAAATATCTGAAATTAATCCACTAACAGGAAAAGTAATAGCTACAAGAAACCATGTTATAATTTTTCCAAATTCCCACTATGTAACAACAAATGAAAAAATGGATAATGCAATAAAAACTATTGAAGAAGAACTTAAGGAGAGAATTGCATATTTTAAAGCAAATAATAAATTATTAGAGGCCCAACGAATTGAAGAAAGAACTAATTTTGATATTGAAATGATGAAAGAGACAGGATTTTGCCAAGGTATAGAAAATTATTCAAGACATATAAGCGGAAGAGCACCAGGAAGTGCACCATTTACATTGTTAGATTATTTCCCAAAAGATTTTTTATTACTTGTAGATGAATCACATGCAACAATTCCACAAGTAAGAGGAATGTATAATGGAGATAGGGCAAGAAAAGAAGCTTTAGTAGATTATGGATTTCGTTTACCATCTGCACTAGATAATAGACCACTTACATTTAAAGAATTTGAAAGTAAAATTTGCCAAGCAATATTTGTAAGCGCAACTCCAGCGGAATATGAAAAAGAAAAATCTAAAGGAAATATTGTAGAACAAATTATACGTCCTACAGGATTATTAGATCCAGAAATAGAAGTTAGACCAGTAGAAAATCAAATTGATGATTTAATTGAACAGATTAGGAAACGTATAGAAAAAAATGAAAGAGTATTAGTAACAACATTAACAAAGAAAATGGCAGAAGACTTAACTTCTTATTTAGCAGGTATGGGTATTAAAGTTCGTTATATGCATTCAGATATAAAAGCACTAGAAAGAATGGATATTATTAGAGATTTACGTATTGGTGAATTTGATGTATTAGTCGGAATCAATCTTTTAAGAGAAGGATTAGATATACCAGAAGTTTCATTAGTAGCAATATTAGATGCAGATAAAGAAGGATTTTTAAGGTCAGAGCGTTCATTAATCCAAACAGTAGGACGAGCTGCAAGAAATACCAATGGAAAAGTTATAATGTATGCAGATGAACTTACAGAATCTATGGAAAAGGCAATAAGTGAAACTAACCGTAGAAGAAAAATTCAAAGTGAATATAATAAAGAACATGGAATTACTCCACAAACTATTACTAAATCTGTAAGAGATACAATTAAAGCAACAATAGTAGAAGATATTCAAAGTGAATATGAAATTAATAAAGATGAAGATATAAGAGATATAATAAATAGTTTAACAGATGAAATGTTAAAATACGCAAGCAATATGGAATTTGAAAAAGCTGCTGAAATAAGAGATAAGATAAAAGAACTAGAAAAATTAATATAAAAATATTAATAGACATCAATAAAGAATATTTATAAAATAAAGAAGAAGAACTAAATTTCAGTTCTTCTTTCTTTTAACATTAAGCATCAACAAGCAAATAAGTTGCACAGTATAATCCATTTTTCTGCCGTTCCATGGAAAGTTTTAAAATATCTTTTCCATATGGAAGATATGAATTGTAGCGGTTAGGTAAATCGTATACCAACTGCTCAGCCAAATCTGAAATTGTAGCCTTACTAGATGAAGTAAACTGGTTTCCCAGCTCGTTTAATGCTTGTGTTAAAGTTTTAGATTTTGGATAAAATGATGTTGTCATAACTCATAAATGCCTCTCTTTCCAAAATATGCAATAATAAAAACATGGATTATTTTACTATATAACTCTAAAACATGCAAGTAAAAATTATTGTATTTTAAAAAATATTATGGTAAAATTCATATATCATTTTAAAATATGCTAAAAGTATGGAGGTAAATGTATTGGAAAATAGACAAAAAAATATTAGAAATTTTAGCATTATTGCACATATAGATCACGGAAAATCTACATTAGCAGATAGATTAATTGAAATGACTGGCGTATTATCTGAACGAGAAATGGAAAGTCAAGTGTTAGATAATATGGATATTGAAAAAGAAAGAGGAATAACTATAAAGTCACAAGCCGTAAGAATGGTGTATAAAGCAAAAAATGGACAAGAATATACACTTAATTTAATAGATACTCCAGGACATGTTGATTTTAACTATGAAGTATCTAGAAGTTTAGCCGCATGTGATGGGGCTATATTAGTAGTAGATGCTAGTCAAGGAGTAGAAGCTCAAACTTTGGCTAATGTGTACTTGGCTTTAGATAACAATTTGGAAATTTTACCAGTAATAAATAAAATAGATTTACCTAATGCAAGACCAGAAGAAGTAAAAAAAGAAATAGAAGATATTATTGGAATTCCAGCAATGGATGCACCTTGTATTTCAGCAAAGTCTGGACTAAATGTTGACGAAGTTCTAGAAAAAATCGTATCAGAAATTCCTTGCCCAAAGGGAGACGAAAATTCTCCATTAAAATGTCTTATATTTGATTCATTCTACGATAATTACAAAGGTGCGATAGCATATGTAAGGGTTGTAGATGGAAAAGTAAAAATTGGAGACGAAATTAAATTAATGGCAGCTTCTAAGGAATTTACAGTAACGGAAGTTGGATATTTTGAGCCTGGGACATATGTGCCTAGTAACGAACTATCAGCTGGAGAAGTTGGATATATTGCAGCTAGCATAAAAAATTTATCAGATATTCATGTAGGTGATACCATTACTTTAAGTAATAATCCTGCAAAAGAACCATTAAAAGGATATAAAAAAGTAAATCCAATGGTATATTGCGGACTTTATCCTGTAGATGGAAGTGACTATGAAAATTTAAAAATAGCATTGGAAAAACTAAAATTAAATGATGCAGCATTACAATATGAACCAGAAACATCTACTGCATTAGGATTTGGATTTAGATGTGGTTTTTTAGGGTTACTTCATTTAGAAATTATACAAGAAAGATTAGACAGAGAATTTGATTTAAGCTTAATTACTACTTCTCCATCAGTTATCTATAAAGTTCATAAAACAGATGGACAAGTTGAAGAATTATATAATCCAGCTGATTTACCACCAGCACAAGAAATTTCTTTTATGGAAGAACCAATTGTAAAAGCTGAAATTTTAACACCAAAAGAATTCGTAGGAAATATTATGGAAATATGCCAAAATAGGCGCGGAATATATGTAGATATGAAGTATTTAGATCAAAATAGAGTAACGCTTATATACGATTTACCATTAAACGAAATTATATATGATTTTTTTGATCAATTAAAATCTAAGACAAAAGGATATGCATCATTTGACTATGAATTTAAAGAATATAGAAGAGCAGAACTTGTAAAACTTGATATTCGTGTAAATGGAGAAGGGGTAGATGCATTATCTTTTATAATACATAAAGATACAAGTTATCAAAGAGGCAAAAAAATGGTAGAAAAACTAAAAACTGTAATACCAAGACAATTATTTAGTATACCAATCCAAGCAGTAATTGGAGGACAAATTATAGCAAGAGAGACAATTTCGGCAATGAGAAAAGATGTACTTGCAAAATGTTATGGTGGAGATATAACAAGAAAGAAAAAACTATTAGAAAAACAGAAAAAAGGAAAGAAAAAAATGAGACAAGTAGGAAATGTAGATATACCACAAGAAGCCTTTTTAAGTGTGCTAAAGCTAGATGAAGAATAAAATTTTTAAGATAAAGTAAAAGATTTTATTTATAGGAGGAAATAGAATGAGAGATGAAGAAATCAAAAAAGAGGAATATCAAGATCAAGTAGAAGGAAGAAATGCAGTATTAGAATTATTGGAATCAGGAAAAGATATAAATAAAATATATGTGGAAAAAGGAGAAAAGCATGGTTCAATAAACAAAATATTAGCTAAGGCAAATGAAAGAAAAATATTAGTAGTAGAAATCGATAAATTAAAATTCAGAAAAATATCGCAAACACCTAATCCGCAAGGAGTTATCGCAATCATTCCACCATTTGACTATTCTAATATTTATGATATAATAGCTGTAGCAAAGGAAAGAAAAGAAGATCCCCTTATTTTAATTTTAGATGAGATAGAAGATCCTCATAATCTCGGCTCTATTATTAGAACAGCTGAAACAGCAGGAGTACATGGTATAATTATTCCTAAAAGAAGATCAGCTTTAGTTAATAGTACAGTAGCGAAAGTATCTGCTGGAGCTGTAGAACATATGAAAATAGCTAGAGTAGGGAATATAAACGAAGCTATTAAAACATTAAAAGATAATGGTATTTGGATATGTGGAACAGATATGCAAGCAAACAAATACTATTATGAGCAGGATTTAACAGGACCAATTGCAATTGTTATCGGAAGTGAAGGACATGGAATGACAAGACTAGTGAAAGAAAATTGTGATTATCTAATTAAAATACCTATGAAGGGAAAAATAACATCTTTAAATGCTTCAGTATCAGCAGGTATTGTAGTGTACGAAACTTTAAGACAAAAAAATAAATAAAAGGAGAGAAAAACATGAGAAAAAGTAAAAGTAAAGTAATTATTGCAGTATGTATTGTTGCAATTTTAGTGGCGTTAATAGGAGTTGTAGCATATTTATATTTTACAACAGATTTCTTAAAAAGTGATCAACAGTTATTTTTAAAATATATTGCTAAGAATGGTGAGTTACTAGAAAAATATTTAGAGAATAAAGACAATAATGAAATAGTAAAGCAAGGAAAATATGCAATAAATGCTGATATTACATTCGATTTAATATCAAGTGATACTGAAATTGCAAATCAAACTATACCAGCAAGAAATTTTGGTATCACATTTAATGCACAAGTAGATCCACAAAATAATAAAGATTCTAGCCAAACAACTTTAAATTATGTTGATACAAAACTATTTGAATTGAAATATGCACATGATAACGATGTATATGCATTAACATCTGATGAAATAATTAATAAATATCTTGCTTTTGAGAATAATAATTTAAAAGAATTTGCTAGTAAATATAATATAAATACTGAAAACATACCTAATAAAATAGAGTTTCAAGACTATCATAAATTATTTGAATTATCAGAAGATGATGAAAAATATGTATTAGATAGTTTACTTTCTATAATAAATAAGTATGTTCAAAGTAATCAATATTATCATAATAATGGAGTTAATATAAGAATAGATAATGAACCAATAAGTACAAATTGCTATGGTGTTAGCTTAACTAGTGAACAACTAAAGAATTTAACAATTGATGTACTAAAAACAGTTAGTGAAGATGAAAGAATATTAAATTTAATACTAAATAAAATAATATTAATTATGCCTGAAACACAATTAACCATATCAACATTAAAAGATGAAATTTCTAATTTTATACAAGATAATCAAAATAGTTTTGAATTTCAAAATATAAAATTAGAAATATATGAATCAAATGGAAAATTAGTAAAAACAATATTAAATGTAGAAAATGAAGATGCAATTACAATAGAATATCAAACTAATGATACGGCAATAAGAACTCTTATCTCTTTCAATTATAATGATATAAATGAAGCAAATATAGTAGAAAGCGATATGGAAAATAATATTGTAGAAGAACAGTCTACAAAAATTAAAAGTATTGAATTAGCTCAAGAAATAAAGGAAAATGATAGTAATAATATTGTAATACTAACAGTAATTACACCAGATAATAAAACTTTAAAAGTATCATTTCAAGATAAAACAAACAGAAATGTTACCACAAAAGTTATATCAAAAAATATTATAATAAACATTAATAACTCAGATACAACATATCTTAAAATAAATGTAGATGGAACAATTAGACAAGACGAGAGTGTAGAAATTCAAGAATTAACTTCAAATAATTCAGTAAAAATAAATAACCTAACACCAGAATATACACTTCAAACGTTGGATGCAATTGGCAAAAGAATAGCAACATTATTTATAGAAAAGTCACAACTTATACAAACTACAAATATTGATTTAAGCACTTCATTAGAGGGAGGAAATAATACTCAAACAACAAACAATCAAGCAACAAATGTACAAACAGATATAAATTCAAATACAGCAGTTCAAAATGAACAAACTATGGTTACAACTAATACTATAAATGAAATAGAAACAGAAATGTGGAATAATTTTAATAGTATCAATTCTAATAAAATTAATGCAAATAATTAAAGCATATTACTATTTTTACATCTTATAAATTTAAAATTTATAAGATGTAAAAATTACCAATAAAAAATTATTGACACAACTTTAAAAAAGTGGTAATATTAATATTACGACGTACAACTGAAGAAAACATATTTTTAAAATATGAATTAGTAATAAGTAAGACGTAATTTAAATACATTAATTACTAATTCTTTAGTTTTCTCTTAAGCCGTAAACCATTACAATTACTATAAAAAATGACAAGAAAAAATATTAAAAAAATTTTTTCAAAAAAATGTTGACAAAGAGAAAAGTACGTAGTATAATATGAAAGTTCCGACTAAAACGGAGCAAAAAGTACATTGAAAAGTAAACAATAAATCCTTTGAAAAAACCAATAAAAGCGGTAGTTATCGTACTACAAAAAAAGCGAAAAAACAAATAAATAGAAGGAAGCTAAGTGAAAACGAAGCTTGTAAAAAAGATTTATATATAAAAATATATAGATACCAAAAACAAGAGAGTTTGATCCTGGCTCAGGATAAACGCTGGCGGCGCACATAAGACATGCAAGTCGAACGGACTTAACCGAAATGTTTACATTTTGGAGCGGTTAGTGGCGGACTGGTGAGTAACACGTAAGCAACCTGCCTATCAGAGGGGAATAACAGTGAGAAATCATT
>CANQRO010000064.1 GCA_947626205.1 uncultured Clostridia bacterium
TATGTGAAAAATATGAATTGAACGAAGTATTTTTCTGTGGATTAATTGCTGCAGAATCCGGATGGAATATAACAAAAGGCCATAGAAATAAATGTAACTACATTAGTATGATGTCTAAAGGAAAAATGATAAAATTTGCATCACCTGAGGAAGGACTAGAAGCAGCTGCAAAATTATTGCATAGTAAGTACCTAACTCCAGGAGGATCATATTATAGAGGTAAAACACTTTCAAGTGTTCAAAAAATATTCTGCCCAGATTCATCAACTTGGGTAGGATTAGTATACGGTTGCATGAAGCAAATTGTAAAATAATAATTGTAAAGTAAGCCTTTCATATAAGTGAGGGGCTTATCTTTACTTTTAAAGTTTGAGTATTACTATTTTATTATTCAGTTTTTAAATAATAAAATACTTAAGCTTGTTCATAAATATTACAAAAAAGTATTGACAAATTTTATTATACTATAGTATAATAACTAAGTTGAAAGAAGAAGTTATCCACTTCTCACCTTATCCATTTAAGGAAAAAGGTTATAAAATGAAAATTTTATGCTATTACTATTATGTAATGGGAGATTTGTGGATTGGCTTTATTTAAAGTCAATTTTTTTTGGTTTAACTAAGAAGTTATTTAAAAATTGATATTAAAAATTATAATGGAGGTGTTTTAAATAAAACAAGAGTTACCAATTAATGAACAAATTCGTCAAAAACAAGTACAATTAATAGACGATTCAGGACAAAAATTAGGAGTTATGGATACTGATAAGGCACTAGATATTGCATATGAGAAAAATTTAGATTTAGTGCTTGTTGCTCCAAATACAAATCCACCAGTTTGTAAAATTATGAACTATGGAAAATATAAGTTTGAGCAAGCTAAAAAAGAAAAAGAAGCTAAGAAAAAACAAAAGGTATTCGAACTAAAAGAGCTTAGAATTACACCAAACACTGAAGAGCATGATTTTAATTTTAAAACAAAAAATGCAAGAAAGTTTATTGAAGATGGTTGCAAAGTTAAAATTACAGTGCGCTTTAGAGGTAGGGAATTAAATTATATCAAGCAAGGCGAAGATATATTAAATAAATTCATTGATGAATTATCAGATATTGCAATTCCAGAAAAGAAGCCTATTTTAGAAGGCAAGAATATGTTTATTATACTAGCTAAAAAAGCTTAGAAATAAAGTTTAGAAAAGAAGGGAGTTTTGAATTATGCCAAAATTAAAAACAAATAAAGCTGCAAGTAAAAGATATCATTACACAGCTAATAAAAAAGTTAAAAGAACATCTGCTAATGCAAGACATAGATTAGCAACAAAAACACCTAGACAAAAAATGTCTAGAAGAGCAAGTGCTTATGCTGATAAAACAGTAGAAGAAGGAATTAAAAGATTATTACCATACGGTAACTAAAAATTAAACTATAGAATGGAAGGTGATTTAAAATGGCAAGAGTTAAAAGTGCAATTATTACACGTAAAAAGCATAAAAAAATATTAAAACAAGCGAAAGGATACTTTGGAGCAAAACATTACAGATTCCGTATGGCAAAACAAGCTGTTATGAAATCTGGAAATTATGCATATGTGGGTAGAAAAGATAAAAAAAGTAGCTTTAGAAAATTATGGATTACAAGAATAAATGCAGCTGCTAGAATGAATGGTTTAACATATAGTAAATTAATAGCTGGATTAAAGAAAGCTAATGTAAATATTAACCGTAAAATGTTAGCAGAAATAGCTGTAACAGATGCTAGTGCATTTACAAAAATTGCTGAAATTGCAAAAAATGCAAAATAATTATATTAAAAAATACTTATTAGCTTAAAAGAAATTGAGTGAAATTAAATAATAAAAATCGAATTAAGTTAAGTAAACCTAATCTTATTAAAATAATAATAAGATTAGGTTTATTTTTCTTATTGTATAGGAAAAATCGAAGATTTTTGCTATACAACAAGGTTAAGTTACATTAATCTGTGCATATTTGCGAAGCAAAATACACATGTGGCTAAGTCGCCTTTCTTATTAATTAATTTTTCTATTGTATAAATAGTCTTTACATATTGGCATTAAATATGATATAGTATGTAATAGTGAAAGCAAAATTTAAAGGAGCTAATAGTATGAGTAGAGGAAGAAGATATGAAAAAGAAGGAAAATTAAATATAAAAAAAGTAATTGCTGTAGCAATAGCATTTGCAGTAATTATAATGTTTATTGTGGGAATAAAAACATTATTATCAACAGATGCAACAGAGAAAATTTCTAAATCAACAAGTTTTTATAATTTGTATGATAATGGAAAATGGGGCGTTATAGATGAAAATGGAAAAATTGTAATTGAAGCAAAAAATGATGAAGTTATTACTATTCCAAATTATAAAAAAGATATTTTTATTTTAACAGAAAATGTAGATTATGATAATAGTACATATAAAACCAGAGTTATAAATTCTAAAAACGAAGAACTATTTACTGAATATGATGAAGTTAATGTAATAGAAAATAGTGATTCAAACAATAATTTATGGTATGAACAAGATGTTTTGAAAGTTAAAAAAGATAATCTATGGGGGTTAATTAATTTATCTGGAGAAGAAATATTACCAATTGAGTATGAAGATATTTATGCTTTAGAAGGAGTTAGAAATAGTCTTATTATTAAAAAGAATAATAAAGTAGGACTAAGTGATAATAAAGGTAGTGTTATAATAGAACCAGAGTACAAAGAAATTAGAGGAATTGAAAGTGATTATAAAAATGGATATATTGTAATATCTCAAGCAGGTAATTATGGGAAGATAGATTTTGATAAATCTATTATTCTTGGAGCAGAGTATAAAGATGTAAAACCACTTACATCTAAAACGGTATTTGTTGTAAAAGAAAATAAGAAATATAATTTGATTAATTCAAACAAAGAAGTTTTATTATCTCAAAATGTAGATGATGCACAACAAATTTCTGGAGAAAATGTTGTTGTAAAAATTAACAATAAATTTGGAGTTATAAATACTTCAGGTAATGAAATTATAAAACCAGAGTATCAATATTTAGAGTATACATCATTAGATCAAATCATTATAAAAAAAGATAATAAATTTGGAATTATGAAACAATCTGGAGAAATAATAATACCTTTAGAATATGATAAGATAACCTATAATAAAAATGCAAATTTAATAATATGTGAGAAGAAAAATAATGAAGAAGGAATAATTTATTCATCAAGTTTGGCAAATTCAGTAGAAGGTATTATTACAGGTATAAATTATGAACAACAATTAATTAAAGTAGAGAAAAATGGAGAAGTACATTACTATAATTTCAGTTTAGATGAAAAAACATCAGAATGTAATAAAAAGGGAAGTTATCATTTAGCAGAGGATATGAATATATTTTATTATTCCAAATAAATTATAAATAAAGGAGAAGAAATGGAACTAAAGACGAAGTATCAATATACCTATTTTATATATCCATACATTATTAATGAAGATAAGTATGAAAAATATTTAATAAAAATACTAAATAACAAAAATATTAGTTGTCATTTTTTCGAAAGAGAAAAAGACTATGATTTATATACTTATTTTTTACCTAATATACAAACTTTTATGTTTCAAGGGTTTGAATGGAACAAAGAAAAAATAAAAAAGTTTGAAAGTTTTTCTAAAGAAATGCAAGCAACTCTTTTATCCAAATATCCTTGTAGTATGTTTGATTACAATTTTGAAAGTGATGTACAGGGAAAAGCAGGGGAAAAAGATGGCATATTTTTCCGTTTACAAAAAATGCAATTAGTTTGTTTTAACACAGGAGTATGCTTTTTGCTTTTTAAAACTAATATAGAAGAAAGTAACGAATTTCAAGATGTTTTGGATTTTAATTATAAATTTAGAGATATAAATTCTGAACTTAAAGAACTAAAGCAATACGAAAATATTAGATTGCAAAGTACTATTTTTAGTGATGTAAAAATATTAAATGATGTTATTAAAGATATAACTGGAAATGTAAAAGATGCTAAAGCAGTAGATATAGATACTAACAGATTTCTAACATATGCTTATACATGTATTGAGCAACAATATTGGAATGATCAAAATCTTTTTAAAGATTTTGAGTTTGAATTTTTAAAATATGCAAATATTTTTCCAAGTTCATATAAATCAAATTTTAATAAAAAGAATATACAAATGTTAAGAAAATGGAAATTTATAAAAGCAGCTTTCACAAAAGAAGGAATGACACTTTTAACATCAAGTATAGATACATATAATTATACAAAATTGCCACATGCATATGAAAATCAATATTTATATACATATTTACTTGTTCAATATCAAAAGGTATATTTAAAAAAATTAGAAAATGATTCTAAAGATAAACAAATGCAAAAAGATATTAGATCTAAATTTATAAATTTTACAAAGAAAATTTGGATACAAGAAGTTACTCATGATGATGTAGGTAGCAATATTTACAAAAAAGTACGCAATGTATGTGATATAGAAAAAATTTATTCAGGAATGAAAAATAAGTTTGATATAGCATATAAAGAATTAAATATTGAAAGAGAAAATAAAGTAAATAAAATTATTATAGTTGTGCTTTTTATTTCGCTAATACTAAATATGATAAACTTTATAGCATTATTAAACATGATGTAAATGAAAGGACAAAATATGCATATAAAATGTGGAATAGATATTATAGAAATAAGTAGAATTACTGAAGCAATAAATGAAAATGGTGAAAAATTTTTAGAAAGAGTGTTTACTAAAAATGAAATTGAATATTGTGAAAAAAGTAATTTAGCAAAGTATGAACATTATGCTGCAAGGTTTGCTGCAAAGGAAGCATTTTTTAAGGCTATTTCTGAAAGTTTTGGAAAATATGAGATTAATTGGACAGATATAGAAATAAATAATGAAATATCAGGTAGACCTAATATTTACTTTTTAAATAAAAGTATACCAGATCTTGAAAGTATAGATATAAGCTTGTCACACTGTAAGGAATATGCAGTTGCTAGTGTAACTGTTTTATTGAAAGAATAAAGAAAGAGGAAAGTATAGTGAATTTATTTGATTCTCATTGTCATTTAGATGATGAAAAATTTGATGTGGACCGTGATGAAATAATAAGTGAAATTTTTTCATTACGGTATTAAAAAATTAATAAGTGCAGGTTATAGTTTAGAGGGTTCTAAAAAAGCATTAGAAATTGCAAAGAAGTATTCACAAATTTATACGGTAAGTGGAATATCACCTAATGATATTCCAGATAATGTAGAAATAATGGATAAATATTTGAATGAAATTGATAAACTTCTAGATGAAGGAAAAGTTGTTGGAGTTGGTGAAATAGGATTAGATTATTATTGGAATAAGGAAAATAAGGAGTTACAAAAATATGCTTTTATAAAACAAATAGAACTTGCCAATAAGAAAAATTTACCGATAGTAATTCATACTAGAGAGGCTGTAATGGATACGTTAGATATTTTAAAAAGCTATCCAGTAGAAAAAAAGGGAGTATTTCATTGTTGTCCTCTAAATTCGGAATTAGTAAAAGAAGCATTAAAATTAGGTTTTTATATATCGTTTGCTGGACCAATAACATTTAAAAATTCGAAAAATGCAAGTGAAGTAATAAATTTAGTGCCAAATAATAGAATACTTATAGAAACAGATAGCCCATATTTATCGCCAGAGCCTAATAGAGGAAAAAGAAACGATTCCAGAAATGTAAAATATATCGCAGAAAAAATTGCAGAAACTAAAGGATGTACTCTAGAAGAAGTTGCAGAGATAACATATAATAATGCATGCATGATATTTAATATAAAGTAAAAGATAAATATAAAAAAGCCAGCAATTATTAAATGCTTTAATAATTGCTGGCTTTATATTAATTATTTTATATTTCTTAGAGCTTCAATACGATCTTCTACACTTGGATGAGTAGAAAACCAGTCGCTTTTTCTCTTTTTAGAATTAGCATTTTTTCTAAAAGGTTCTGCAATATACATATGCGCAGTTGCAGCACTAGCAGTTTGTAGTTCATTAGGATCTGAAGAAATTTTTTGAAGTGCAGAAATAAGCCCATCTGGATTTCTTGTAATTTCTACAGCAGTAGCATCAGCTAAAAATTCTCTTCTTCTAGATACAGCTAATTGTAATAATTTAGCAAAAATTGGTGATAGTACAGCAAGCAATAATCCCAATACAGCAAGTATACTACCGGATTTATTATTATCGTCGTCATCTAATCTTCTCCAAAAGAATGAACGAGAAAGCCAATCGGTAATCATAATGATGAATCCTACCATAACAGAAATTACAGCAGATAAACGTATATCATAATTTTTTATATGAGAAAGTTCATGAGCAATAACACCTTCTAATTCGTAGTATTCTAATTTTTCTAGTAATCCAGTAGTAACACAAATAACAGCATGTTCAGGATTTCTACCAGTAGCAAAAGCATTAGGTTGAGCATCTTCTACTACGTATAGAGCAGGTTTTACTTCCAACCCACTACTTATCATCAAAGCATCTAAAATACCTAAAAGTTTTTTATCTTCTTCCATAGTTGCAGGTCTTGCTTTACAAGAGGCTAAAACAATTTTGTCACAATTATAATAAGTAATGAACGTAGAAATAATTGAAAACGCAAGAGCTATTATAATGGATGTACTACCAAGGTCAAATGCTATACAAATATAATAAATTACTAATGTAACAAGTATTATAAAAATTGAAACAATAAAACCTGTTTTTATTTTGTTTTTTCTGATATCTTCAAACATATAAATCACTCCAATATAATGAGATATTATACATATTATATTACAAAATAGTATAAATTACTATAAATTTTTGTATAATTCAATATATAATTTTAATTTATTTAAATTTTCTTACGAAAATGCACCTCAAATATTAATTTTTCTAACATTTGAGGTGCATTTCGCACATATTATTTTAAATTTTATTTATTAAAATCTACTTTAACATTTTTTCTTGCTTCTTCAGAATCTACTTTAAAGAATTCTGCTGGTTCAAAATGAAACATAGAAGCAATAATATTAGATGGAACTACTTCAAGTTTTGTGTTATAAAGTGTTACACTATCATTGTAAAATTGTCTTGAAAATGATATTTTATTTTCTGTGTTTTGAAGTTCTTCTTGTAATTCAGAAAAGTTTTGACTTGCTTTTAAATCTGGATTACTTTCAGATACTGCCATAATAGTTTTTAATGTACTAGATAATTGGTTATCTAGTTCTGCCTTTTCTTTAACACTAGAAGCATTTGCCCAAGAAGTTCTAAGTTCAGCAATTTTTGCTAAAGTACCTTCTTCATGTGCCATATATCCTTTAACAGTGTCTATTAAATTAGGAATTAAGTCAAATCTTCTTTGCAATTGAACATCAATTTGACTCCATGCATTTTTTACTTTTTGTCTTAATCTTACTAAGTTATTATATAAGCTGATAATTACTATAACCAATACAATAACGATTGCTAATACAACCCAACCCATAATTTTTCTCCTTTCAATATTAATATAATTAATCTTAACATATTTTTATAAAATATACAATATAGAAAATAAAAGTATTTTACTTCTTATTTAAGCTATATAATAATAGAATAAAACAATTGACAATAGATCATTTGTTATGATAAAATAGTAACATAATTAAACTGAAATATATCGGAATAGAAAGTAAAAAAGTGTAAATAATTAGAATAGTAGAAAAGATTAAGAAAGGAACTAAAGAAAATGGTTAAAGAAAAAGTAAGAAATGTATTGAAAGAAGAGGGAGTAACACTAATTGCGCTAGTAATAACAATAATAGTATTATTAATATTGGCAGGAATAACACTAAATTTAGCATT
>CANQRO010000065.1 GCA_947626205.1 uncultured Clostridia bacterium
CAGACAAACAATGTCAAGTATGCGGTACAATTGAAAAAGGTGCAAAAATTGAGGCTTTAGGACATAGCTTAAAATATCATACTACAAGCTCTACCTGTGGAGGTAAAGTATTAGAAGCTGAATGTACTAGATGCCATATCCAAGTTACTGCAGATAATAAAATTGAAAGCTTTGGATGTGGACATAAATGGAACAGTGATTACACAGCTTGTACTTGTGGAAATTGTAGCGAAGACGATATTTGGTGGTATGCTTGGAGATCTGGATATAAAGCTAATGTAATTTGGTTTGCTGGATTTGTATGCGATTTAAGCAAATGCGTAGGTTTTACAAATGGTACAGTACGTAATGCATCTACTATGGTAGAAGGCAGAAGAGGAGACGTAGAAAACATAAAAGTAACAGCACCTGCAGCAACAAATGGACATAGCTTCATTGGCTGGTATGAAATTTCAAGTGGAAATAAAGTTGGAACAACAGGCGACACTAAAGTAACAGGAACAACAATAACAGTTAATTGGAAAGATATGTGCAAAGGATTCGAAGCTAGATATAACTAAATAGTATAATAAATTTAAATAAAAACTCTTTTATGATTTATCATAAAAGAGTTTTTTATTGTTATATACATATACTGTTAATAGTAAAACAATAAATAAATGAAAACTTTTTAACAAAATTTTAACAAATAGTTCATAAAAAAAACACAATTAAAAGTTATAAATGTTATTGCGAATTTATTTTAAGGAGAAAGTAAGATGTATATTTTAAAAAATAGTTTAATTTCAATAATTAGGAACAAAGGAAGAAATATACTTATAGGTATAATTGTTCTAGTTATAGCTTGCAGTGCAACAGTCACTTTATCTATACGAAATACTGCAAATAATTTAGTAAAAAACTACGAAGAAGCACATGATATAATAGCAACTATTTCTTTTAACAGACAGCAATTATCTGAAAAATTTGAAGGCGGAGAAGATGCTATTAAAAACAATATAGAAGCATTTAATGAAATAGAAGCTATTACATTAGATAATGTTAAAAATTATGGTGATAGTAGTTATTTAAAAAATTACTATTATGTATATTCAACTTCTTTAAATAGTGATACTTTAACAAAAGCAACAGATAAATATGAATATGAAGTAGAAGATAAACAAACAACTACTAGTACAACAACATCAACTACCGGAGGAGAAAATGCAGGTGGAAGGATGCCAATGGGAGGACCAGGTGGTGGAGGAGAAAGACATACCTTTACTAATAGGAATACTACAACTATTATTACGAGAACAAAGGAAACATTTCAAAGTGGAAGAAATTTAACTGGAGATTTTGAATTAGATGGATATTCATCATACGATGGAATGACCAACTTTATAGATGGAACATATAAAATAACAGATGGAGAAATGATAACAGATTTTGAAAACTTTGAATGTGCAATAAGCTCAGAACTTGCAACTCTTAATCAAATTAATGTAGGAGATACTATTACATTTAAAAATCCAAATACAGAAGCAACATATGATTTCTTAGTAAAAGGAATATATAAAGATAATTCAAATGATGACGATTCAGCTAATATGTATTCTCCATCTGCAAATACAATAATAGTAGGAAGTAAAATTATAGAAAAACTAGTATCAGATGATAGTACACTTGTAACTAATATAACACCATCATTCATATTACAAAATGAAGAAGCAATAACACCATTTTCTGAAGAAGTAAAAGCAAAGGGATTAAATGAATATTACACAGTTAATACAAATTTAGAAGAACTAAAAACAGCAACTAAATCTATAGAAAATGTAAAAACATTTGCAACAACATTTTTAGCAATAACACTAATAATTGCAACAATTGTACTACTTGTAATTAATATGATAAACATTAGAGAAAGAAAATATGAAATAGGAGTGTTTAGAACAATTGGGGTAAGCAAGTTTAAATTAACAATTCAATTTGTTCTAGAGTTATTAATTGTAAGTCTTATAGCATTATGTATAGGTGCTGTAATAGGAACATTCTTATCGAAAGATATTGGTAATAGTCTTCTTCAAAATGAAATAGAAGCAACTCAAGTTGCAAATGAACAAATTTTAGACAACTTTGGAAAAGGTGGAAAACCAATGGATTTAGAAAGAGCAACAGTTCAAGTTCAAGCAATAAATGAAATAGATGCAGTTGTAGATTTTAAAGTAATACTTCAATTATTAGCTATAGGATTAGGTTTAACAATAGTTAGTAGTCTAGCATCTATGATAAGTATTCAAAGATTTTCACCACTTACTATATTAAAGGAGAGGTCATAAGTATGAGTATATTAAAATTAGAAGATGTAGGATATAGATATAAAGATGCACCAAAGGATCAGTATGTTTTTAAAAATATAAATTATGAATTTGAACAGGGAAAAACATATGCAATTAAAGGAAAAAGCGGAAGCGGAAAAACAACTCTATTATCACTTATAACAGGACTTGAAAAATGTACAGAAGGAAATGTACTATATGATGGAAAAAACTTAAAGAAAATGAATCTAGATAAATATAGAAACACAGATATAGGAATAGTATTTCAAAGTTATAATTTACTTCCAAGGCTTACTGCAATAGAAAATATAATTCTATCAATGGACGTAAGTAAAGTAAAGATAAAAAAGAAAAAAGAAAAAGCGCTAGAACTTATGAAAAGTGTAGGATTATCAGAAGAGCAAGCTAAAAGAAAAATATTAAAACTATCTGGAGGAGAACAACAAAGAATAGCTATAGCAAGAAGTTTATCATATAATCCTAAAATAATAATTGCAGATGAACCTACAGGTAACTTAGATAAAGAAACAGAAACTGAAATATTAAATATATTTACACGTTTAGCAAAGGAAGAAAATAAATGTGTTATAATTGTAACCCATTCACAGAATGTATGTGATAGAGTAGATTGTATATATGATTTAGAAAAAAAGTAAAAGGAAAATATGATACATATAAAAATGTATCATATTTTTATTATTGGGTACATTATTAAAAAATCTTGCAATTCCTACCTAATTAGTAGTATAATGAAACTAGTTGAATGGAGGCGATTAAATGAAAATATCTACTAAAGGAAGATATGCATTAATGATAATGGTTGATTTAGCTATAAATGGTAATGAAAAATTTATTTCATTAAAAGATATAGCAACAAGACAAGGCATATCTAATAAATACTTAGAGCAAATTATTGCTATGCTAAATAAAGCAGGATATTTAAAAACTTTAAGGGGCAATAATGGAGGATACAAATTATCTAAAAAACCAAGTGAGTATATTGTGGGAGATATATTAAGAGCAACAGAAGGGGATTTAACACCAATTTATTGCTTAATGGAAGATGATTGTAAGCATCAAGACAATTGTAAAACGCATTCATTCTGGAAAGGTTTAGATAATGCTATTAATGAATATGTAAATAGTAAAACGTTAGAAGATCTTATAAAATAAAATTATTTCATAATTCCTATTGACTTACTAGGAAATACGTGATATAATTCCTACTAAAATGATAGGAAAGGAAGAAGGGTAAATATGGATACAATTTATTTAGATAATAGTGCAACTACAAGAGTAGATGATGAAGTATTAAAAGCTATGTTACCATATTTTTCAGAAAGTTATGGTAATCCATCATCAATATATAAAATAGGTAGAGATAATAAAAAAGCTGTTGAAGAAGCAAGAGAACAAGTAGCAAAAGCTTTAAACTGTGAGGCTTCTGAGATATATTTCACAAGTTGCGGAAGTGAAAGTGATAATACAGCAATACGAGGAATTGCATATGCAAACAAGAGTAAAGGAAATCATATTATTACTTCTAAAATAGAACATCCTGCAGTACTTGAAACATGTAAACAATTAGAAAAAGAAGGATTTGAAGTAAGCTATATAGGAGTAGATGAAAACGGAATACTTAAATTAGATGAATTAGAAAATGCAATAAAACCGACTACTACATTAATAAGTATTATGTTTGCTAATAATGAAATAGGAACAATCCAACCAATAAAAGAAATAGGAGAAATTGCAAAAAAGCATCAAGTGTTTTTCCATACAGACGCTGTTCAAGCAGTTGGAAGTGTTAAAATAGATGTAAAAGAATTAGGAATAGATGCACTTTCTTTATCAGCCCATAAATTCTACGGACCAAAAGGTGTTGGAGCATTGTACATAAGAAAAGGAGTAAAATTTGATAGATTTCTTAACGGAGGACATCAAGAAAGAGGAAAAAGAGCAGGAACAGAAAATGTTGCTGGAATTGTAGGTTTAGGAAAAGCAATAGAAATAGCATATAGAGATTTAGAAGAACATAATAAGCTTATAAAATCTTTAAGAGATTATTATGTAGAAGAAATACAAAAAAGAATTCCTTATATAAAAATTAACGGAGATATGGAAAAAAGATTACCAGGAAATAGTAATATTTCATTCCGTTTTATAGAAGGTGAGGGATTATTACTAAACCTAGATCTAAAAGGAATTTGTGCATCAAGTGGTAGTGCATGTACATCTGGTTCATTAGATCCATCACATGTATTGCTTGCCATAGGATTACCACATGAAATTGCACATGGTTCTTTAAGAATATCAATAGGTAAATATAATACAAAAGAAGAAATAGATTATGTTATAGAAAACTTAGTAGAAATAGTTAATAGATTAAGAGAAATGTCACCATTATGGGAAGAATTTATAGAAAAGGAGGAAAATAAATAATGGATTACACAGATAAAGTAGTAGACCACTATACAAACCCAAGAAATGTTGGTAAAATAGAAGACGCATCTGGTGTTGGAGAAGTTGGAAATCCAGTATGTGGAGATATAATGAAAATGTTTATAAAAGTGGAAAATAATATCATTGTAGATGTAAAATTTAAAACATTCGGATGTGGAGCAGCTATTGCAACAAGTAGTATTTCAACAGAAATGATAAAAGGAAAAACACTTGAAGAAGCATTAAGTTTAAAGAACACAGATGTAGTAAACAGCTTAGGCGGATTACCACCAGTAAAATTACATTGCTCAGTATTAGCAGAAGAAGCAATACATGAAGCAATTGCAGATTATTACAGAAAAGAAGGAAAATTAACAGAGGAAGAAATTAGAGAAAAATGTAACCTAAAAGAACATCATTGTGAACATTGTGGAGAATAGCACAAAAAATAAACTAGTAGTCTTTCTTTACTAGGTTGTAGCAAAAAGGAATGAAGTATAATATGAAAAAAAGAGTACTATTAGGAATGAGTGGAGGCGTAGATAGTAGTGTATCTGCCATACTGCTAAAGGAACAAGGATATGAAGTAATAGGAATTACAATGAAATTGTATGAAGGAGAAGAAGTAGAAGGAGGATGTTGTAGTCTTTCTTCTATTTCTGATGCTAAGCGAGTATGTGATATTTTAAAAATACCACATTACACATTAAATTTTAAGGAAGAATTTAATAAATATGTAATTGATAATTTTATTGAATGCTATTCAAACTGTAGAACGCCTAACCCATGTATAGAATGTAACAAATATCTAAAATTTGGTAAAATGTATGAAAAAGCAAAGGAACTAGAATGTGACTATATTGCAACAGGTCATTATGCAAAAATCGAATATGATGAAAAATACAAAATGAATGTATTAAAAAAAGCTAATGCAAAAGCAAAAGACCAAAGTTATGTATTATATGGCATTCCAAAAGATTTATTAGATAAAATAAAATTTCCTTTAGGCAATTTTGAAAGTAAGGATCAGATAAGGGAAATTGCTAAAGAATATAACTTATTAGTTGCAAATAAACCAGATAGTGAAGATATATGCTTTATACCAGATGGCAACTATAAAGGATTTTTAGAAAAAAATGCAAACTTAAATGAAGTCCAAGGAAATATTGTAACAGCCAAAGGAGAAATTTTAGGTAAGCATTTAGGATTATACAGATACACAATTGGACAACGAAAAGGTTTAGGAATCTCAAATAAAAATCCATTATATGTAATAGGATTGAATAAAGACAGAAATGAAGTAATAGTTGGAGAAGAAAAAGAACTTTATAAAAAAGAATTTTTAGTCTCGGACATAAATCTTCTATTATGTGATAAAATAGAAAAGAAAATAGATGTAGAAGTAAAAACTAGATATTCTTCTAAATGCTATAAAGCCCAAATTATTCAAGAGAAAATAAAAGATGAAAACATCATAAGAGTAACATTAAATGAGCCACAAAAATCTATAACCCCAGGACAATCTGCTGTATTTTATGATGGAGATATAGTAATTGGTGGCGGAAAAATAAAGGAGGTATTATAAATGGAGTATACATATGAAACCCAAAACACATGTGCAAGAAAAATCAAATTTACTTTAAATGGCAATGTTGTAACAAATGTAAGGTTTTTAGAGGGTGGTTGCCCAGGAAACTTACAAGCATTACCAAGATTAGTAGAAGGAATGACAGTTGAAGAAATAGAAAAAAAGATAGGTGGAATTATGTGTGGAATAAAAGGAACATCATGTGCAGACCAATTAGCTAAAGCCGTAAGAAAAGCCTATGAAGAATCTAAAAAATCAGCTTAAAATAGATTATAATATATAATATTAAAAGTTAAGAAATCTCTTTTATTAAACAATTTTGCTTAATAAAAGAGATTTTTTTATATGATATAAATTTTATAAATAACTAAAAAAATTTATTTTTTTTAAATGTCCTAAAAATAGGGACAAAATTAGTTCTATATTATGTACAAGCAGCATATAATGTAGATATATACTTAAGTTTCTAAACTTATAATTTAAAGAAAGAAAATTTGACAAAAGAAGAAACTTTATATATAATAATGACATCGCAAGAAGGAGGGTATTAACAAGGTATGTTGAAAAATAAAAAAACATCATTGTTTATTATAAGAATTGCGTGTATTATTGTTTTGTTAGTAGCGTTTTTATTTGCAGGCTTCGTATTAAATAAAAGCTCTGTAAATAGTGTAAAAATTGTTTTAGCGAATAATTATGAAATTAATATACTAACAGCAAAGAAAAATATTTCAGAAATTTTAGAAGAAAATCACATTGTGTTACTACCAGAAGAAACGGTAGTGCCTAGTATAGATTCTACATTAACTGATGATAAAACTATTAAAATAACCAAAAAAGAAGCGTTGGCAAGTGAAGTTTCCATAGCTAAGGTAGATAAAGAAACTACAATGCAAGATCTATTAGATGAATATACAAGTGTAGTTACAGAAAAAATACTTACGAAAAAGCAAGAAATACCTTTTGAAACTATTACACGAGGAGAAAACAGAGGAAATCAAACCAACATACTTCAGAATGGTGAAAATGGAATAAAAGAAATTACGTATTCTGCAAAATATAAAGATGATGAAGAAATAGAAAAAACAATAGTGGATGAAAAGGTTGTTAAAGAACCGGTAAATCAAATAATAGAAAAAGTCGAGATTGCTAAAGTTACTACTCGTGCTAGTTCCGAAAGAGCAGTGGTAGATGTTTCTTCATTAAGTAACGCACTTGCAAAAAAAGTAGTAGGAAAGACAGCGGTTGTTAAAAAATTTAATACATCAGCTTATTGTGCTTGTGTAAA
>CANQRO010000066.1 GCA_947626205.1 uncultured Clostridia bacterium
AGCATCAAGGCGTTTGTCTACTACATTAAGATGTTCCTCAATAGCATCAAGGCGTTTGTCTACTACATTAAGATGTTCCTTAATAGCATCAAGGCGTTTGTCAATCACATTAAGATGTTCTTCAATAGTATTGAAACGTGAATTAGTCTCTTCTTTAAATTGTATTAAAGCGTTATAAATAAGTTCTAATGTTACCTCTTTCAAATTAATACCTCCTTTCTCATTAGTCTGTCTAATTGGAATAAATTATAGCATTATAATTAGAAAAAAACAATATGAAAAATGAAAAACTTTTCGACATTTTTTTCATTAAAAATATCTTATTTTTTTTTATAAAATATTGCAAAATAAATTGATTATGGATATAATAAAAGAGTAATATTAGACTTAAAAAGAAAGGATTTTAAATAACTAAATGAGAAAATATTTCGGAACAGATGGTATTAGAAGAATTGCTAATACAGAGCTTACGCCAAGTCTTGTATATAAAGTAGCAAAAGCAGGAGCTTATGTATTATCTAAACATATAGATCATACTCCTACTATATTAATTGGACGTGATACACGTATTTCTGGAAGTTTAATTGAAAGTGCTATGACTGCAGGATTTCTAAGTTATGGAGCTAATGTTAAATTACTTGGAGTACTTCCAACACCAGCTTGTGCATATTTAACAAGAAAACTAAATGCAGATGCAAGTGTTGTTATTTCAGCTTCTCACAATACATTTGAATTTAATGGTGTAAAATATTTTAGTAACAAAGGAATGAAAATAGATGATTCTTTAGAAGAAGAAATTGAAGCTATAATGGATTCAGATAAATTATCAGAAATGAATGCAGAACATAATAAAATTGGGGTATCTGAAGTAAGAGAAGATTTAATTGATGAGTATGCAAATTTCTTTTTAGAAACTTTTAAAGACTCTATTGGAGCAGTTGATAAAACGAATTTTTTAGTTGGAATAGATACAGCCAATGGTGCTACGTATAAAGTAGCAGAAAAAGTATTTTCAGAACTTGGAATTCGTCATATAATTATAAACAACCATCCAGATGGAATAAATATTAATGAAAATTGTGGATCTACACATTTAGAACAAATTAAAACATTTGTAGTAGAACATAAGCTAAATTTGGGAATTGCATATGATGGTGATGGAGATAGATGCTTGTTAATTGATGAAAAAGGAAATGAAATTGACGGAGATAAAATTTTAGCAGTTGTTTCAAAATATATGAAAAACAAAGGTACATTGAAAAATAATACGGTGGTAGCAACTGTTATGAGTAATCTTGGATTAAAAAAATATGGAGAAGAAAATAATATAGAAATTAAACAAACTAAAGTTGGAGATAGATATGTTTTAGAAGAAATGTTAAAAAATGGATATAATCTTGGAGGAGAGCAATCTGGTCATATTATTTTCCTAGATTATAACCCAACAGGTGATGGAATATTAACTTCACTAATGTTTATTAAAATTTTATTAGAAAAGAATATGCCAGCATCTGAACTTTGCAAAATAATAAATATTTATCCACAGGTATTAAGAAATGTAAAAGTATCTGCTGATAAAAATAATTCTTACGAAGATAATAAAGAAATTTTAAATAAAATAGAAGAACTTGAAAAGGAATTTTCAGGTAATGGTAGGGTTTTAATAAGACCTTCAGGAACAGAACCTTTAATAAGGATTATGATTGAAGGAAAAAATGTAGAATATATTAAAACAAAAGCAGAAGAATTAGCATTGTTAATGAAAGAAAAACTAAAGTAAAAAGAAAGGAGGAACAAAAGATGTTTTTTATTGATATTTCAGATCCATGGATATTATTAATATCAATCTTTTTAGTTATTTGCTTAATATACTTAGGTAAGGAGGCTAAAAATGCATATGTGCCATTAATGTCATTAATTGTATTTCTAATTTTACTTGTTATGCATGGTATTCAATTTTTGATATTACCAGCCGGTTATGATTATTTAGCATCTTCACTTGCAAAATGTATGTTATTAGATTTCCTTTTAATATTCATTACATATATGGCATATTTATGGATTGATGATGTAGAAGCAAAAGCAAAGAAAAAGAAAAGTATAGATAATTCATTAGATTGGTTTTGGAAAAACGTTTAAAATTAATTAAAGAGGTGTTTAAATGGAAAAATACTATATTACTACGCCAATTTATTATCCAAGTGGCAAATTCCACATTGGAACAGCCTATACAACAGTTGTAGCAGATACTGTAAAAAAATATAAAAAGTTAAGAGGGTATGATACATACCTTCTTACTGGTCTTGATGAACATGGACAAAAAATACAAACAGTTGCTGAAAAAAATAATATGAAACTACAAGAGTATGTTGATTATATGGCAAATTTGTCAAAAGACCTTTGGAAAAAAATGCAAATACAATATGATGATTTTATAAGGACTACTGAACCAAGACATGAGAAAGTAGTTCAAGAAATTTTTGAAAAATTTCTTGCAAATGGCGATATTTATAAAGGAACATATGAAGGAATGTATTGCGTACCTTGTGAAACATATTTTACAAAAACACAATTGGTAGATGGAAAATGCCCAGATTGTGGTAGAGATGTTGTTTTAATGAAAGAAGAAGCATACTTTTTTAACATGAAAAAATATGCAGATAGATTAGTAAAATTATATGAGGAAAATGATTTTATAACGCCAGAATTTCGTAAAACTGAAATGATAAATAATTTTATAAAGCCTGGACTAGAAGATTTATGTGTTACTCGTACTAATTTTGATTGGGGTATAAAAGTAAAAAGTGATCCAAAGCATGTAGTGTATGTATGGCTAGACGCTTTAACAAATTATATTACTGCACTTGGATATTTATCTGAAGATGATACAAAATTTAAAAAGTATTGGCCGGCAGATTTACAAATTGTTGGAAAAGATATTGCAAGATTCCATTTAATTTATTGGCCTATTTTCTTAATGGCCTTAGATTTACCAATTCCTAAAAAAATATTAGTTCATAACTGGATTATGATGAAAGATGGTAAAATGAGTAAATCTAAAGGTAATGTTATATATCCAGAACTATTAATTGAAAGATATGGATTAGATGCAACAAGATATTTCTTATTACGTGAAATGCCAGTTGTACAGGATGAAGTCTTTTCACCAGAGAGCTTTGTTGAAAGATATAATTTTGATTTATGCAACGATTTAGGAAATTTAGTAAATAGGACAGTATCTATGGTAAATAAATATTTTAATGGAATTGTTCCAACATATTTAGGACAAATAAATGAGTCTGATAAAGATTTAGAAGAGTATACAAAAAATCAGATAAAGCTAGTAGAAGAATATTTAGAAAAATTTGAATTTGCTTCAAGTTTACAAGAAATTTGGAATATAATTTCAAGAACAAATAAATATATTGATGAAACAACACCATGGGTATTGGCTAAAAATGGTGAAACTGAAAAACTTGCTTCTGCAATGAATCATTTAATAGAAAATATTAGAAAGATAGCGATTTTGTTATTACCTTATATGGAAAGTACAGCACAAAATATATTAAATCAAATAGGTTTATCTAATGTAGAAAATACTTGGGATAGTTTATATGAATTAGATAAAATTCCTAATAATTCTAAAGTAATAGAAACCGGGAAACCATTATTTATGAGATTGAATGCTGAAGAAGAAATAGAATATATTAAAAATGAAATGAATAAATAAATTTAAAACAAAAAATTGTGAGAATCTACTAAGAATTTAAGCTAATTGAAAGAAGGGATATATATGGGAAAATTATTTGTTATTGAAGGAACAGATGGTAGTGGTAAGCAAACGCAATTTAGAAAATTACAACAAAGACTATCAGAAGAAAATATAGAATATCGAGTAGTTAGTTTTCCAAATTATGATAATGCATCTTCAAGTTTAGTAAAAATGTATTTATCTGGAGAATTTGGAGAAAATGCAAAAGATGTTAGCCCATATATTGCTTCTACATTTTATGCAGCAGATAGATATGCAACTTATAAACGTTATTATGAAGATTATTATAACGATGGAGGAATAATTTTAGCAGATCGTTATACAACGGCAAATATGGTACATCAAGCAGGTAAAATACGGAGATAAGTTTGAAAGAGAAAAATTTTTAAATTGGCTATGGGATTTTGAATTTAACTTATATGGATTGCCAGTACCAACTAAAACATTTTTTTTGAATATGCCACCAAACTACGCTTTAAAACTTATGGAAAACCGCGAGAATAAATTTACACATCAAACTCAAAAAGACATTCATGAAAGAGATAAATCTCATATTATAGATAGTTATAATACAGCATGTGAGCTTGTAAATAAGTATGATTGGTATGAAGTAAAATGTGTAGATAAAGATGGAAATATAAGAACAGTAGATGATATTCATGAAGAAATTTATAATGAAGTAAAGAAATATTTGTAGAGGATAAAAATATGAAAAATAGATATGGCTTTTTTGGAGGAAGTTTTAATCCAGTAACAAATGCTCATATTAACCTTGCAAATAAAATACAAAAGACCTTTAAATTAGATAAAGTTATTTTCATACCAATGAATGATTTTTATCCAAAGCAAGGTCTTATTTTTGCAAATGAGCGTTATATAATGTTAAAAAAAGCAATTGAACAATTTGAAAATTTAGAAGTATCAGATTTGGAATTAAAAGAAGAAAGAAATTTGTCTATGCTTGAGGCATTTAGAAAAATTTGTAGTATATATAATAAAAGCGAAAACTATTTTATACTTGGTTCGGACAATATAAATAAAATGACACAAACTAAGGAATTAATGAATTATAACTATATTGTATTAGAACGTAATAAATATAAATCTGTAGAAAACAAATTTGATGTGTTTTTAGGCAATGTACATATCTTACGAGATAATCCATATAAAGAAATTAGTTCTAGTGAAGTTAGAAAATTACTTAAAGAAGAAAAATATGATATGTTAAAAGAAATGATACCAAATGAAGTATTAGAATATATAAAAGAAAGAAATATATATAGATAAAAGGTAGCTAGTTGTGAAGTTGTGAAGTGATAAAATAAATGTAGACACAAAAAAAGTGTCTACATTTATTTTATCACTTCACTAGTTGCTATCTTTTTTCTATATATATTTTTTAAGAAGGTACAATTATTGGTATCTTTTAGTTTTGCATATAAATATTGTAAAATTATACAAATTATGATAAAATATATAGCGATAATGTTAAAAAATAAGGGTGAATTTAAAGTTGAAAAGCGATATAAATGAACAATACAAAATTATGGAAAAAATACGAAATATGAATTTAAATAAAAATTTAAAGTATACAATATATACAATGGGATGTCAGTTAAATGAAAATGATTCTGAAAAAATATCTGGAATGTTAGAACAAATGGGATATACTTTTACAGAAGAAATTTCTGATGCAGATTTTGTATGCTTTAATACTTGTTGCGTAAGAGAAAATGCAGAAGATAAGTTATTTGGAAAGATTGGAGAAATGAAAAGGCTAAAAGAAGAAAAAGGTACAATTATTGCTATTGGTGGTTGTATGATGCAAGAAAAGCATATAGTTGAAAAACTTAAAAAGAGTTATCCTTTTGTAGATATAATATTTGGAACTCATACAATGCAAAAATTACCAGAAGATATATATAACATATTAAAAACAAGAAAAAGAGTAGAAGATATTATAGATATAGATGGTGAAATTTACGAGGGATTGCCAATTAAAAGATCAGATAACTTGAAAGCATCGGTTACAATTATGTATGGTTGTAATAATTTTTGTACATATTGCATTGTGCCTTATGTAAGAGGAAGAGAAAGAAGTAGAAAAGTAAGAGACATTCTTTTAGAAATTAAGGAATTAGCAAAAGAAGGATATAAAGAAATTACATTATTAGGACAAAATGTAAATTCATATGATGGTGGGGATGGATACAAATTTTCAAACCTTTTAAGAGATGTAAATAGAATAGATGGAATAGAAAAAATACGTTTCATATCCCCACATCCAAAAGATTTTAAAGATGATGTAATAGATGCTATTGCTGAATGTGAAAAAGTATCAAAAATAGTTCATTTACCACTTCAATCTGGAAGTACAAAAGTTTTAAAAATGATGAACAGAAAATATACAAGGGAAGAGTACTTAGAATTAGTGGAAAAAATGAAAAAGAAAATTCCAAACATATTATTTTCAACAGATATAATAGTAGGTTTTCCAGAAGAAACTGAAGAAGATTTTTTAGACACATTAGAGGTTGTAAAAAAAGTAAATTTTGAGCAAGTTTTCATGTTTATATATTCAAGAAGAGTTGGAACTCCGGCAGATAAGATGGAAAACCAAATTCCAGAAGAAGTAAAGCATGAAAGATTTAACCGTTTAAAAGAACTAGTAGAAAGCCAAATTTCTGTAAATAATCAAAAATATATAGGAACTATACAAGAAGTACTTGTAGAAGGAAAAAGCAAAACAAACGAAAATTTCCTTACGGGAAGAACAGATTCAAACAAAGTAGTAGTGTTTGAAGGAAGCGAAGAAAATATGAACAAAGTAGTAAAACTAAAAATTGTATCAGAACATATGTGGTATTTAAAAGGAGAGCTAGAGTAAAAAATAGAAAGGTGAATTATTGTGATAACAAAAATAGAATTAGCAAAAATACTAAAAAAACATAATTTTACAGAAGAAGCAATCCAAAGAATATTAAATAAAAGAATAAAGCAGCTACTAGCACAAGGCAAAGCAGATGAAATAGAAAAAATATTTAAAGTATTAGATGACCATAAAATAAATAAGGGAACAATAGAAAATTGCTTAACAGTGTTAGCACTGGGCAAAGCAGATGAAATAGAAAGAATATTAAAAGTATTAGATGCTTATAAAATAAGTAAGGAAACAATAGAAAATTGCTTAAGTGTGTTAGCGTTTGGCAAAGCCGATGAAATAGAAAAAATATTTAAAGTATTAGATGACCATAAAATAAATAAAGAAACAATAGAAAATTGCTTATATGTGTTAGCAAGGGGAAAAGCAAATGAAATAGAAAGAATATTTAAAGTATTAGATGACCATAAAATAAATAAAGAAACAATAGAAAATTGCTTAACAGTGTTAGCTCGAGGCAAAGCAGATGAAATAGAAAGAATATTAAAAGTATTAGATGGCCATAAAATAAGTAAGGAAACAATAGAAAATTGCTTAAGTGTGCTAGCGTTTGGCAAAGCAGATGAAATAAAAAGAATATTTAAAGTATTAGATGACCATAAAATACGTAAGGAAACAATAGAAAACTGCTTAAGTGTGTTAGCACAAGGTAAAGCAGATGAAATAGAAAGAATATTTAAAGTATTAGATGATTATAAAATAAGTAATGGGACAATAGAAAATTGCTTAACAGTGTTAGCACAAGGAAAAGCAGATGAAATAGAAAGAATATTAAAAGTATTAGAAGACTATAAGATAAGTAAGGAAACAATAGAAAATTGTTTAAGT
>CANQRO010000067.1 GCA_947626205.1 uncultured Clostridia bacterium
CTCTCCAAATTATATTTCTCTATTTATTACACTTTTTTAATAAATTGCAAACATGTACTAATATGAACTGTTATTAACCTGTTTATTTTAAAAATCATTAATTAATGCTTTTCTTCTCTTAATTTTTTAAAAAATTGTTTTAATAGTTCTTCACATTGTTCTTGCAATATTCCTGTTTCTAATTCTACTTTATGGTTAAATGTAAAATCTTTTAATAAATTCAATTTTGAACCACATGCCCCAGTTTTTTCATCCATTGTTCCTATATATACTTTTTTCATTCTAGAATGAATTAAAGCTCCAGCACACATTGCGCAAGGCTCTAACGTAACATACATTTCACAATCTATTAATCTCCAGTTTTGTAACTTTTTACTTGCTTTACTAATTGCAAGCATTTCTGCATGTTTAGTTGTGTCGTTTTTTTCTTCTTTTATATTATGTGCTCTAGCTATAATTTTTCCGTCTTTTACAATAACTGCTCCTACCGGTATTTCTAATTTTTCATATGCTTTTTTAGCTTCTTTTAAAGCTTCTTTCATATATTTTTCTTTATCTTGCATGCTTTCTCCCTAATTTAGTTAATTTCGTTTTAATGTATTTTATATTTAGTATGCTTACTACTTCATACTTTTAGTTAAATTAATTTAATAATATATTTATTTTCATTTGGTGTACCTAGGCAGATTCGAACTGCCATCTGTCGCTTAGGAGGCGACTGCTCTATCCGGCTTAAGCTATGGGTACATATTGCTATTACAAATAATATTTTATAATATTTACAGATATTTATCAATACTTCTGCAAAATGTTTATCCTTAAGTTACATTCCTCCATAATTTCGTTCAAAAAATTTTTTCATTTCGTTATGATTTTTCTACAAATTTTTTTTCCACTTTTTTATGCTAAAACCATTGATAATACTTATTTCGTATTTTCTTCCACAAATCTTTAATTTTTATCCACATTTTGTACTGACAAAGTATGACAGCATTTGATAAAATACATTCAATCGTTAAAAATGTTCACCTAAAGACATTATGATGTATTAATTAGCAGTTAATACTGCTAGTTAAACATGACTTGACTGCTAATATCATGCATCTTGTTATGCGTATTTTTTATGCAGCGGGAGGTGAACTTGTATGGAAATGTTCGTTATTATTGCATTATTTATTGCGGTTTCTGCTTTGTTTTTAGATAAGTTGTCTATATTTATTAGACACTTAACTAAGTTTGTAAAGCAATTACATACTAATAAGCCTAATGGTTTATTAGAGGACGGAAAAACAACTACCTTTAGCCTAACACTTAGCTCTGATAATAAAAAAAGAAACTCGCGCGACCAACACAAGTTTCCAAAACGATAGATTAATGTAAAAAATTAATCGGTAAGGAGTTTCGGCTCCTTATTTTTTATATTCATTAGTTATTTTATACACTACTATTTCTTTCGTGTCAATTACAATAATCTTATTTTTTTGTAATAATCTTGTAATATTTTTGTAATAAAATATTACCATATTGTTTCAAACATGTCAATATTAAATTTAAAAATTCACTACAAACTCTCTCATATAAATATTAATTCATATATATATATATATATATATATTATACTATAATTTACATAAAAAAGCAATGCTTTTCTATACTAAAAGTAAGTGAAACATGAAAATGTATATTGTAATTATTAACATAATGTGCTATAATACATTTATTATACAACGTATTATAAAGGAGGGTTTTGTTTATGAAAGATTTTTCTAATGAAACAAAAAAAGCACGGAGGATTGCTATTTTAAAAGTAATTTTGAAACGGTATTCCTTTGTTGTTTGGTTGCCACTATCTATCTATATTTGTGAAAAAACTGGTCATTGGCTACAGCATCAAGGAGTATTCACTTTTAAAACCACTTCGCCTGCAGCTACATGGTTTGGTTGTCTATTTTTTGGACTTTTCTTTTACTTTGTTTTATTATGGGCTATAGTTTTTTTAATCTATTCCATATGTGTATCAGTTGCATTTGTATGGGAATTGATTTTTTCCATTAAAATAAAACAATTTCCAGATAAAATAAAACAATTTTCAAATCGTTTCTTTTCTTTTTTAAAAAGATTATTTATTATTTATCCTGCCCGTTTATGGGAAAAAAGATCAGAAATTTTTAATGAAAAGAAACGATTTTGGAATTCTGTTGAAAAAGAGTTAAGTAAAAAAAGTAAAACAGATAATACGTAGATGGTTACAACAGATTCTCTTTAATTCGTCTAAAAAACAAGGAGGACAAATGTCCTCCTTGTTTTTTTGTTTTACATTTCTTTCCGTAATTTTTTCCATTTCCATATTACTATTTGTTTTATATTTGCTTTAATTATCTTTATAAAAAACTTTAAAAAATAATTGAATTATGTTTTAGCTTATGATAGTATGATATCGAAATATATAAATACTGAAAGAAGGGATTTTATGATTAAGTTAATTGTTGGAACTCAATGGGGAGATGAAGGAAAAGGACGTGCTGCTCATTTTGAATCTAAAAATGCAAGTATTGTAGTTCGTTCAACTGGTGGAAATAATGCTGGTCATACAGTAGTTGCTAATGGTAAAAAATATGCTATGCATTTATTACCTTCTGCAATTATACGCGATGGCGTTACTTCAATTATTGCACCTGGTGTTGTTATCGATCCAGAAGTATTAATTTCAGAAATTGACGAAATGGACAAAGCTGGAATAAAAATTACTAAAGATAGATTAAAAATTAGTGAAAGAGCTCATTTGATATTACCTCATCATAAAATGCTAGATAATTTATATGAAGAACTTAAGGAAAATAAAGTTGGTACTACTAAAAGAGGTATTGGACCTTGTTATGCAGAAAAATGTAATAGAAGCGGACTTCGTATGTTTGATTTAGTTGATAGAACTAATCTTAAAAATAAATTGGAAGGTTCTTTAAAAATTGCCAATGCTTTATTTAGAGAATTTGGTTATGATGAAATTAGTATTGAAAGTGAATATGAATTGTGTTTAAACTCTGCTAAACGCTTAGAACCATTCATTTGTGATACACAATCTATTTTAATGGAAGCTAATGAAAAAGGTGAAAATATTATTGTTGAAGGTGCTCAAGCTCTATACTTAGATTTAGACCATGGAGATTATCCATATGTTACTTCTTCAAATCCTAATGCTTCTGGTATTGCTTCTGGCGCTGGTATTGGTCCTAGCAAAGTTGATGAAGTTATTGGTGTTTTAAAAGCATATTCTTCTCGTGTTGGAGAAGGACCTTTTACAACTGAACAAAAAAATGAAATTGGAGATACTATACGTGAACTTGGCCATGAATATGGAACTACAACAGGAAGACCTAGAAGATGTGGTTGGCTTGATTTAGTTATGATAAAAAATGCTTGCTTTATTAATGGTCTTACTAGCTTATGCGTAAATCATATGGATACAATTGGAAAACTAGGTGAAATTAAAGTTTGTGTTGGATATGAATATAAAGGTAATAAAATTACTTATATTCCAATTGACCGTGAAAATTGTAAGCCGATTTATGAAACTTTTGAAGGTTGGGAAGTAAATAATAATATGACTAGTTTTGATATGCTTCCTGAAAATGCTAAAAAATATATTAATTTTATTGAGGATTATACTAAAGTTAAAGTTAAATATATTGGTATTGGCGCAGATGAAAAACAAACTATTGTAAAATAGTAAATTAAGAAGTAATAGGCTATGATGTTTCATTCTAATACATAAATTAAAAATTATATAAATTTAAAAAGCACTAAATTATGAATTTCATAACCTAGTGCTTTTAATTAATTCTACTTAATTATATTTTCTAAATTTTTTCCTTTTAGTTTTGCTTTTTAGTTTCTTTTTAATTTTTCCTTTTAATTTCTTAATTATATTTTGTAATTATACTTTTTAATTTTGTAGTTATATCTTGTAATTATACTTTTTTAATTTTGTAATTATATCTTGCAATTATAATAATAAATTTTGTAGCTTATAACATCAAATGAAATTTGTTTTATGCTATTTTTTCTTTATGGAAATAAACAACTTTTCCGAATTTTACTTCATTTAATTTCTTTTGAAATTCTATAATCAAAATTGGAGCAAGTGAAATTATTACTACTATTCCCCATTGTAGTACATTTAGTTGTACTAGACTAAAAATTTCTGCAATACTATGTATACAAACTACCGCTACTTGTAACACAGTACCTAAAATAAATGCTCCTATTAAATATATATTTTCAAATATTCCTATTTTAAAAATAGATTCTTCACTTTTTACATTAAAACTATGTACTAATTCTAATAATCCTAAAGATACAAATGCCATAGTTCTACCTACCTCTAAGCCGTAAAAATGGTTTCCTATACTAAAGCAAACTAATGTTAACATTCCAATCATAATACCTTCTATTATTATTTTCGACCATAATCCATCTGCAAAAATTCCTTTTTTCGCATTTCTTGGCTTTTTATTCATTATATCTGCACTTGGCTTTTCTAATCCTAAAGCTATTGCTGGAATTGAATCCGTTATTAAGTTAATCCATAATAATTGAATAGCAATTAAAGGAGATTCAAACCCTAAAAGTATTCCTGCTAATATCGTTACAATTTCTCCTATATTAGTAGAAATTAAGAAATGAACAGCTTTCTTTATATTTTCAAAAATATTTCTTCCTTCTTTTACCGCTTCTACAATTGTTACAAAATTATCATCAGTTAGAATCATATCTGATGCATTTTTAGCTACATCTGTTCCGTTTTGTCCCATTGCCACACCTATATCCGCCTGTTTTAGTGCTGGAGCATCGTTTACACCATCTCCAGTCATAGCAACTACTGCTCCTGTATTTCTAAATGCTTTTACTATTCTTACTTTATGCTCTGGTGTTACTCTTGCAAATACTGAATAATTCATTATTTTTTTACTTAACTCTTCGTCTGAAATTTTATCTAGTTCGTTTCCAGTTATTGCTATATCATTTGCTCTTAATATACCTAAATCTTCTGCAATTGCCTTTGCCGTTACAATATGATCTCCTGTAATCATAACAGTTTTTATTCCGGCTTTTTTGCAAGATGCAATTGCTTCTTTCACACCATCTCTTGGAGGATCTATCATTCCAATTAATCCTACAAAAGTTAGATTTTTTTCTAAAGTATTACTGTTTAAGTTCTTTGGTAAGCTTTCTAACTCTGCATATGCAACACCTAATACTCTTAAAGCATTTTTAGCCATATCATTATTTTGTGATGTAAATTTATTTACAACTTGTTCTGTGATAGGTTGTTTTTTATCATAATAGAAGTAACTATTACATAATTTCAATAAAATCTCTGGAGCACCTTTTGTTATGACTATATATTTATTCCCGTATTTATGAATTGTGGTCATTAATTTTCTTTCAGAATCAAATGGTATTTCTGAAATTCTTTCACACTCTTTATATAGCTCGTCTTTATTTTCACCAACTCGCAAAGCCTCATTTACAATTGCTATTTCTGTAGCTTCTCCTACAACTTCATTTTTTCCATTTGCTTGTTGAATTTCTGCATCACTACACATACTTGCTAAACTTAAAATTAATTTATACTGATTTTCCAATACTGTTTTCCCATGAGCATCTTTTACTTCTACCACTTTCATTTTATTTTGTGTTAATGTACCAGTTTTATCTGAACAGATTACATTACTACTTCCTAATGTTTCAACAGCAGGTAATTTTCTAATTATAGCATTTTTCTTTGCCATTTTCATTACTCCAATAGATAGCATAATAGTTACAACTGCTGGAAGTCCCTCAGGTATTGCTGCAACAGCAAGTCCTACTGATGTCATAAACATTTCAATTGGAGATATATTTTTAAAAATACCTACTACAAAAATTACAAGACATATTATAAGACATACAATTCCTAAACTTTTTCCTACTTCTTCTAGTTTCTTTTGAATAGGAGTTTGTGGTGCTTCTTCTTTTAGAATCATACCAGCTATTTTTCCAACACTTGTATTCATTCCTGTTTCTACACAAATTCCCTCTGCATGCCCTTTGATAACAACTGTTGTTGCAAATACCATGTTTTCCATATCTGCTAATGCTTGATTTGGTTTTAGTATTACATCTGCATTTTTGTTTACTGGCAAAGTTTCTCCAGTTAAAGCAGCTTCATCCACTTTTAAATTATAACTTTTTATTAATCTACAGTCTGCAGGTACAAAATTTCCCGCTTCCAGAATAACAATATCTCCTCGTACTACTTCCTCGCTTTTAATAGTTTCTACTTTTCCATTTCTTCTTACCTTTGCAATTGGCGCAGACATCTTCTTTAATGCTTCTAACGATTTTTCCGCCTTTTGTTCTTGTATTAAACCTAGTACAGCATTTAGTACAACAATTGCAACTATTATTATAGAATCAATATAGTCTTTTGTTCCTTCCATATATGCCATAATTGCAGAAATAATAGCTGCTATTATTAAAATAATTATCATAAAATCGTTAAATTGTTTTAAAAAACGTATTAATATGTTTTCTTTTTTAGCTTCTTTTAATTTATTTAATCCATCGTTTTTTAACCTTTTATTTACTTCTTCAGTACTTAAACCTTTAATATTGGTTTTTAATTTTCTTTGTATTTCACCTATTTCCATTGCATGATACATGAAAATCCTCTCCTTTGTCCATTTTTTATAATTTATATGAACTAGAAGAGGATTTTATGCTTAGTATTTATAAATTTATTATTCTAACAATTTACTTTTTATTTAGTTTCTTTTTGCTTTTCTTTAATATTACGCACAACTGTTGATATAAATAATTTTGTACTTAAGTTATTCTTTTTTGTATCATTTAAGAAATACTCCTTAATTTTATTTTTAGAAGTATATCTTTTTATTGAAGTAGTACACTTATCTAATGTCCACTTTACATTTATTACACTTACATTATCATATTTGGCTGCAATTTTTGGATACAAATTATCTTGCATTCTTTTCAGTAATGTTTCATCTTTTAAAGTAAATAAAATTGCATCTGTCATATATCTGTATCCCATAGTTATGTTATTCATTTCAAACTTTTGTAATTCTTCTTCCACTAGTTTTTCCATTTTAGTCATTTTATTTTTGTTTATTATTTCTCCTAATGCCCATAAAATTCTTTTTGTTGAGTATGGTTTTGGAATTATTAGATCTATGTGAGATTGATATTTTTGTATATTTCTCATACATTCTGAATTTCC
>CANQRO010000068.1 GCA_947626205.1 uncultured Clostridia bacterium
TTCAATGTACTTTTTGCTCCGTTTTAGTCGGAACTTTCATATTATACTACGTACTTTTCTCTTTGTCAACATTTTTTGAAACTTTTTTTATTTTTTTCGTTTTTATATTTAAAGAGCAAAAAAATAGATTAGTAAAATGGTGTTTTTTAATTTAGTCTTACTTATTACTAATTTATATTTCAAATATGTTTTCTTTAGTCGTACGTCGTAATTTTTATTTTATCAGACTAATACATAAAAGTCAATACATTTTCTGTAACTTTTTTATGTTTTTTTTAATTTAACTTTTATTTTTATTCCGTAATATTAATAATACCATATTTATTACATTAAATCAAGGATTTTGAGCTAGTAATTTTTGGTAAATATAATTTAATATAATGCTAAGAAATCCATATTCTACTAACAATATTAAATGTAATATAATATTAAGAAATATATTTTACTAATTTGGCTTTATTTACCTGATATTATACTTTCATTTTATTTACTAAATTATTATAGAGTTATATAATAATTTAGTAATTTAATTATTTTTATAAGAAAACTTTATATTTTTTTCGTATAATCTTGACTTTTTTTAATATACTTTATAAAATATATTAAATTAATAAATTTGCTATGAAGATGGCCGAGCTATTAGAAGTTGCTAAACAGAGAATAAAGGTTAGTAAGCTGAGAGCCTTTTTAGATTAACCTAATAGAATAACACATCTGAGCAATAATAATTTAGAGTGAAAAAACTTCTATATATAATAGTAAGTTTTTTAAGCTGGGTGGTACCGCGGAATATAAACTTTCGTCCCTGCATATAGCAGAAGATGAAAGTTTTTTTGTTTCCTTCTGCTAAAAAAATTAGATTGGAGGTTTTTTTATGAGCATTTATAAGACACATAATTGTGGAGAACTTAGAATTTCTCATGTCGGTGAAGAAGTTAAAATTGCAGGTTGGGTTCAAACTATTAGAGATTTAGGTGGAGTGGTTTTTTTAGATATACGTGATCAATATGGCATAACTCAGGCTGTTACATCTGAAAACGTAAGTATTGTTGATTTTTCTAGCAGAATTCCTATTGAATCTGCTGTAAGTTTAAAAGGTGTAGTTAGAAAAAGAGAGGCTGACACCTATAACCCAAACATTCCTACTGGCGAAGTAGAAATATTAATAGATACTATTGATGTATTAGGAAAACGTACAAAATATCTTCCATTTGAAATAAATAAAAATCAAGATATACGTGAAGATTTAAGGCTTCAATATAGATATTTAGATTTACGAAATGAACATATGAAAAATAATTTAATTTTAAGGGCAAATGTACTTCAATTTTTAAGAAATCAAATGATTTCTCAAGGTTTCTTAGAAGTACAAACTCCTATCCTTACTAGTTCATCTCCAGAAGGTGCTAGAGATTATTTAGTTCCTAGCCGTTTACACCCTGGAAAGTTTTATGCATTACCACAAGCTCCTCAGCAATTTAAGCAACTTTTAATGGTTTCAGGCATAGATAAATATTTTCAAATTGCACCATGTTTTAGAGATGAAGATGCAAGAGCTGATCGTGCACCCGGCGAATTTTACCAACTAGATATGGAAATGAGTTTTGCAACTCAAGAAGATGTTTTCTCTGCTATTGAGCCTGTAATTTATAATACTTTCAAAACATTTTCTAATAAAAAAATAGCAAAATATCCTTTTCCTAGAATTACTTATAAAGATAGCATGTTGAAATATGGTAGTGATAAACCTGATTTAAGAAATCCTTTAATAATTATTGATTTAACTCAATTCTTCAGTGAATGTACTTTTAAACCTTTTCAAAACGTTATTGTACGTGGTATTAAAGTTAATTCACATATGTCAAAAACTTTTCATGAAAAAATGCTTTCTTTTGCAAATTCTATTGGAATGGGTGGACTTGGATATTTAGAAGTACAAGAGGATTTATCTTTTAAAGGTCCTATTGATAAATTTATTCCCGATGCCAAGAAGAAAGAATTGTTACAAATAGCAGATTTAAAATGTAATGATACTATTTTCTTTATAGCTGATAATAAAAAACGTGTAGATTCACTAGCTGGGCAAATTCGTACTGAATTAGGAAAACGTTTAGATTTAATTGATAATGATGTGTTTCAATTTTGCTGGATTATCGATTTTCCTATGTATGAAAAAAATGATGATGGAAATCTTGAATTTAGTCATAATCCTTTTTCTATGCCACAAGGTGGATTGGAAGCATTATTAACTATGAACCCAGAAGATATTTTAGCATATCAATATGATATTGTATGTAATGGGATTGAACTATCTTCTGGTGCTGTTCGTAATCATGATATAAACATTATGGAAAAGGCTTTTGAAATTGGCGGATACACTAAAGAACAACTTCAAGAAAAATTTGGTGCTTTATATACAGCATTCCAATATGGTGCACCTCCACATGCAGGAATTGCACCAGGTATAGATCGTATGATAATGCTTCTAACTGATGAAAGTTCTATTAGAGATGTAATAGCTTTTCCTCTAAACAGTAAAGCACAGGATTTAATGATGTCGGCTCCTGGTAGAGTAAGTAATTCACAATTAAGAGATATTCATATACACTTAGATCTGAAAGATTAAATTATTTTCGTATATTAAAAATAAAAATAAACCCTCTATGTTTTTGTCTAACATTTAGGGTTCATATACTTTTTACTTAAAAATTGATTTTGCTTTATAATATGCTTTTATTAATAATTTAGTTTTTATTTTCCATAGTAGGCATCTAATAATATTTGTTTTATTTCTTCTACTAATGGTACTCTTGGATTTGCTGTTGTACATTGATCTTCAAATGCACGATCTGCAAGTTCATCTACCTTTGCCAAAAATTCATTCTCTGGAATTCCTGCTTCTTGTAATGATTTTGGAATTTCTAATTTCTCGTTTAACTCTCTTACTTTAGCTATTAAAGAATCTACTCCCTCTTCTACTGTTTTCGCAGGTAATCCATTCTTTTTAGCTAAATTAGCATATTTTTCATTTGCTATATAATACTCATATTTTGGGAATGAGACAAATTTGCTTGGATTTGTAGCATTATATTTTATTACATATGGTAATATAATAGCATTTGCTCTTCCATGAGCAATATGGAACTCTCCTCCTATTTTATGTGCAATAGAATGGTTAACTCCCAAAAATGCATTTGTAAATGCCATACCTGCTATACAACTTGCATTATGCATTTTTTCTCTTGCTAGACGATTGTCTCCATGTTCGTATGCTTCTAATAAATAATTAAATACAATTTCTACAGCTTTTTCTGCAAGACCATCTGTATAGTCTGATGCCATATTTGAAACATATGCTTCTAACGCATGTGTTAAAACATCCATACCTGTATCTGCTGTGATTCTTTTTGGTAAAGTCATAACTAAATCTGAATCAATAATTGCAACATCTGGTGTTAACTCATAATCTGCAAGTGGATATTTTTTGTTTTGTGTTTTATCTGTTATAACTGCAAACGATGTTACTTCAGAACCTGTTCCAGAAGTTGTTGGTATAGCTACCATCTTTGCTTTTTTACCTAACTTAGGGAATTTATACGTACGTTTACGAATATCCATAAATTTAAGTTTTAATCCTTCTACATCTGCATCTGGGTTTTCATAAAATAGCCACATTCCCTTTGCCGCATCCATTGCACTTCCACCACCAATAGCAATAATTACATCTGGTTTAAATGCTTCTAATGCTTTTACCCCTCTTTTTATTGTATCAAATGATGGGTCTGGTTCAACTTCTGAAAAAATCTCTGAATGAACATATTGTGCTCTTTTTCTTAAATGATATAATATTTTATCTACATATCCTAATTTAACCATTGATTCATCTGTTACTATAAATGCTCTTGAAATATCTGGCATTTTTTCTAAGTAAGCAATTGAACCTGCCTCGAAATATATCTTCTCTGGGACCTTAAACCACTGCATATTAACCCTCCTCTTTGCGACTCTTTTTATATTAATTAAGTTTACACTAGATACATTAGATGTTGTTGAATTTCCTCCGAATGTACCACAACCAAGTGTTAGTGATGGCATATTAGTATTGTATATATCACCAATAGCACCATGAGTTGATGGAGAGTTTACAATAATTCTTCCTGCTTTTACAGTCTCTGAGAATTTTAATATAGTTTCTTCATTTTCTGAATGGATAACCGCAGAATGTCCGAGTCCTCCAAATTCTAACAATTGTTCGGCCTTATTTATTCCATCTTCTACAGAATTTACAATATAATATGCAAGAACAGGACTTAATTTTTCTCTTGAAAATGGTGCTTTCTCACCAACTTCTTTTTCAGGTACCACTAATACCTTTGTATCAGCTGGTACATCAATTCCTGCAAGCTTTGCAATGTTATATGGACTTTGTCCAGCAATACTTCCGTTTAAAGTATATCCCTTTTCTTTAACAAACATTGCTTCTTTTAAAGCCTCTTTCTCTTTCTCTGTAACAAAATAGCAGCCTGCTTCTTTCATTAATTTTTCAAATTCTTTATGAATTTCTTTTTCAACAATTACTGATTGTTCAGATGCACAAATCATTCCATTATCAAATGATTTAGACATTACTAAATCTGTTACAGATGTTTTTAGTTTAGCTGTTTTATCTATAATACATGGAACGTTTCCTGGTCCAACTCCTAGAGCTGGCTTTCCACATGAGTATGCAGCTTTAACCATTCCAGTTCCTCCAGTTGCTAAAATCAAATTTACATCTGGATGGTTCATCAAAAGATTTGTAGCTGTAATTGATGGTTCTTCAATCCATAAAATACAATCTTTTGGAGCTCCAGCCTCTACTGCTGCATCACGTAAAATTCTAGCTGCTTCACTACTACATTTTTGTGCAGATGGATGAAATCCAAAAATTATAACATTTCGTGTTTTTGCTGCAATTAAAGATTTAAACATTGTTGTAGATGTTGGATTAGTTACTGGTGTTACACCTGCAATAATTCCAATAGGCTCTGCAATTTCTACATACCCTTCTTCATTGTTTTCGTTTATTACTCCAACTGTCTTATCATATTTAATGCTATGGTATACATACTCAGTTGCAAACATATTTTTAGTAATTTTGTCTTCGTAAATGCCTCGTTTAGTTTCCTCTACAGCCATTTTTGCTAATTTCATATGGTTTTCTAGACCTGCCATAGACATTTTCTTAATAATGTTATTAACAGTGTCTTGATCTAACTTCATATATTCTTTAGATGCTATTTTTGCTCTTTCTATTAAGTCATCAATCATCTTTTTAACTTTTTTCATTTCATCGTCTGTAATTTGGTCTGCCATAATATTACCTCCTTTTTTATTATACAGTATTAACGCTATTATATAATACTATGCAAATTTGTCAAGATATTTTTAGTTTGTGCAAAATTTGTTCATGAATAGTAAAAGAAATAGTGAATACTATTATAGTGTAATATTCCTATTTCTTTTAAAATTTATTGCCAAGACAATATTGGATATCCAAAATTTATATTTTTTGTGTCCTGTTTAAATGCTGAACCTAATTTAGTATATGCATTTTTTAAGTTAGTTTCATTTAATTCTATAGAATTACTTAAATTTGTTGCATTATTACAACAATTCGTTAAATAATAGCTATTAGATGCTGTTCCTTTCGTGTTATCAATATAAAAAGCTCCTACTAACGGTCCTTTTCCTTCTTTCGAAGAGGAAACTGTGCCAGCATTATAACTATTAGATAATTTTCCTTCACATCCACCTACATTTCCTCCCACGCGCGTGCAAGCACTTGCATTTAAAATCGCCACATTATAACAATTCTGAACTTTTCCATCAGCTAAAAGTTGACCTACTATTCCTCCAACATCAGCCCCTTCAGAATTTCCTACATTAAAAGTAGCTGCTTTATTAAAACATGATGAGATTGTTCCTTCTGTACAATTTCCTGCAATGCCTCCTATATCTTCTATATACTTTGCTTGTCTGGCTGTTATTTGTCCAAAATTAGCACACTGACTAACCGTTCCCGAGTAAATATCTCCTACAATACCTCCTATATAAGTAATACCAGAAATTGTACAATTATTTTTACAATTTGAAATATTTCCTTTACTCCACCCTACAATTCCTCCAGTTGCTATATTTCCTTTTATACTTCCTGATGTTGTAAGATTTTTTATTGTTCCTGCATTAACACCAAAAAATCCTTGATAATTATTTGTTGTAGTGTCTATGTAAATATTAGTAATATTTTTATTACCACCATCATATGTTCCATAAAAACGATTGTCCATTGTACCAATTGGAGTCCATTGGTTAGTTGCACTTCCATTTAAATTGATATCCGCTATTTGTGTTATTGTTACTCCACTATATGTTGTTCCTGCATTTACTCTATCTCTAAATGTTTTTAATTCTGCTAGTGTTTTTATTGTATTATCTGTTATAGTTATTTCACTGGATTTTGTCGTCTTTCCTGCCTTGTCTGTTACTATTACATATGCTTTTACGCTTCCAAATGTTGTTGTATAACTACATGTTACACTTGCTGCACTTGAATTTTGACTTGATACTACTTTTCCATTTACATATATTTCATATTTTGCTACTCCACTTTGATCATCTGCTCCTTTTGCTGTTAATGTTACTTGTTTATTATTTACTTCACTTGTTGATAATGTTGCTGTTTTTGGTGCTGTCGTATCTTCTATTTTAATGCTTGTATGACTACCACCATTATTTCCGTCCCATAATCTTGCATATATTGTATCTCCATGTTTTAATCCTGTTACACTTGTTCCATTGTAGTTTTTCCATCCATCTGCATCATATTTATTTATTTGATACTGTATTTTTAAGCTTTCTGCTACTTTTTCTCCTTTTTCTATTGTTACACTTGCTGTATGTGTACTACTATCCCATTCTGGTGCGTTTATTGTTATATTTCCTCCACTTCCTGCTGTTACTTTTCCTGTTGTTGTTTTGTTTGTTCCTATTCCTTCATTTCCTGCTTTATCATTTGCTTTTACTCTTACTGTATATTCTACTCCTTGGGTTAATCCTGTGAATGTTTTACTTGTTCCTGTTCCTGTTGTTTTTTGACTATATGTATTATCTCCTTCTGCTGTCTTCTTTATTTCAAACGTATATGTTGGTTTATCTTCCATTCCATATTGGTCATCCTTTGATGTTACACTTGCTTTTATTTG
>CANQRO010000069.1 GCA_947626205.1 uncultured Clostridia bacterium
GTTATCCCTCTTTCTCTTAATTGTAGTTTTTGGTCTTCTTTCTTCATATTCTTTCGTTCTCCCTCCATATGATTTTGCTTTTAGTATAAAATTTTTATTGTACTTTATTCCACATATTCTTCGTTACGTTCCTGTTTTATGCTTGCTTATATATTCTTGTCAATACTTTTTTTCTGTGTAATCAATTTGTAATATTTTTATATTCTATTTTCTTCCCAATATGGTTTTTACTGTTTTTATACTACCTTTTCTTAATACTATAAGTGTTACTTCATCGTTGGGCTTTTTTTCATAAATATATCTTCTTAATTCTGTCATTTTATTTAATTTTAAATCATCTATTTGAATAATTATATCTTTTTCTTTTAATCCTGCTTTTGCCGCTGCTCCATTTGTAACTACATCTATTATATATATTCCATTTTCTATTTTTAAGTTAGAATCTAAATATGGTATTACTTCTTTATCGTAGGCAAAAATTCCTAATGTTGCTTCTTCAAATTTACCTTCTCTCTGATAACTTTCAATTATAGGTTTTACTATATTTATTGGAATTGCAAAGCCTATTCCCTCTGCAGATGTAATTTTTATCGAATTTACGCCGATTACATTTCCATAAATATCTATTAATGGACCTCCACTGTTACCTGGATTTATTGTAGCATCTGTTTGAATTAAATCTTCCATATATGAAGATTTTTCTTCTTCTACAATTTTTATAGTTCTATTTACTGCACTAATAATACCACTTGTTACTGTTCTTTGAAATTCAAATCCAATAGGATTGCCTATTGCATATACTTCTTCTCCTACTCGTACATTGTCTGAATCTCCTAAAGTTACATATTGTAATTTTTTTGCATTAATTTTGATAATTGCTAAATCTAAATCTGAGTCTGCCCATAGAACATTTGCCTTGTATTCATTTCCATCTTTAAGGGTAACATAGCAACTACTATATTTATCTCCTGCTACATGCTCATTTGTTAAAATATATCCGTCTGATGAAATTAATATTCCTGTTCCTAATCCTAAACTTGTAGAAGCATCTTGTAGAAATATCGAATTTCCATTATCTTTTAATTTAGATATTCCAACAACACAATTAGAAACTTCTTCAATTATATCTACAATTTTTTTATTCTCATTTTTCGTTTCTGTAACCGTTTGAGCTGTTTTTTCTGCTATATATTGATTATTATCAGGTTTTGCAATATCTATATGTATATACCAATTAAATAAATAAAACCCCGTTATTGTAAGAAACATCATAATACTCATTGTAACAACTACAGTTCTTAAATTATTATTTACGTTAGATTTATATTTTTTTCTCCTCATAAATGCCTCCTAATTTTATATCAATGTTTGATATAATAATTAGTAACATTTTTCCCATTTTTAGCTTAATTAATCAATTTTATATGTTTATTTATTATAAATATTTTTTAATAGAAACTATTTTAATTTAAATGCTAATATTTTAATTTAAAGTATAAGTAAGGAGTATATAAAAACCCCAAGCTAAATCCTAGTAAATAGGAAAAACCTGAGGTTTTTTAATATATCTTTATTTTTAAACAGTTCATTAAAAAAATTTACTTAAATTTTCTTACTCCCTATGCTTCTTGCATTTTCTTAATTTCTTGGTAACGTTTTACTTTTTGTGTTGTTGTTTTTGCTAAGCTTTCAGTTGTAATTGTAATACCTTTTACGTGTTTGTAATCTGGTAAATTTTCATTCATTTTCTTTATTTGTTTCCATATTTCTTCTTTGTATTCTTCTTTTGTTTTTTCTCCTAAGCTTTCTTTAATTAAATCTGCATCATAAACTATTTTGGCTAATATTGAAGTGTCTTTACTGTCTCTTTGTCTTGCGTATACAATTGATTCTGTTATATATGGTATTTTATTTATTAAAAATTCTATTTCTTGTGGATATACATTTTTTCCATTGCTAAGTACAATAACATCGCTTTTTCTTCCTGTAACATATAAAAATCCTTGCTTATCTAAATATCCATAATCTCCAGTGCTGAACCATCCATCTTTTGTTAATACTTTTTTTGTTGCTTCTTCATTTTCGTAATATCCTAGCATAATACTTGGTCCTTTGACAACAATTTCTCCAACACCATTCTCATCTGGATCTATAATTTTAACTTGAAGATTTACTAGAGGAAGTCCAACACTACCTGGCATTTTTCTATTATATGTTTCTGCTGATATAACTGGTGAAGTTTCTGTTAATCCATATCCTTGTATTAATTCGATTCCTAAATTATTGTATCCAATTATTGTTTGCTTGTTCATTGGTGCTGCACCATATAATACAACTCTTAATTTTCCACCTAAACTCTCTAAAACTTCTTTAAATACTTTTTTTCTAATATCTATATGTACTTTTGATAAGGCATTACATACTTTTATCATATTTTGAATTAATTTTGTTTTGCCTTTATCTTCTATTGCTTTTTCTATTTTTTTATACATGGTTTCAAGTACTGCTGGTACTGCTACAAATACTGTTATTCCAAATTCTTTTAAATTTGATTGTATGTATTTTAAACCTTCATTAAATGCAACTGTACTACCTGAATACATTCCAAATAAGAATGTAATTGTGCATTCAAATGTATGGTGTAATGGTAAAAATGAAAGAAGTGTATCTGTTGGGTAAACTTTTACATATTCGCTTAATGCTACAATGTTACTACAAATATTTCTTTGACAAAGCATTACTGCTTTTGCTTCGCTTGTAGTACCTGAAGTAAATAGCATTATTGTCATTTTTTCTGAATCTACCCCTATGTTTTTATAAGTTTTATCTCCTTGTGAAAGTTTTTCATTTCCTTTAGTAATTAAATCTTTATATGAGATTACTCCTTCTTCTTTATTTTCATCCATATTAATTAAGTATTGTAATTTACATTCTGCATTTTGTTTAATTTTTTTAATACATTCCATATATTTTTCTTCAAAAATAATAGCTTCTGCTTTACTTCTTTTTAATAATAATTCTATTTCATTATCTGGTAATGCTTTATCTAATGGGACTACTATCATGTCTGCTGTTGTTACTGCTAAGTAGCTTGCGCACCATTCATAACGGTTGTTTCCTATAATTGCAACTCTTTTCCCACGTAGTCCTAAATTTAATAATGAAGTGGAAAGTGCTTCTACTTCATTATTTAATTGCTCATATGTAATTTCTTTTATTGTTGTATTATTTCCTTCTTTTTCCTTAAATTTATAAGCAATGTTTTTAGGATAATTATTTACTGTTCTTTGTAATAATGTCCTAAAGTCATTTACTTGATTATTTTTACACTCTACTTTAGAAATCTTTTTCATATTTACCTCGCTTTATAATTAAATTATTTTTATTTTATACTATCTTTTATTTTTATGCAATATATATTTATAATAAATTCCAATTTATTACAATTTGGTTACATAAATATTTATTTTTCATTACATTTCCGTTTTATATTTTCTTTTCGAGCTTTTAACTATATAATTTGTAATATATTGGCATTATTTACATTTTGTGAATTTATATTTTATGCTTTTATATGCTAGAGAGGGGCTAAATATGAAAAAGAATTTATTTGACTTAACAACTCCACAAAAGTCTATTATATTAACAGAACAATATTATGCTGGCTCTAATATAAATAATATCGGAGGAAGTATCTTTTTTGAGGAAAAGCTTAATTTCGATTTATTAGAAAAAGCAATTAACCTTGTAATAGAACATAACTCTAATTTTCAAATAAAACTATGTTTAGATGGAAATGAAATAAAACAATATTTTTCAGATTACGAACCTTTTTCTATTGAATTAGTAGATGTTACTTCTCAAGATGATATTTTGAAACTCGAATATGATGTACTACATAAAACTTTTGATATTTATAAGAATTTATTCGTATTTAAATTGTTCCGTTTGCCTAACGGAACTGGAGGATACATAATTAATACTCATCATATTATTTCTGACTCTTGGACCATTGGTCTTACAATAACAGAAATTGCTCGTGTTTATTCTTCTTTAATAAAAAATGAAGAACCTGAGTTTAATTCTATTCCTTCTTATATTGACTATATTTCAGATGAAAAAAACTATAAAGATAGTGATAAATTTTTAAAAGATAAAGAATACTGGAATTCTATTTTCGAAACATTGCCAAGTCCTGTATCTTTCCCTAGTAGGAAACAACAAAATCAATTTTCTTGTAAGGCTAATCGTATTAATTATACAATTAGTAAAGAAGAAATGAATAAGATTAACGATTTTTGCAAAAAAATTAATGTATCTGTATTTAATTTTTTTATGGGAATTTTTGCCATTTATACTGGTAAGATTTCGGGACTAGATGATTTTGTTATTGGAACTCCTATTTTAGGTAGAACTAATTTTAAAGAAAAAAACACAGCAGGTATGTTTATTAATGTTCTTCCTGTTAGATTTGATATGACAAAAAATTTAAGTTTTAGTGAATTTGCAACTACAATTGCTAAAAATTCAATTGGTATGCTTCGTCATCAAAAATATTCCAACCAATTTATTATAGAAGATTTAAGACGTTCTGATTCTAGTTTACCTAGTTTATATAACATGGTTTTATCTTATCAAATAACAAAAACAGTTGATAGAAATTACATAGCTTGCAATAGTAGATGGGGCTTTAATGGTAATACTGTAGAAGACGTTGAAATTCATATTTATGACTTAAATGATACTGGAAGTGTTAATGTTTCTTATGATTATCGTGTTGATAAATATGATGAAGAAGATATTGTTAATGTTCATAATCGTATATTACATATGATTCATCAGGTTGTTAATAATGAACAAATTGGCATACATGATATTGAAATCGTTACTAATAAAGAAAAAAATGATATTTTACATACTTTTAATAATACTAAGACTGAATATCCAAAGGATAAAACTGTTATAGAATTATTTGAAGAACAAGCTAAAAATAAACCTAATGGCATAGCCGTTACTTTTGAAGAGCAAAAACTAACTTACAAGGAATTAAATGAAAAGGCAAATAGGTTAGCTCATTATTTGGTTAATAATGGCGTTAAAAGTAACGATATTATTGGTGTTATGCTTGATCGTTCTTTTGAAACTATAGTTTCTATGCTAGCTATTTTAAAAGCAAATGCAGCATATATGTTAATTGATACAAACTTACCAGAAGATAGAATTTTGTATATGCTAAATAACGCTAATTCTAATTTATTGATTACTGCAAGCAATATTAAGAATATTAATTTTAATAATAAAGTATTTTTAGATAAGGAAAATCTTGATACTTTTAATAATGATAATTTAAATTTAGATTATGATATAAATAATAATTTATCTGTTGTTTATACATCAGGTTCAACAGGTAAGCCAAAAGGTGTACTTTTAAAACAACAAGGTATGGTTAATTTAATGAATTGCTACAGACAATTCATAGATATAGATAAGTTTAATAATTTTATAAGTATTTGTTCAATTTCTTTTGATATGTTTGCCGTTGAGGTTTATATTCCTTTATTAAACGGTAAAGTATTAGTTTTATCTAATGAAGAAGAACATAAAGATCCTATTTCTATAAGTAAATTAATAAAGTCTAATAATGTTGAATTTATGATGATTACACCTTCAAAAATACAATTATTATTAGATAATAATTGTACTGTTGATTGTTTAAAAAATTTAAAGAGTATACAATTAGGTGGAGAAGTATTTACTGCAAGTTTATATGAAAATTTAAAAAAGCATACAAATGCACAATTGTGTAATGAATATGGTCCTTCAGAAATTACTTCTTGCTGTTCTTATAAAGAGATTACGTCTGCTAATAATATAAATATTGGTAGACCTATTAGTAATGTTCAAATTTACATACTTAATAAAGATATGAACTTATGTCCAGTTGGTATAGATGGTGAAATATGTGTTGGTGGTGACGGAATTTCAAAAGGATATATTAATAATCCTACTGCAACTGATAAAGTTTTTATTAAAAATCCTTTTGGAAGCGGTTTATTATATAAAACTGGTGATATTGGAAGATACAACTCAGATGGTGAAATAGAGTATGTTGGTAGAAAAGATTTCCAAGTTAAACTGAGAGGTTTAAGAATTGAGTTATCTGAAATTGAAAAACAACTTGCAAATATCGAACATGTTAAAAGTTGTGCTGTTATTTTTAAACAACCTACTGATAATAATTCTTATTTAGCAGCTTTCTATACATCTGATAAAGATATCGATATTTCTTTTATTAGAACTGAACTATCTAAGCATTTACCTTTATATATGATACCAAAATATATTATAAAGTTAGACAATATGCCTATTACTAGAAATGGTAAAGTAGATTTAAAAGCTTTACAAGAATATAAAATTACAACTACTAAAAAATCTAATTATGTTGCACCAGAAAATGAATTACAAAAACTATTCTGTGATACCTGGGGTAAATTATTAAATACTAAAGTTGGTATAACTGATGATGTTTTTGAATTGGGTGCAGATTCTTTACTTGCTATTAAATTTAAGGTAGAACTTTTATCTCATAATATTGAGATAGAATATGCAAACATTTTTAAATACCCTACAGTAAAAGATTTCTATAATAATTGCTCATCTGTTAATACTCATTCTTCTACTGTTATACCAAAGGTAGAGAAACAAGAATATTATCCTGTTTCTTCTGCACAAAAAAGAATTTATTATGCCTCTAGCTTAGAGAATAACTCTTTGGCATACAATATTGCCGGTGGCGTTATTTTAGATAAAACTCCTAATATTTCTAAACTTGAAAATTGCTTTAATACTATTATTAATAGACATGAGTCTTTACGTACATATTTTGATGTAATTGATGGCGATATTGTTCAAAAGGTATTAGACAAGTTTAATTTTAAATTAGATGTTGAGAAT
>CANQRO010000070.1 GCA_947626205.1 uncultured Clostridia bacterium
TTAATATATTATATCATTTTTGTAAAAAAACTAAATTCCACTTGAGCTTTACCTAGAATTTAGTTTTTTAATTAAAGAATGCAAGATTTATTATAAAAATACTTGCATTTTTCTTTAATTTATAGTAAAATAACATAAGTTAAATACCTTTTACTTAACTTAAGGATTAATACTCCTCTTAGGTTCAGTTTAAGGATAAAATTTTTTAGGAGGTAAAAATATGACAAAGGAAAGAAAAGAAGAAATTATCAATACTTACAAGAGAGACGAAAAAGACACTGGTTCTCCAGAAGTTCAAATTGCTCTTTTAACTGAAAGAATTACAGAATTAACAGAGCATTTAAAAGTTCATACAAAGGATAATCATTCAAGACGTGGACTTTTAAAAATGGTAGGTAAAAGAAGAAATCTTTTAAATTATTTAGCAAAAAAAGATATCGAAAGATATAGAGTAATTGTTGAAAAATTAAATTTAAGAAAATAATCAAATTTATGTAGGGCGTTTAAAAAATTAAACGTCCTACATTTGATGTATTTAATTATTAATTTTTAGATATATAAGAGAAGATTTATTATAATAGAAAGTAGCTTGTATATTGTACAAATACCGTGAAATACTACATTTGTATAATATAGAGGTTACATCTATTTAAAATAAAACTTCTCTAAAATATATAATATATTATAAAGGAGTCGATTAATTTATGTTTAGAACATTTGAAACAGAACTAGCAGGAAGAAAATTAGTGCTAGAAACAGGAAAAATTGCAGAACTTGCTAATGGTAGCGTTATGGTAAGATATGGCGATACTGTAGTTATGGTAAATGTTACTGCATCAAAAGAACCAAGAGATGGAATAGATTTCTTTCCATTATCTGTGGATTATGAAGAAAAATTATATTCAGTAGGAAAAATTCCAGGAAGTTACCAAAAAAGAGAAGGAAAACCAGCAGATAAGGCAATATTAGTATCAAGAGCAATAGATAGACCGCTTCGTCCATTATTTCCAAAAGATTTTAGAAATGATGTATGTGTTGTTGCAACAGTTCTATCTGTTGAACCAGATAATTCACCAGAAGTAGCTGCAATGATAGGAGCTTCAGCTGCATTATCAATTTCAGATATTCCATTTGGAGGACCAACAGCTGCTGTTAATGTGGGATATGTAGATGATAAAATAATTATAAATCCAACACTTGAAGAACGTAACAGAACAAGATTAAATTTAACTGTTGCAGGAACTAAAGAAAAAATAGCTATGATTGAGGCTGGAGCTGATGAAATACCAGATGATACAATGTTAGAAGCAATAAAAACTGCTCATGTTGAAATTAAAAAGCTTTGTGATTTTATTCAAAATATGAAAGAAGAAGTTGGAAAACCAAAATTTGAATATAAATCATTTGAAGTTGATCATGACGTATATGCTGAAATAGAAGAAAAATATGCAGAAAGAATGTACCAAGATGTACAAGCAGTTGATAAAGAAATAAGAGATGCTGCTATGGACAAACTATTAGAAGATGTAAAGGCCGATTTTATTGAGAAATACGGAGAAGAAGCAACAGAAGAAAAAGCTACAGATATTGCAGATAGCTTATATAAATTAGAGAAAAAATCCGTACGTAAAATGATTTTAGAAGAAAAGAAAAGACCAGATGGTAGAAAAATTGATGAAATAAGACCACTTTCATGTGAAGTAGGGTTACTTCCTCGTGTTCATGGTAGTGCATTATTTACAAGAGGACAAACACAAGTTATGTCTGTTGTTACACTTGGTATGGCAAGTGAAGAACAAGAATTAGATGGAATAGATGAAGAAGTTTCAAAACGTTATATGCATCAATATAATTTTCCATCATATAGTGTTGGAGAAGCAAGACCATCAAGAGGACCAGGTAGACGTGAAATAGGACATGGTGCATTAGCTGAAAAAGCATTAGTTCCAGTTATACCATCAGAAGATGAATTTCCTTATGCTATTCGTGTAGTTTCTGAAGTGCTAAGCTCAAATGGTTCAACATCACAAGCAAGTATTTGTGGAAGCACACTTGCATTAATGGATGCAGGAGTTCCAATTAAAAGACCAGTTGCTGGAATTTCTACTGGACTTGTAACAGATGAAAATGATCCAAACCATTATATTATGCTTACAGATATTCAAGGCTTGGAAGACTTCTTTGGAGATATGGATTTTAAAGTCGGTGGAACAGAAAAAGGAATTACAGCTATACAAGTAGATATCAAAATTGATGGATTAACATATGATATTATTAAAGAAGCATTTGAAAGAACAAGAAATGCTCGTAAATATATCTTAGAAGAAGTAATGTTAAAACAAATTTCAGAGCCAAGAAAAGAAATTTCTAAATATGCTCCAAGTATTATAAAAACTACTATCAATGTAGATAAAATAAAGGATGTTATCGGACCTGGTGGAAAAATGATAAATAAAATCATTGCAGAAACAGGAGTTAAAATAGATATAGAAGAAGATGGTAGAGTATTTATATATTCAAATGACATGGAAAATGGTAAAAAAGCATTAAAGATGGTTGAAGATATTGGAAAAGATGTAGAAGTAGGAAGTATTTATGAAGGAACAGTAACTAAAATTATGTCATTTGGTGCATTCGTAGAAATTGGTGGAGGAAAAGAAGGACTTGTTCACATTTCAAAAATATCTTCTAAAAGAGTAGAGAAAGTAGAGGACGTTTTAAAAGTTGGAGACCAAGTAAAAGTAAAGGTATATGAAATAGATGAACAAGGTAGAATTAACTTAACAATGAGAGGACTAGATGAAGAAGAAAATTCTTTAGAGAATGATTAATTTATTAAAATATTATGAATTATATCTAAATAATTGAAATAATTTGGCAGAAATAGTATAATTATGAAGGTAATAAAATACACTACTAATAAAGATATAAAGTATAAAAGAGGGGTAAGAAATGGTATATTTATATGTACTTCAACAAGCTTTAGTATGGATAGTAACCATATTTTGGCTATACCAATTTATTGTAAGTATTTGTTCCTTAGTGAAATTAAAAGATAAACCATTAATTGAAAATAAAATGAACCGATTTATGGCAATTATTCCTGCGCATAATGAAGAGTCTGTTATAAAAAATTTAATAGATAGTTTGAAAAATCAAACTTATCCAAGGGAATTATTAGATATTTATGTAATTGCTGATAACTGTACAGATAAAACAGCTGAAATTGCAAAAGAGGCAGGAGCAATAGTTCTTGAAAGAACAGATGAAGTTAATAAAACAAAAGGTCATGCATTGAAATGGTTTTTAAATAAAAAAATAGAAGAAGATGCACCATATGATGCGTTTTGTGTATTTGATGCTGATAATATAGTTGATGAAGATTTTATAAAAAATATGAATAAAAAACTTTGTCAAGGTGAAGATGTTGTACAGGGTTATAGAGATATTAAAAATCCAACAGATAGTTGGATATCTGCAGGTTATGCAATATTCTATTGGACAATGAATCGTTTTTATCATTTAGCAAGATATAACTTAGGGTTATCACCATTAATTAACGGTACAGGATTCATGGTAAAATTTGATGTTATAAAACCAACTGGATGGGATACTAAAACTTTAACAGAAGATATAGAATTTTCTTTAAAAAGAATAATTGCAGGAAAAAAATTAGGTTGGGCAACAGATGCTATTGTTTATGATGAGCAACCAGTTGGATTTAAACAAAGCTGGTCGCAAAGGTCTAGATGGACAGTAGGACACATTCAATGTATAGAAAACTATACAAAGGACTTAGCTATTGCAACCAAAGATAAAAAATCGCTAATGAATTTTGACGGATTTCTATATATTGTTGGAAGTATACCAATGTTTATTCTAACATTAATACTTTTAGCTATAAACTTTATTATGTTTTTTGCCAACGGAATTGACTTAACAGATTTAGTAATTAATATATTGCGTTACTTGATACCAACATTCCTTTTACCAATAGCAACAGCAATATTAATTATGCTTTTAGATAAAAAGCCAATTAGACCAATGTTAAAAGGATTACTATGTTATCCATTATTTTTAGGTTCATGGTTATTAATAAACTTTAAATGTTTATTTAAAAGAGAAACTAATTGGGAGAAAATTGAACATGTACGCGATATTAAAATTAATGATGTAGCGTAGAAATATAAATAGAGATATAGAAATATATCTCTATTTAGTTAATAAATTAATTTTATAAGAAAGGGGATTTGTTAAAGTATCATTTAACAAAAAGATAAGTATGAAAGAATTTTTAAAGAAGTATGAAAAGCAAGTATTAATAATATTACTTACATCAGTTATTATTTTGCAAGTTATTCTACATATAATGTACGGAATAGATAAAGCATATCTTCATATTGATGAAGGATATTCATATGGACTTATGAATTATGACAAAGTAAATATTATGGATAATGATGATTTCTATAATAAGTGGCATACTTCGGAATATTATAAAGATTATATTAGTATATCAAAAGATGAAGCATTAAATTTTTCACCAGTATATGAGAATCAAAGAAATGATGTACATCCACCATTTTATTATTTGTTACTTAGACTTGCATCAAGTTTTACAATAGATTCATTCTCAAAATGGACAGGCATTGGACTAAATTTAATTATATTTGTTTTTACAAGTATAATGATATATTTAATTTCTAGTAAGATATTTAATAATAAAATATATGCAATTCTAATTGTTCTAATAAATGGATTTACATTGGCTTCAATTGATACAACTATTTTTATTAGAATGTATGCATTAAATGCTTTAAATTTATTAATTGTTTCCTATTTACATATTAAAAATTATGGAAAAGATTTAAAAATAAAAGATTTATGCGTAATGTCGATTGCCATTATAATAGGTTCTCTTACACATTATTACTATCTAGTATTCCTATTTATATTGTTTATATTGTACATGATAAAATTCATAAAAGATAAAAATATATCCAATATGATAAAATATTTAGTAACAATGATTATTTCAGCAATTATATCATTACTTATTTTCCCATATTCATTTGTACATATGTTTATGGGGTATAGAGGTACAGGAGCAGTATCTGCATTATCAAAACTAGAGTCAATGTGGAGATCATTAGGAATATACATAGGAATATTAAATAACAATACTTTTAATGGTATCTTAATATTTATTATTTTACTTGCATTTGGTGTAATGCTATATAAAATAATAAAAAATAAGAAAATAACTTTAAGATTTGAAAATAAAATATTTTGGCTAATTTTTATACCAACTATTGCTTATTTTGTAATTGTTGCGTTAGTTTCGCCTTATACAGAGTTAAGATATATTATGCCAGTATGTCCACTTGTTATAATTTGTGTATTTTATTTATTGAAAGTTATGTTTGAAAAGATACTTTCTAAAAAGAATACATATATAGCTTTATCAGTTATATTCATTATAATGTTATTAGCACCAAAAATATTAAATATTAATTTCTTTTACCTTTACAAAGATAAGAAGGAAATTGTTGAAAAAGTTCAAGAAAGCCATGATGTACCTTGTTTATACATATTTAACACAAACCAAAACCGCTTTCTAGATGACCTTTATTTATTCACAATATTTGATAATTCTTATATTATGGATGTAAAAGAGTTTTCGAAAGAAAAGGTAAAAGCAATATTTGAAAATATTGGTTTAGAAAACGGACTAATTGTAATAATAAACGAAGGAATAGAACATGATACATATTTAAAAGAATTATCAGAAGCATTAAACTTAAACGGATTTAATCACATTCAAAGAATGAATGCTTGCAACATATATGAAGCAAAAATGAATGAATAATAAGTAATATGTTATATACAAAAAAGAATATTTTAAGAAGTTAAGATATTCTTTTTTGTATCATATATTTTATAAATAATTTAATTAATACAACATCTATTAACTTAATTAATAAGCGTTAAATATTTATTAATTAATGTTTATTGTTTACTACTTATTATTTAATCCTTACTTTCTATAACAATTAAAATACCCTTTTTAAGCTCAATAGTAGCAACGTCTTCTATAATTTCATTACTAACGCCTAAACTTTTGCCATATTTTAGTGTATAATTTGATAATGGGTATTTAAATCCATTAAGTGACAAACCGCTTACAGTTGAAGTAAGAGGAATTAAAGAAATGTATTTTCCGTATACTTCTAATTTTTTTAGAATAGTAGTTTTATTAATTAAATAAATTTTGTTATGTTCATCTACAATTTTACAAGGTATGTTTGCTTTAAGTGCATAGTTTAAAATATGTATATTGGCAAGAGCATGGTCCATTCTTTTACCTAAAGCACCTAATATAGTAATACTAGTTGCATTTAATTTTATTGCAAGCTTTATAGCAATATCTGTATCTGTATAATCCTTTTCAGGTTTATATTTATGAAAAACAACATTTGTATTATTTGTATATTTTTCCTTAATGCTAGGGGATACAGAATCTAAATCTCCAACTATATGATTTGGTAAAATGTTTAAACTAAATAAAGCTTCAACGCCTTTATCTACTGCAATTATAGTTATATCCGGATGATTAGAAACATATTCTTTTAATAGAGTAAAGTTTATATCACCGCCAGAAACAATCAAAATATCCATTTTTATTTTCCTTTCAAAATTCCTTCCCAATTATAAATTTAAGTGATATAATAATTAAAACATATTAAT
>CANQRO010000071.1 GCA_947626205.1 uncultured Clostridia bacterium
CCCTTTCTTTATGGCTTGACTTTCTACACTTGAGCCTCCATTACTATCAAACGTTACTATATACGTTGGAGTCCTTAAGAATAATAGCCATAAAAAGAACAATATTAATATCAAAACTATTATTAATATTGCTCCAATTATTATTTTCTTTTTCTTATCCATAAACATCACCCTTTTCTATATAATACAATAATACAAAAACATAATAAAAATACTATTTATCATATCTACTAAATAGCTTATTATTTATGTCTCCTTGTTATTACACATATATTGTACCATATTATATGACAAATGTCTACAACTTTTGCAAATAATTTATTATTTTTTATATATTTTTCTTAATACATATATATTTTAAAAACACAAAAAATTAACTCATAAATCTACATAAAAATTTATGAGTCATAATTAAATATTATAATAACTTATTTACCATAATAGTTATATAAAAATTACAAGGATGAAATACTTATACTATTGTGCACTATGCTATTTTATACTATTGAGAAAATTTATTACTTGTTTTTTTATTTTTTCTTAAATAAATGGAAAAAGTAATTAAACCTATTACGAATATAATTAATATAATCATTAAAATAACATTAATACTATTTGAATTCTTATATATTTCTTCATTTTGTTTTATTACATCTTTTACATCTTCATTATTTCGTATTTTTTCTACTATATCACCATATTTTTCGGCGTTTTCATATGCTTCTTCCGCCTCTTTAATATTATTTTGTATTTTTTCATTAAAGCCTGTAAAATAAGTTGAACCTATTACCAACACAGGAAATTTATTATTTCTTATTTTTAAAGTAGCTTTTACTTTCGTAAACAATTCTTCATTTTCATTAGTATTAATATATTCTTTTCTAATATTTACATTTTCATCTAAATAATTTTTTTCTTGTTGATAGGCTTCATTTTCTTCGTTATAGAAAACATATACCTTTACATTACTATATTCAGAAGAATTGGTAACTATAGCATAAGATACAACACTAAAACTTAATAATACTATCATCATGCTTATAATTAATGTCCTTTTCATTTTGCCTCCTTTTATGGTTTTAATTAAGGCGTGACGAAAAACATCACACCTTAATTATTTTATTGTTGTTTATATGCATCTTCGTAGATGTGTTTTTCCCACCATTCTTTACCGCTTTCATAGAATTTTTTAATCTCTTCGTCTGTTAATTTTTCTCCTTGTTTTGCTAAAAATTCTGTAGGTTTTTTTATGGTAGTTTCATTTACTTTTGTAAAAGTAACATCGAATGTATTTGATGAACTTTCTTGATGTGTCTTTATGCTTTTTATATATTGTTCATTTTCATCTAATTCTACATCTACTAATACTGTTTCACCCCATTCAGTAATAGTATATTTTGAAGTTAAACGATAATTGTTATTTACCCAGTCAGTATATTTATCTCCGTTTAATTTGACCATATATTTATGTGCAGCTTCATCAACTAATGTTACTTTATCAATAGCATTAATAGCAGTTTTGCTATCTTGCATTACATCAGTTAACATTGAAACCTCGTGAATAGCACGACCTACTTGTTGAGGATGAACATATACCCAGTCATTTAAATATACTCCGCTGTCTTCTTGACTTTCTATCTTCTTTCTAGCAACTACACTAAGTTTACTAGCTTCTTGAGTTGCATCAGCGTATTTTACTGAAAATGTATATTCTTCAACATTATCACCATTATCTGATTTTAAATAAGTTAAACCATCATCTTTATTATATTCATAAGTAAATGCTTCGGTATAGTTATTTATATGATTATCCTTTTTTACAGTAAAGCTATTTGCTTCAAGTGTATTTTTTGCTGCTTGATTTATTTTTTCTTCAAGAGTTTCTACACTACTATAATCAACTGTATAAGTTTCTTGCTGATACTCATCTTTTTCTTTTCCGTCAACATCTACTGTGATTTCATATACTTTTCCTTTATTGCCTGTTATTTTAGAAGATTTAATTGCTTCTAATTCTAATTTCATCACTTTTGCGTTACTTACTGTTGCAATTCCATTTTCACTACTTGAATTATAAGTATATGTTTCTGCTTTTCCATTAGGGTCTGTAACTTCTACTGTAGATACACCCTCTTGGAATTCTTCTGATGTTAATGTTACAGGTATAACAAATTTTCCTTCATTATTTTGAGTTGATATTGTTCCAGAAACTTTATTTCCACTTGTTGATAGTCCAGAAATACCGTCAAAGTTAAGTGAAGAAATAGGTTTAATTCCATATACAGCATGAAGTACAGTTGTCGTATGGGAATTAAGTTTATCTTGTGCGTATTGCTCACTATCAGTTATTTTATTATCAGTATTATTTCCTATATAAAAATGTGTAAATACTTTATTATTCTTTTCAGGTGCAGTATTTGGTTTATAGTTTATTTTGCTAATATCAATTTTATCATTATAGTAATAAACTTGGATAGCATCATAAGGGTAAGCATCCTGTTCAGTGTCTATTACACCAACATAATAAATTTGTGAATTTTTACTATCATTATAATAAAAAGCACCATAATATGTTTCTTTAGTTGTATGGAATTGAGGATTACTTGTTCTATCAACTAAACAATATTTTTCATTTTTCGTCATACCATTAGCAGTAACTATAGCATCTCCATCCACATCATGGTCAGGGTATCCATCCTCTGGTCTAAGTTGGCTTTGAGGAGTCGCATAGCCAGTAACAACTGATATTGTAGGACAAGTATAAGATTCATCAGTATTTTTTACATTTGTTGCTATTAAGTTACCTTTTACTATAATACTTGAATTCATTTCGGCTGCTGTTGCTGTTTCTTGGTCAATTTTACCTGATACATCAATATTATCAACTATAACAGTTGCTTCATCTTCAATTCTTAATTCTGCTCTTTTTCCACCAGTAATTTTTAAATCTTTAATAGTTACTGTTCCTTCTCCCTTTTGAATATCAACTGCATAATTTATATTTTCGCCTTTATTAACTTCGACTTTTGTAGTTGGGTCTCCTGATGTACTGTCTACTGGTTTAATTGTAACATCATGGTCAGCTGTAATATCTATTTCAGAACTTGATGTGTAATTACCATCAATATATACTGTACTATAATCTTTATCACTTTCAACAGCCTCTTTAATTGTTTTAGCTCCTAATTCAGAAACTGGGTTTTGGTTTACTACTGCAAAATCAGAATCAAAGTTAAATGTATAAGTCTTATCTGCATCACTTGTTGTTATATCCTTTTCATCTTTATTTACTAAAGTTACCGTATTATCTACTACATCTCCAATTTTTATAGCGAAAATCTTATTAGCATACTCTAATTGGTCTAAAGTAGCATCAGCTTCATGATTTCCTAATTCTGTATCAAATGCTCCTTTTGCACCTTTAACTATTTCTTGCTTTAATTTTAATCCTTCTTCACCTAATAAATCTCTATTAGAGTTGTCAGTATATTCTTTTTCATTATTTGCTTCATATTCTGCCTTATATTCTACATTTTGTGCTCCAACAGTTAATGTAATGCCTGTTATTTCATTTTTTTCAAGTATATATGCTATTGTTCCAGGAATACTTGTATTAGCAAGTTCAGATAGTTTTATATTTGCATCATCAACATTTATTGTAATATTATTTTTATCTTTACTTAAATGAAATTTTCCATCAAAATTATCAGAATAATCTGTTTCTTTCTTTTCATTTAAATCTGTTATAACTTCTGTTATAAATTCATCAACATTTAATTTATAATGTGCAGTTAAATTTACATCTTCTTTTACATCTTCCAGTTTTTCAACCTTTGTGTCACCACTTGAAGTATTATACCAACCGTCAAATGTACGATAATTTTCTGTAATAGTTGGTGTTGGCAATTCTTCTTCTGTTAATGTACTACCTTTATTTACATATTTTGATTCTAAAGCATCAATTACACCTGTATCAAAACTAATCTCATATTTTCTTTCGAACTTAATTTCGTAATTAACTCCCTCATCAATTGATTTGCCTTCTGCATGTGCAATTTTTTCATTTAAAAATACTGTTAATGCATTTTTACTAATTCTATCTTCCTCAGATGTTGGACATTTATCACATAAATCTTTTAAAGTTTTATCTTCAAGTTTTTCTTCAGCAAATAATTTTTCTAATGCAGCTAATATTTTTTGTTTTATCTGAGATTTAATTGCATTTTCTTCACCTGTTAAATTTTCTCTACTTAATTCTGCTTCTTCATTACCTAATTCAATGCTTATATCGTCAACTTCATCTGATGCAAGTGCATGTGCAAGAGCAGATACTATTGCTGTTTTACTTATATCAGAAATTTTTGTATCATTATTTAGAATATTAACTGTTAAAGTTTTTGAATCTTTATCTAAAGTAATATTAAAGTTATTTTTAACATTATCTCTTTGATTAATTACATCTAAAGCTCCTTGAATATATTCATCTACATCAACTGACCATATAGGTGATAAAGTAATATCTTCAGTTATTTCACTAGTACTTAAATCGAATTTATCGTTTCCAGATTCTTGTGCCCAATAGTCAAATGTATTAAAATGTAATGTACTTTCTGGATTATTTTCTGGTCCTTTAGCCTTCTCACCATCATATACAGCTTCACTTAATATATTTTCTCCATTATTAGTAAATTCTACTGTATGTAATTTTACAAAATCTACATTACAATAATCTATATAATAAACTTCACTTTGTTTATAATTATTATTTGCATCACCATCAGTATCAATTGTTATTTTTAATGCTTTTTTGCATTTATCAGCTTTCTCACATTTTCCAGTTCCATTACAACAGTCACTTTCTGTACATTTTGCAAAATCAGAAGGAATATGTTGTAAAACTGTTAATATACGTTCTCCATTTTCTTCAGTAAAATCATTATAATTAAATTCTTTAGTAATTCCATCTTTATTTTCAATTTTAACTTTTATATTTTCGGTTACTTTTTCAGGCTTAATTGTAAATGTATAGAAATATGAATCTAACTCATCACTATTAAATCCACCTGTTAGTTTTTGTTCTTTTATTGTTCCTGTTAATAAACCTGTACTAGCATCATATGATAATTTGTCATTTTCATGTGAGCTATTATCTTCACTTAATACTATATCATCAGGAAACTTATATCCCCAATTACTTAATTGTTGTTTATCAGTTGTTGGAATACTTGTTGTATTGCTACTTCCGTCAATTGTAATATTTGCTTTTGTTTCTTGTTGAAATTCCAATTCTGAATAATCAACAATAACCTCATATGGTGCACACTTATCACCATTTCCATCCATATCTACTATAACTTTAAATTTTTGGTCTTCTTTGTTAGTTTTAGGTGTAATTTTCATTAATATTGCTATTTCATTATTTGTATCAAATGAATCTCTTGTTACCACTTTGCTTGGGTTCATTAAATCAGTATCACTTGCTTGTGGAATTGTTACTGTTACATTTTTATATTCACTTGAGTCATTGTTTTTATCTACACTTTTTTCTGTTTTTATTACATATACTATATAATATCCATAATTTTTAGTAGCATCTTCTCCAAAGCCACTAGAGCTACTTAATTTCATTAATGGTAATAATCCTGAAATTTTAACATTATTATCATCTACTTCTGATATATTAATTCCATCACGATATGTTGAAAAATCAACAATTTCTTCTGGTTTAAAGCCCCAACTCTCAAATGTAGATTTAATTTGAGTTTCTGCTGATTCAGGCAAATTTTTTGTTACTTCAAATTTTGAATTTTTTTCTAATTTTAAATCAGTAAAGTCAATTCTTATCTTAGTTGGTACACCATCAATTTCTATTATAACATCACGGTATTTAACTTCTTCATTTTCTTCAACTTCCATTAATACAGTAATTTGATTTGATGTTAATTTATCTACTATATTATAATCATTATCAGTTAATTCATTTTTTTCTTCATCTTTCTTAGGTTTTTTTGGTATTTTTACTTTAACATTATTATAATCTACATTATCATCTAATGTTATTGTATATGCAAAATAAAATTTTGTTGTTGAAGTTCCAAAATTTCTAACATCATCTTTTTCTGTTATATATTCTGTTACGTTATATAATCCTTCAGAGCCTCCTATTTTATATGTATCTTCTAGAGTATAATTAAATTTATCTTTTAATTCCTTTATATCTTCTTCAGGAATTGTCGCACTTATTGTTGCCGGAGCATCATATTTAAACTTTACTATATAATCTTCTGTGACATTATAATTTTGTGAACGTGCTGTTTCCTTATTCAATGTTACATTTAAAGTTAGATTATCTTGTATTTTTACTAAATCGCCTAAAGTAATTTTTGCAAATTCAGTTTGAATACTATCTTCACTTGCATAATCACAAGTTTTTCCTGTTAATTTACAAAGTAATACTGCAAACTGTTTCCATG
>CANQRO010000072.1 GCA_947626205.1 uncultured Clostridia bacterium
GACCCCCATTTTCCTATAATTAACATTTTTTCACCTACTTATTTATATTCCGCAAGTAGGGGTGCGATTAACATTTTAATTACAGCAGATATTAAATATCTACTACTATTATATCCATAATACAAACTTTCTATTAAAATATCAATATATTTTGCAAAACTTTTTCGAAAAAATTTGGTTCAAAAAATAAAGCCTCAAGATTTTATTTCTTAAAGCTTCATCAAAATTTTATTTACTTATTAATTCTAATATCATAACCATGTATATAACATTAATGCTTTCGAGCTTTTGTCCATTTTCCACCATTTCTAAAATTTCATCCAATTAAGTATAACATAATATACTTCTCCGTTATTCGTTTCATTTACTAGTTCATGTCTTGCATCTCTAAATAAGCGAAGTTTTACATTCTTTAATCCTGCTTTTTCTAACATTTTTAATACTCTCATAGGACCTTTTCCCATTTTCCCCACAGGATCTTTATCTCCAGAAATTAATAGAATTGGTACATTCATTGTTTTATTTATGTTTTTTTGTTTAGATAAATAATATACACCTTTTAATAAATTTAAATATCCATTTGCAGTAAAATTGAACCCACATTTAGGATCTTTTTCATATTCATCTAATACTTCTTCATCACGTGTTATCCAGTCTATATCTGTTCTCTTCGTATCGTTAAACTTTTTATTAAATGAACCCGTTATTAAATATTCTAATATATTACTTCTATAATGATCTCCATAAATTAATATTACTAACTTAGTTAATACTTGCCCCATTAATAATCCTGCCTTTTGCCCACTTGTACCTGACAAAATAACTCCTTTTATATTATCTTTATACTTTGTTAAATATGTTCTTACAACTAAAGATCCCATACTGTGCCCAAATATAAAATAGGGTAAATTTGGATATTCAGCAGCTATTTTATTTTGTAATATGTGCACATCTTCTACAAGTCTATCCCATCCATTTTCTTTTGAAAAATATCCTAAATCTTCTTCTGTTTCTGCTGTATTTCCATGTCCTAAATGATCATGTCCAACTACTATGTAGCCATTATTAGAAAGAACTTTAGCAAATTTTTCGTATCTACCTATATGTTCACTCATTCCATGAACAAGTTGTATAATTCCTTTATATTCTTTTATATCTTCATTTCTCCACCTTTTTGCATATACATTTTTTCCAGTAGATGAAGTAAAATAAAAACTTTCTACCATAACTTTTCCTTTCTTATATTTTCATTTCTATTTCTTGCTTTGGATATTCTTCCGGTTTTAAACCAACTCTTTGTTTCATATATAAAATTATCATTATTCCTATTGCAAAATATATAATTTCTCCTATTATAATTGCATTTGTACTTGTAGTTACTGTTAATAAAACTGATGCTAACATTGTAATTACTGATCTAGTAACATTTCTTATTAACGAATTAACTGAATAAATTTTAGAAATTATTTTTTCATTTGAAAAATTATTTAAATAACGATTTACCAAAATAGTATTCATTGCACTATCACTCTGACCTATAATTCCTAATAGTAAAATTATTCCTATACATATCCAAGTTGGTATTCCTATAAATACAAAAAATCCAGATAAAATTATACTAATAGAACTACTTAATATTATTACTGATAATGAATGATTTCTAAATACATTATGAAACTCAACTTGTTTTTTAGAAGCAATACTAGAAGCAATTTCTAAAATAGCTCCAATAACTCCCATAATCTGTGAAGAAGTACCAATATCTTTTAATAGTGTTTCTCTATAATCATTTAATATACGCATGAATGCATAAGTAACTCCACTATATAGTATTAGGCTTCTTAAACGCTTTGATTTAAATATAAAACTAAAAGATACTTTTATATCATTAACATATTCTTTAACATCTTGTATTTTTTCTTTATTGTTTGTACTTTTTATTTCTTCAAAAGAAAGAGAAACTAAACATGCAATTGCTGAAATTATCATTGAAAAAATAAATGGTAAATATGGATTAATAGCATAAATAAATCCAGATAGTATAGCTGTAATTGCATCTAAGAAATAATAACCTGACTGCCCTTTTCCTTCGATTTTTGAATATATTTTTCCTTTTTTTTCAGTTTCTGGAATTGATGTTGTTAATATACTTGGTTCTGCCACATCTTTTAAAGCAAACGTACATGCAGAAACAATTTCAGCAATACAAAGATGTATAACATTCGTACTAACCATTAATATAGCAACATATAAAATGTTAAAAAAATTGCTTAAAAATGCACTTTTTCTATATCCTATTTTTTGTATAACAATAGTAGCTGGTATTTGCAAAATTACCATCGATAAAGAATATATTGCAATTGAAAATATTACATCAGATGCTGGTATTAATTTTATTTGCGTAAGAAATAATAATTTCATCGTATATAAAAATATTGCATCTGTTGATAATGCTCTATAAAATGCATATAATTTCATATTCTTTTTTCTAGCTTTTACTAATCTTTCGTTCTCTATCATTTTAACTCCTTACATTTTTCTTAATTATATACTAAAAAGTAAAAGATATCAAATATTTTATTTGATATCTTTTTATTATTCTTCCACGTATCCTTTTGCTTTTAAGGCATCTTCTATTTTTCCTACCTTTTTAAATAGTTCATTAAATAATGGTACCATTATATAATTTATGTGTTTTATTTGATTCATAAAACCCATTGCTACTCCCTTTGCCATAAGACTATATTTAATATTTGTAATTTCATTTTTAATTATTGGAATAAATGTTATTGCAATACTAACCATTATTGTTATATTATTTCTATTTATGCCAAACCATTCTAGCGGATATAGTAATTGCTTAATCGCATTTGCTACTTGCATTGTTGTTGTTACATTTCCAAATATATATGTAATATTACATACTAATATTAGTCTTATTCCTACAAGTATTGCTTTCATTTTTCCCATTGTCCAAATATTTATAACTACTGTAAAAAGTATAAATGGCATAAGATATAATATTACTTTTATAGCTTCTTTTATTGATATATGGCATATTAGCATAAGTAAAATTTGCATTATAAATAATACTGCTAATATGTTAATATTGTTTATAAAAAATAAGCTAATTGTATATGTTAAGAATATAATAAATTTTAAAACCTGCTTCATTTTGGTATGTTAGAACTTATGCTAACTTATCTCCTTTCATTTAAATTATCTTATACTTTACTTTTTATTCTTTATATTTTGCCACTAACTTTTCTATTAATTCTTCCATTGTCCATTTTTCAAGTTCGATTTCAATATTTTGCAATTTTAATTTTTGTAATAATGTTATAATTTCTGGAACTTTAATATCACTATTTTCAATTTCATCTATATGTTTTAAAATATCTTCCTTTGGAAAAGAATTTTTTAAATATCCATTCTCCATTATCCAAACTTCATCAGATAATAAAATTTCATCTATAATATTTGTTACATATATGATGGTATAGCCATCCTGCTTTAAGTTCTGTATTATTTTATAAATTTCTTCTTTTCCTTTTGGATCTAGCATAGCTGTAGGTTCATCTAAAACAATATATTTTGTTTCCATTGCAAGAACAGTTGCTATTGTTAAACGTTGTTTTTGTCCTAAAGATAGTGAATAAGTATCCTTTTTTTCACTTCCCTCTAGCCCAACTTTTTTTAAGGCATTTTTTATTCTTTCCTCTTTGTTCTCTAATTTTAAATTTTCTAAAGGAAAGTTCATTTCATCTTGAACACTATTAAATATAATTTGATTCTCTGGATTTTGAAATACAATTCCTACTTGTTTTCGTATTGACAAAAAATTTTCTTTATTTTTTGTATTCATTCCATTTATTAGGATTTCTCCATTACTTGGTTTAATTATTCCTGCAATTAACTTAGCAAGAGTAGACTTTCCGTGATCCATTTTTTCCTAAAATGCATATAAACTTTCCATCATTAATACAAGCATTAACTTCTTTTAAAACTATTTCCTTTTTTTTATATCCATAGCTTACATTATTTAATTCTATCAATGGTTTTCTCCTTTATTAATTATTTCTATTACTTCACTGTAAGTGTAAAAACTGCCTATTATAAATATAACTGCATCTTTATATTTTTTCTTGCTTTCATTTATTGCATCTTCTAAAGAAGCCATTTTTATATTTTCTTTTCTATATTTACTAGCCTCAATATACAAATCCTCTTTTTTCACATAACATCTTACTTCATCTTGCACTTTTGTACCATCTGTAAAAATGAAAATTGAATCTTTATCCTCCATTAATTCTTTAATAACTGTTTTATAATCTTTCGTTTTTAAAATTGAAACTATATATACTTTTTTGCTTGTCAAATAATGTTGCTTGATAGTATTTTTCAAATTTTGTATTGCCGCTTCGTTATGCCCTCCATCAAAAATTATAGTAGGATTAGTAGATATTACTTCAAATCTTGCTTTATGTACTACTGTTTTTAAGCCTTGTTCTATGCTTTCTTTTGAAATATTATATCCTTTGTTTTGTAATATTTTTATGGCTTCTAGTACTATACATGCATTTCCAATTTGTTTATTTCCTTTTAGATTAATTGTTACATTTTCGTCTTTATATTTAAAGTGTTGATATTCGCCATTAAATGTTTGATCTTTGCAATCTCTTTTTAAATCAATTAGATGTAAATTACTTTGTTTTTTCTTACAAGTATTAATTATTATTTCATTTACATTTTGTTCTTGTTTTATAAAAACTGTATCAGTTTTCTCTTTTATTATTCCCGCTTTCTGAGTTGCTATCTCTTCTAAGGTATTACCTAAAAGATCCATATGGTCATAACCTATTGAAGTAATAATAGATATTAATGGACTTACCACATTTGTACAGTCATATAATCCACCTAAACCGGTTTCTAATACTACAATATCACATTTTTTATGTGCAAAATATAATAGTGCCATAGTTGTTTCCACTTCGAACAATGTAACTTTTTCTTCATGTGTTTCATTATATTTTTTAACAAATGGATCAATAATTTTAATTAATTCTTCTAATTCTTCATCTAAAATATTTTTATGGTTTATACGTATTCGTTCATTAAAAGTAATTATATGTGGAGACATAAATTCCCCCACTTTATAATTAGCTCTTTCTAGAACAGTAGATAGCATTTCTGCAACACTACCTTTTCCGTTAGTACCAGCTATATGAACAAATTTTAAGTCTTTCTCTGGATGATTTAAATTATATAAAAAATAGTTCATTGCAACTAAACTTGGATTTTTTGTACCTTTAAAAAAACTAGATAGATATTCATTAATATTCATCGTTTTCTCCTTCATATAAATAGGTATTTACCATTTTTCTTGTTAGCTTTTCTAAAATATAAATTGTAATTACACGAATTGGTAGCATAATTAATTGTGTTGTTACTCTAGTTCCAACTACTACCAAATATGCATTTCCGTATAAAATATGTAGCCAGATTGATACAATAAATATTTCAACAACTCCTAATACTAAAATATTGCTTATTATTAATTTAAATATAAACTTTTTATCACTTATATTTTCACCTGGTTTTTTATATAAGAACACCCCATAAATCAAACCTGTAAGGGCTGCACTAAATGTAAAACCTGGAAAATAAGTTCCAAATGGAAACAATATTGCTCCTATAAAGTCTCCTAATGCTGCAATTATTGTAGAATATTTAGGTCCTAATAAAATTGCTGAAACCATAATTGGTACATAAGAAAAGCTAATTACAAGTAAAGGTGTTTTTATTGATACAAATCTATTTAATACTATTAAAAGTGCAAGGAAAATTCCAGATAAAATTATTTTTTTTAATTTTGACATAAAAAATCCTCCTTTAAATCGTTTTCCGCAATTTAAAGAAGAAATACGAAATTATATATTCGAATTCTAGGATAAATAGCGGAATGCGAAAACAAATACGCAAAAGTTTTTTCTTTTTTGCCTTAGTAACAACTTCCCGTCTACTAAGTCTTAACGATTTATTTTCTACTCTATTCGACATATTTTATTATATCATATCGCGTTTTTTTTATTTGGTCAATAGTGTTTATAATTATTTTCTATTTCTATAAATGGCAATAATAAATTTCCGGTTTATTATGCACATAATTCACTTAAGATTTCGTTGGTACTTTTATAATTAA
>CANQRO010000073.1 GCA_947626205.1 uncultured Clostridia bacterium
TGGTATCCATACCCACATTGATCCATCATTCGTTTCTACATTCGCCCATCTTTTCTCTTTATAGTTATACCAATTACCTGAATCAAAACCTTCTTCACCATCTTTTATCGTTTTTCCTATTTCAGTATCAGTTGGAGTTTTAAACATTACTTTCTTCATTCCTGTTAATATTTCTGGTGGGTTTGGTAATTCTTCTCCTTTTATTGGCTTTCCACTTAACATTCCATCTAGGTTACTTTGAAATTCATTTAATTCTTTCTTTTCGTTTTCTTCTGCTTCTTTATAGTTTTTTGATACATCTATTGCTTTTCTTATTATCCCATTTTCATCTAATGCTAAATTTAATGTTATTCCCGCTAATATCAGTAATACTATTATTGTTATTACCAATGCTATTAAAGTTACACCCTTTTGTGTCTTTTTACATTTTACATTCTTTGCTTTTTCTTGCTTATTTAAAGTTATTTCATCCATTTTCTTTTGTTACCTCCGTTAAATTTATACTTAAATTTTACAAAAACAGAAAATCTAAAACAATAAAAAAAAGCAAAGTGTATTATCATATATTTACGTAACAAATTTTCTTGTTTAGTAATATATAAAAAAGACCCTATAAAAATGGGTCTTTTTTGGGGAAGGTTTGTGTTTACAGTTACTTGAATACTACTCAATCGAATGCTCGACCTCGCGTAAAAACGCGTGATAATCCTGCATTGCGAGTTCCTTAGAAGAAGCATCTTCCAAGTAGTTGCTGGCAATATACTCTGCCAAGTGGTAACGGTCTACAGTGCCCGAGCAGATAAGCTGGGCATCAGAATGTGCATCAATTGCAGCCTTAACAGCGATGTTGTCTTTTGCAGTCATGGTCAGAATCGGAGTTTCAATTTTTTCATTCTTTACATATTTCATGTCTTTTTCTTCTCCTTCTCTTTATTAAGTAACCTTCCCTAGCTTATACGACAGCTTAACATAATTTTAATACATTTTTTTATATTTGTCAATTTTATGGTAACAAAAAATGAACTCAAGTTATTTAGCATATGTTAAATATATCTTGAGTTCACTCGTTTACATTTTTATGTTGTTTATGTTAAATTCTTGCAACACCACTTACTATTTTACTTTCTGTTGCGTTATTTAATAATTTATTTCCTCCAGCAAGTACAATTAAATCTCCAGATTCTAATATTCCTTTTGATTTTAACTTTTCTATACCTTTTTCAACTGTTTCATCAATTGTTTTTCCTGCTTCTACTAAAACAGGCTGAACGTTCCATGCTAATGATAATTGGTTGAATGTTCTTCTATTATCTGTAACAGCTAAAATTGGGCATCCAGCTCCCATACCTGCAAATTTTCTTGCTGTGTCTCCTGAATGTGTATAGCAAACAATTGCATCTGCTTTTGTATTTTTTGCCATAACACAAGTTGAATATACTATATTGTCTTCTAAAGTTTTTAATTCAATGTTTGTATTTTCGCTAAATTTCTTCCAGTAGTCTATAGTTGGTTCTACTCTATGAGCAATTTTAGCCATTGTTTTAACACATTCTAGAGGATATTTTCCCATTGCACATTCTCCAGAAAGCATAATAGCACTTGTTCTATCATAAATAGCATTTGCTACATCGCTTGCTTCTGCTCTTGTTGGTAATGGTTGATTCATCATAGATTCTAACATTTGTGTAGCTGTAATTGCTGGTTTATTTGCCCTATTAGACATTTTTATAAATTTCTTTTGCATAACTGGTGGTTCTGTGAAGTCTGTTTCTGTAGCCATATCACCACGTGCAATCATTTGTGCATCTGCTTTAGCTACTATTTCTTCCATATTTTGTAGACCTTCTACATTTTCTACCTTTGTAACGATTTGAATATCTTTTCCACCATTTGCATCTAATACTTCTCTAACTTGTCTAATATCATCTGCATTTCTTGTAAATGATATAGCAACAAAGTCATAATCGTGTTCACAAGCAGTTTTTAAGTCTGCAATATCTTTATCTTTTAAAGCTGGAAGACGAATAGCAGTACCAGGTAAGTTCATTGTTTTTCTACTTCCTAAACCATTTCCATGAACTACTGTACAAACTATATCTTTTCCAACAATTTCATCAACTACTAATTCAATTGCACCATCATCTATTAATACTTTAGCACCAGGTTTTAAGTCTTGGTATAAGTTTTTATAGCTTACAGATACTCTATCTTTATCTCCTATAATATCTTCATTTACTAATGTGAATTTTTGTCCATCTTCTAATTGGATTTTGTCATTTTTTCCAGTAACAAGCATACCTGTTCTGATTTCAGGTCCTTGCATATCTAATAATAAAGCTACTGGAATATCTAATTCTTTTCTTAAACGAATAATTTCCTCTGTTTTTTCAGATTGTTCATCCCAACTTCCATGTGAATAATTGATTCTAGTAACGTTTAGTCCTGCTTCAAATAAATCTTTTAAAATATGTTCACTAGATGGTCCTATTGTTCCTACAATTTTTGTCTTTTTTAAATCTTTTTTCAATTTAATTCCCTCTTTCTTTTTTCATATAAATTTAAACACCTAAATATTATAACACATATGAAATAATTTATTCAATATATAAAATGCAAAAAGTCAAAAAAAGTTACTTTTTGCATTTTAATATAATATGAACTTTTAATAAATGGGCTTAAAATATTTATTCATATAAAAATACCCAAGTCAATAAAAAACATTGACTTGGGAAAACTTTTTTGTTAAGGTTATACGCCTTAACTACTCTCTCTTAGGTTAAGCCGTTCATCATTCTTCATAGTATTCTGCATAACTGTCGTCGAAGAAGTCTTTAGCCGCAATATCCCAAATCTCTGAATTTTCCGAAAAAACATACCCGGCAATCGATTTACCAAGTTTTCCTGCTTCACTTGCCAGCTTCATAACAAATTCTCTCTCGTCATCAATCACCCCAATCATACACATTGCATTAGTCCACATAGCAATAGCAAGATAGCTTCCTTCCGGAATTTCTTCTACTTGTAAATTAACGTTATTATCGAGTAAAAAATCGGCAACTTCTCTGTTCATTTTGATGCCTACTGCTTTAAGTTTTTCGTACTCTCCATCCTCACATAACTCAAGTACGTGTTCCTCTTCGTTTAACCGCTTTGCCTCGGTTAAAATAAAGTCTACTACTTCATGTCTTTCCATTTCGTTGTTCTCCTTTATTTTATTTAAACTAACTTTTTAAGAGAGAGTATGTTTTTAAAGCTAGTTTATGTCATCTATTATATTACATTTTTAAGCATTTTTCAATGCATTTTTTTACTCTCTTACGAATCTTTTTAGAGACGGGGTGAAAAAGTTCATTTTAAGACTTGAACTTTTTCACCCCGTCTTCTATAAATCTTATTCGTTTGTGATCCATTTTACTAAATCCAAATTAGCACTATCTAATAGCATTTTATGTTTTGGCATAACTCTAAAAGTGTAGCCATAGTTTCCTCCTGTTGTTAATTCAATTTTTGCTTTATATAAGTATGTATTTTCTTTGTCTTCTAACTTTTCTTGTAATTTCATTGGAATTATTTGCATACTCTTTACAACGCCATTATCTAAAATTTTACCATAATAAGCTTCTACTTCAATATTTTCTTTATCAATATTAGGAAGCTCTACTGCACAACTTACTTCAATATTATTACCTGCATCCATCACAATGTTTTCTAAGTTACTCATTTGATGAATTTTAATATCTTTCCAGTTGTTATATATGTCCTTTTTCCAAGTATTGTATGCACTTACTTCTTCTAAATTAGAAAAGTATGTTTTTGTTAAATTACAAAGTGGAATATACAACTTTTGAACATAATCTACTACCATTCTAGATGTACTATATTTTCCACCTGTTGACATTATTGAATTTTTCATGTATTCTATCCATTTCGTAGGAATACCATTTTCGTTTAAATCATAATATATAGGTATAATCTTATTTTCTAGAGTATTATATATACTTTCACTATCAGCAGAATCTTGTGCATCATAAGAAGGATATTGTTCATTTGTTCCAATTAGCCAACCATTTTTAGTATTATATCCTTCTGCCCACCATCCATCTGAAATACTAAAATTAACTACACCGTTTACAGATGCTTTTTGACCACTTGTTCCAGATGCCTCCATTGGTCTTCTAGGTGTATTTAACCATACATCAACTCCACCTACTAAATATCTTGCAATTTGAATATTATAATTTTCTAATATAAATATTTTTCCTTTAAATTGTGGTTTCATCGATATTTCATGAATATATCTAATTAAATCTTGTCCCTCTTTATCTGCAGGATGTGCTTTTCCAGCAAAAATAATTTGAACAGGTCTTTGCTGATCGTTTAATATTTGTGTAATTCTTTCTAAATCTCTAAAAATTAAAGTAGCTCTTTTATATGTAGCAAATCTTCTTGCAAATCCAATTGTTAATGCATTTGGATTTAGTTTGCCTACTATATCTTTAATATCATCATATCCATAGCCTGCACTCTTCATACGTGTAGTTACGTTATCTTTTACTAATTTTAGTAATTTGACTTTTCTATCTAAATGTGCTTTCCATAGTTCTTCATCTGGTATATTCATTATGCCTTCCCAAGTTTTATCATCATAAATACTATCTTGCCAATATGGAATCAAATATTTATTATATAATTCTTTTAAATTTGGGGCAAGCCATGAACAAGTATGAATACCATTTGTTATATAAGTGATTGGTGATTCGTCAGCTGAAATATGTGGCCAAACTTCCCCAAATAATTCTCTTGAAACTGCGCCATGCAATTTACTAACACCATTTTTCTTTCCAGAAATTTTAAGTGCTAGAATTCCCATGTTAAAGCCTTGTTCTAAATGTTCGGACGGCTTCATGCCAAGTTTCAAAAATGTTTCTCTATCTAATCCTAATCTTGGCCAAAAATCTTTGAAGTATTTTTCTACTAAATCTAAAGGAAATATATCATTTCCAGCTGGAACTGGTGTATGTGTTGTAAATACTGTTTTTGAAGTAGCTATTTCTTTTGCAATTTCAAAAGAAACTTGCTTTTCCTCCATAATATCTTTTATAATTTCTAACAATAGAAATGATGAATGTCCCTCATTCATATGATATACACTTGGAGTTAATCCTAGTAATTTTAATAAATGAGCTCCTCCCATACCAAGCACAATCTCTTGTCTAATTCTCATTTCTTGATCTCCACCATATAATCGCAATGTTACTTCTTTATCTTCTTGGTTTGCATTTTGTTCTATATCAGAATCTAAAAGATATAATGTAATTCTACCAACATTTATTTTCCATACTTTTAGATATATTTTTCTTTTTGGAAATTTAACATAAATAATTAGGTTATCTCCATTTTCATTTTTAACAGGAATAATAGGTAAATTATCTAATTCTATATTGTGATAAATATTTTCTTGATCACCATATCTATTAATTTTTTGATGAAAATATCCATTTTTATATAATAATCCAACTGCTACTAATGGTACACCTAAATCACTAGCAGATTTTAAATGATCAGCAGACAAAATTCCAAGTCCACCAGAATAAATAGGTACTATTTCATCTAGTCCATATTCTGCTGAAAAGTATGCAATTAAATCATTCTTATTATTTGGGTAATTTTTAGAAAACCATGTGTTTTTACTATTCATATAAGCATCAAAATTCGAAACTACTTTATCATAATTTTTAATAAAAGTTTCATTTTCTGCTGCTCTTTCTAAACTTTCTTGTGACACTTGCTTTAAGAATTTAACTGGATTTTTACCAATATTTTCCCATAGGTCTATATCGATATCTTTAAATAATCTTAAATATTCACTGTTCCATGACCACCATAAGTTGTTTGAAATTTCAGATAATCGATTAATCCTTTTTGGTAATTGTGGATTAACCGTAATTCTATTAAACATATACATTTAAAGTTTCCTCCTTAGTTTCTTATTTGTATTTTATCTTTAATAGTAACACATTTATTATCTATTATATTCTATAAAATGTCAAACCTTTTTTTAAATTTTTTTTGACATTATAAATGGCAATAATAAATTTCCGGTTTATTATGCACATAATTCACTTAAGATTTCGTTGGTACTTTTATAATT
>CANQRO010000074.1 GCA_947626205.1 uncultured Clostridia bacterium
ATGGATATTGTTCACAAAATAGAAAATGTAGAAGTACAAACTAGAGAAGAACCAGAAAGTGGAAGCGAATTAGTTAAAGATAAACCAATTAATCCGCCAGTAATTACGAGCATAAGAGTAGAAACATTTGGGGTAAATTATGGAGAACCTATAATACATGAAAAATTTAATTTAGATAAATGGTTTATGGATTATTATGGATTAACAGCTGAATAAAATATAGGGGGAATTTTGTAATAAAATTCTTCCTTTTTTTAATTAAACCTATAAAATGAACTATATATAAATCTAAAATAAAAATTAAAATTTTCTTGACTTTTACGAACAATAGTTTTATAATCAAACCATATTTTAAAAGGATGTGATAGTTATGAATGAAGAAAATAGTATCGCACCAATAAACAAAGAATTAAATATAATACCGTACGAAATAGAAAATATTAAAAATTTAATTTATACAATAAGAGGAAAACAAGTAATGTTAGATAGTGATGTTGCAATGTTATATCATTATGAAACTAAGTATATCAACTTAGCTGTAAGAAGAAACAAAGATAGATTTCCTGAAAATTTTTGTTTTCAATTAACAGAAAAAGAGATAGAACGTTTAAAATGGCAAACAACAACTTCAAGTTTAGAAAATGAAATAAAATCTTTAAGGTTGCAATCTGCAACCTTAAAGAAAAATGGCAGAGGACAACATAGGAAGTATATGCCATATGTGTTTACCGAACAAGGTATAGCAATGCTTTCTGGATTATTAAAAAATGAAATAGCAGTTAATGTGAGCATTAATATTATGAATGCATTTGTTGAAATGAGAAAATTTATAGTAGCTAATGGAACAATATTTGAAAGATTGACCAATGTTGAAATTAAATTATTAGAACAAGATAAAAAATTTGATATTGTTTTTGATGAATTGCAAAAAGATAAGATCGAAGAATTCAAAGAAAAAGTATTTTTTAACGGACAAATATATGATGCATATAGTTTAATAATTGATCTTATAAAAACTGCACAAAATAAAATTTTAATTATAGATAATTATATAGATGATAGTATTTTAAAAATGTTATCTAAGAAAAATAAAAATGTAGAAGTTGTTATACTTACTTCACAAAAAAGTAATATAGAAAGATTAGATATTAAAAAGTTTAATACACAATACCCTACTTTAAAAGTAGCATATACAAATAAATTTCATGATAGATTTATAGTAATAGATAGTAAGAATTTATATCATATAGGTGCATCATTAAAGGATTTAGGGAAAAGTGTTTTGCTATTTCTAAAATGGAAGATATTACATGGATTGAAAAATTAATAAATAAAAATGATTATTGAAATTAAAGGCTTGTTTTTTTATAAAAAAAAATATATAATATAGAACTATATGAAGGAGAGTGAATGATATGCAAGTAAGTAGAGAAGAACTTTTACATATTGCAAATCTAGCAGATTTAAAACTAAAAGATGAAGAAATAGACACATACTTAACACACTTAGAAGAAATTTTAAACTATGCTAATATAGTAAATAGTGCACCAATAGAAGGACTAGAAGAAACTATTGGAATGAACGATAATGAAAATGTTTTTAGAAAAGATGAAGTTGTGCCAAGCTATAAAAGAGAAGAATTATTACAAAATGCACCAGAAGAACAATCAGGTATGTTTAAAATTCCAAAAGTAATGAATTAAAAACTACAAATAAATTATATAAGAAATTAAGAGTATAATAGGACATGAATAATATAAGCATAAGATATTCTTATAATAGAAATATAATTAATAGGGTTAAATTAGGTTTATAGGTATAGCCTTAAAAAACCTAAATAATTAATTAAGGAAGAAAAATATAAATGGAAATTTATGAATTGACAGTACATGAATTATTAGAGAAATTAGATAAAAAAGAAATAACTAAAAAGCAGATATTAGATTCTTATGCATCAAGAATTAGTGAAAAAGAAAAAGATGTACAAGCTTTTATAACTATAACAGATGACAACTTAGAAGAAAAACTAAATAATGTATCGAGTAATCCATCAAAATTTGCAGGGTTACCAATTGGTATAAAAGATAATATTTGTACAAAAGGAGTAAAAACAACATGTGCTTCTAAAATGCTAGAGAATTTTGTCTCTCCATATGATGCAACAGTAATGGAAAAAATAAATGCTGAAGGATTAATCAGTTTAGGAAAATTAAATATGGATGAATTTGCTATGGGAGGCTCAACAGAGCACTCTTATTTCAAGAAAACAAGAAATCCATGGAATTTAAATAAAGTACCTGGTGGATCTTCAGGAGGATCAGCAGCAGCAGTGGCCTCTGGAATGGTACCTTGGGCATTAGGTTCAGATACAGGAGGAAGTATTCGTGAACCAGCATCTTTTTGTGGAATTGTAGGTTTAAAACCAACATATGGTTTAGTTTCAAGATATGGCTTAGTGGCATTTGCTTCATCTTTAGACCAAATTGGTACACTAACAAAAGATGTTGAAGATACAGCTATTTTATTAAACATAATTGCAGGGCATGATAGTAAAGATACAACATCAATAAACCATGAAAAAGAAGATTATACTTTAGCATTAAAAGATGATGTAAAAGGACTAAAAATTGGTGTTCCAATCGAATATTTTGGAGAAGGAATAGATAAAGAAGTTAGGGAAGCTATTAACAAAGTTATAGAAAAATATAAAGAATTAGGAGCAACTGTAGAGGAATGCTCATTAAATGTAGCTGAATATGCACTTGCTACTTACTATATAATTGCTTGTGCAGAAGCAAGTTCAAATCTTGGAAGATTTGATGGAATACGTTATGGGTATCGTAGTAAAAATTACGAAAACTTAAAGGATATTTACAAAAATTCAAGAAGTGAAGGTTTCGGCTCAGAAGTAAAAAGAAGAATTATTTTAGGTACATATGTACTTTCATCTGGTTACTATGATGCATATTATAAAAAAGCTCAACAAGTACGTACACTAGTAAAAAAAGAATTTGCGAAAAACTTTGAAAAGTATGATGTAATTTTAGCACCAACAGCACCTAATGTTGCATTTGATATTGGATCAAAAATTGATAATCCATTACAAATGTATTTATCAGATATTTGTACTGTTCCAGTAAATATTGCAGGACTTCCAGGAATAAATGTACCTTGTGGACTAAATAATGAAGGTATGCCAATTGGATTTCAATTAATAGGAAAACCATTTGATGAATCAACTATTATAAGAGCAGCATATACATATGAAAAAAATACAAATTTTAGAAAAAATAAACCAGAATTTAAGAAATAAGAAGGGGGAGGAAAAGATATGTTAAGAGATAATTACGAAGTAGTAATAGGATTAGAAGTACATGCAGAGCTTTCAACAAAAACAAAAATATTTTGTTCCTGCCCAACAGAATTTGGAGGAGAACCAAATACTCATTGTTGTCCTATTTGTATGGCACTTCCTGGTACATTACCAGTATTAAATGAAAAAGTTGTAGAATACGCAGTTAAAGCAGGACTTGCTATGAACTGTGAAATAGAAAAAAATAGTAAAAATGATAGAAAAAATTATTTTTACCCAGATCTTCCAAAAGCTTATCAAATATCTCAATATGATCGACCACTTTGTAAATGTGGAAAAATTACTATTGATGATGGCTTAGGAGAGCAGAAAGTAATTCGTATTACAAGAATTCATATAGAAGAAGATGCTGGAAAATTAAATCATGATGATTTTGGTGGAGGAAGCTTAGTAGATTTAAACCGTGCTGGAGTTCCACTAATAGAAATAGTTTCAGAGCCAGATATTCGTTCTAGCAAAGAAGCAGAAAATTATTTAAGAAAAGTGAAATCTATATTAGAATATATTGAAGTATCAGATTGTAAAATGCAAGAAGGTTCTCTACGTGCTGATGTTAATGTTTCTGTTAGAAAAAAAGGAGATACAAAATTAGGAACACGTACAGAAATGAAGAATATGAATTCTTTTCATTCAATTGTAAGAGGAATTGAATACGAAATAGACCGTCAAATAGATGTACTTGAAGCAGGAGGAAAGGTAGAACAAGAAACTTTACGCTGGGATGATGTATCTGGTAGAACATTTTCCATGAGAGATAAAGAGGATGCACAAGATTATCGTTATTTTCCAGACCCAGATTTAGTTGCAATTCATTTGTCAGATGAGTATATAGAGAACGTAAAGAAGACTTTACCAGAGCTTCCTGAAAGTAGGAAGGTAAGATATTTAGATGAATATAAACTAACAGAAAGAGAGGCAAAATTATTAACAGCTTCTAAATACTTATCAGATTTGTTTGAGCAAACAGTAAGTAAATGCGGAAATCCAAAAGCTGTTTGCAACTGGATTTTATCTGATATATCTCGTATATTAAATGAAGAAGAAAAAGAACCAAATGAAATACCATTTAATTCTGATGAACTTTCTGAATTAATTACTTTAATAGATAAGGGTACTATTAGTAGTGCAATTGCTAAAAAAGTTTTAGAAGAACTATTTAAAGATCCAAAAGCACCAAGTAAAATTATAGAGGAAAAAGGTTGGGTTCAAATTTCAGATGAAGGAGCAATAAAAGAAATAGTATTAGAAATTTTAGCAAACAATCCTCAATCTATACAAGATTATAAAGGTGGAAAAGATAGAGCTTTAGGATTCTTAGTAGGGCAAGCAATGAAGCAGTCAAAAGGAAAAGCAAACCCACAAATGTTAAATAAGATGTTTATAGAAGAAATGAATAAAATGTAAACATAGTATATGAATAATTATAAAGAACTCTCGCTGGTAACAAAACCAGCGAGAGTTTGCTTTTTCCATATTCAGTTGTTATTTCGCTTCTAAAAGCTTGAAGCCAGCATACCAATAATTAAAATTAAATCTGCTGTTAAAAGGGTTTATAGAAACCCAAATTTTCTTCTTGCTTTTTCTCATCGTAAGTCCTCCTTAGTTGGTATTGAATATGTATAGCAAAATACTATGCTATACATATATTATACCATATTTGTTTACATAAGTCAAAAATCAACTAATTTCCTTCTTAATTGTGTCTACTGCGAGAGCACAAATAATAAATTCTACTACAAAAAACAATCCAAGTTTAAATATACTAATGCCTATGTAAAAAAGGTCTGGAGTTGGATGAAATTCATATCCAATTAATACTCCTAAACTAAGTAAACATACAAAAAAAGAAAATGTAAATCCATAATGCATAATCTTTTTAATTTTTATTTCCATGGATTTAAAATGTTCCATTATAATCTTTAACATAAAAATCCCTCATTTCTTACGTATAAGTAGAAGAATATTTTTTAATTCCCTATATAATAGTAACATAAAATTAGTATTAAAATCAAAGGAAATTACTGGTATAAAGCAAAAAACAGAAACAGTTAGTATATTATATTTTTAAAGTTATTTGAAAATAAGAAAAGTGGTTTAGAAGCATGTGTGCATATATTAATGTAACTTAACCTTGCTGTATAGCAAAAATTTTCTATTTTGCCTATACAATAAAAAAATCGAGAAGTAATTTCTCGATTATAATAAAAAACTATGCATAATTTTTTATCTATGCTTTAATAGCATTTAATTTTTTAGCTAATCTAGATTTTTTTCTAGCAGCTGTATTTTTAGCTATAACACCTTTTGTACAAGCCATATCAACTTTTTTGCTAGCTTCTACAAATAAGCTTTCAGCATTTTTAACGTCTTTATTATTAACAGCATCTTCAAATTTCTTTACAGCTGTTTTATATGCTGATTTAACCATATTATTTTGTAAAGTTTTCTTTTCAATTATACTTACTCTTTTAATTGCTGATTTAATATTTGGCATTCCTTAAATTGCACCTCCTTAAATAGTAAAATAAACTATAACGCATAATATTTTATCATGAAAGAATAAAAAATGCAAGACTTATAGAAACAATTTCTAAATTTATCAGTTATAATATAAATGGCAATAATAAATTTCCGGTTTATTATGCACATAATTCACTTAAGATTTCGTTGGTACTTTTATAATT
>CANQRO010000075.1 GCA_947626205.1 uncultured Clostridia bacterium
GTAAGAGGAGGAAATACAAATTCAAGTGAGCAAATTAAATTATTATTAACAAATCCAATACATGATGTAAAATTAGCCATAAATCACATAACTAGAACATTATTTAATTATGATTGGTGGACTATGCTATACGTATATGCATTTTTCTCTGATAATTCTACATATGTTATGTTTGCTATTATGCTATTTTTACTATATGTCTCTATAACAGAAGATGACTATAATTTTAAATTAAAAGATAAAATTATAATGATAATTACATTTTTAGCAGTATTTGGTATGACTAGTATAGCGCTATATTTATCATTTACAGAAGTAGGTTCCGATTTTGTTAATGGTTATCAGACTAGATATGTTTTCCCTGTATTGCCAATGTTATTATTTGCTATTTCAAGCAAAAAAATCAAAGTTGAAAGAGGGAAAAATAGAAATATGAACGTATGTATTATATCAACAATATTTACTATAATAGGAATAGCACAAATGATGTTATCTTAAATTAAAAATTATTCATTATAATTTAAGAAAGGAGATAAATAATAACGTAAAAGTTAGTTATTATGAAAAAAATGGACAAAAAAGTTTTAATAATTATTCCAGCATATAATGAAGAGGAATGTATATATGATGTTGTAAGTAACATATCAAAAGTTGCAAGTTTTGCGGATATATTAGTTGTTAATGATGGCTCTAGTGATAATACGTATAATGAACTTTTAAGATTAGAAGTAAATTTTTTAAATTTACCTATTAATCTTGGAATAGGTGGAGCTGTACAAGCTGGATATATATATGCATATAATAATAATTATGATTTTGCATTTCAATTGGATGGAGATGGGCAACATAATCCTAAATATATTAAAGAAATGCTTGATATACTTATAAAAAAAGGGGCTGATATGGTTATTGGCTCTAGATTTGTTGAAAAGACATCATATAATCAAACTTTTTTGAGAAGTATTGGAAATAAATTTATTTCTTTTATTATAAAATTATTATCTGGCAAAAAAATTTATGATACAACATCTGGATTTAGAGGTGTAAATAAGGAAATTATTAAAATATTTGCAAGTAAATATCCATATGACTATCCTGAACCAGATACAAATATGCAAATAGTTTTAAAAGGAAAAAATATAAAAGAAATACCTGTAGAGATGAATAAAAGAAATACAGGAAAATCATTTGTTTCCCCAATAAAATCTATTGAATATATGTTAAAGGTCTCTTTAGCTTTATTTATAGCTAAGATAAGAAAGGAGAACTAAAATGATTTATTATTTTTCAATATGTTTTGCTATTATTTTTATTGTGTTTGTTATACTTTTAGTAAGAAATAACAAGTTAGATGAAAAATATTCTATTTTATGGCTAATATTTTCTATTTTAGTTATTATACTTGCTTTATGTACAAAAGTACTTGATAAAATATCATCTTTTTTAGGAATATTTTATGCACCAGCTTTATTGTTTTTATTTGGTTTTATATTTGTAATATTTTATATAATTCACCTGTCTACAGTTGTTACAAAGCAAAATAAAAGTATTATTAGACTTACTCAAGAAATTGCTATATTAAAGAATATTATAAATAAAAATGATAATGATAATGATAATGATAATGTAAATAACAATTATAAAGATACTGAGGTGAAATAATGAAGATAATTTTGATAATAATATATTTGATTTTAACACTTTCTGGTTTAATATTTATGAAAAAAGGTGGAAATCCTGGAAAAATAAATATAAGTAAAAAAGATATTCAGTTATCTATGAGCCCTATTAGTGCAGTAGGTTTTGTCTTTTATTTATGTAGTTTTTTACTTTTTACAAAAATTGTTGTAATGTTTGATTTAAGCTACATAATGCCAATAGTAACTGGAATAGTTCAAGTATTAACATTGATTACTGCTAACTTATTTTTTAAAGAAAAAATTAGTAAAAAAGGAATTATAGGTGCAAGTTTAGTAATAATCGGTATAATAATTATGAATATTAAATTTTAAAAAGGAGAGAAATGTCTATGAAAAGAAGTATTTTAGTTATTGCATATATGATTCTTTCAGTTTTGGGGCTAGTATTAATGAAAATTGGTGTAAATACTGGTACAATTTCTTTTGCAAATAGTACCTTTACTTTTTCAATAAATTTTATTAGTTTGTTAGGATTTGTAAGTTATATAGCAAGTTTCTTTTTATTTACGAATATAATAGTAAAATTTAATTTAAGTTATATAATGCCTATTACAGTTGGGATTATACAAGTTTTAACATTGCTATCAGGATATCTAATATTTAAAGAAAAATTAAGTGTAAATGGAATTATTGGTATTATATTAGTTATTATTGGTATAGTTATAATGAATTTAAAAAATAATAAAACTAATATTAATAGTGAGATGTAAAGGAAGTAGAAAAGCGTGGAAAAAATAAAAAGTTTTGTTCAAAATAATAAAGATTTTGTAATTATAGGCATATTTGTGGCTTTGATTATATTTTTAATTTGCAATTTTAATATGTTCGCACAAGATGAATATAACTATAGTAATATAACTTGGACTAGTCAAAGATTGACTTCAATTCGTGATGTTGTAAAGTCAGCAATAATGTTATGGAAAAATTGGTCGCGGAAGGATTCCCGTACTTGCTGGCGGACAATTATTATTATTTCTTGGAATAGACTTTTATAATATATTAAATCCAATTGTATTTTTTATATTTGTATTTATGATATGTAAAATATTTGGCAAAAAGCCAACATGTTTACAGTTATTTGTTATATTGGGTTTGTATTTATTTACCTCTGTTGCTTTTTGGGAAAAATTTATATGGCTATCTGGTAGTATGAATTATTTATGGACTGTAACATTAATGCTAGTTGTTATGTATTATTTTTACAACATATTAATAAATAATAATAAGTTAAATAAAGTTAATATTGCAATTTTACTAATAGTAAGTTTTTTTGCCCGGATGGTCACATGAAAATACAGCGTTTGTTTTAGGAAGCTTTTTAATAGTTATTTCATTATTTAATATAAAAAAATTATTTAGCTTACCAAAAAGAGAGAAGTTAACTTTAATAATATCAATAATTATTTTTGGAATAGGAGCAATATTATTAATATTTTGCCCTGGAAATTTTCACAGACTTGGAAGTGGTGGATTTAAATTAAACTATGATTTAATAATATCAAACATTCTTGATATAAAATATATGATTGTTATTTATGTGATTACTTTATTATTAGTATTTATTGCAAAATTTAATGATTACAAAAGAGAAATTAAAAATGAACTTTTATATTTTATTTTACCGGGATTAATTGGTGGGTTACCAATGTTACTTTTAAACGAATTTCCTCCTAGAGCAATGCTTGCATATGAAACAGTACTTGTAATATGTATTATAAATAACGTAAAATTAATACAAGATTTTATTAAGCAAAAAAATTATGCTTTAATAAATAAATTAGGTTTAGTATGTACATTTTTGATAGCTTTTTTATCTATATATGCACTTTCATATAAAGCATGGTTTGCATATAAATATATTAAACCATATAAAGAAGAAATGATAAATGAACTGAGATATTGTAAGATATCTGGTATGGATGAAGCTGTAATAACTCAATTTAAATATTTAGATAAGGCTATGGAATTAGATGTTTATATGGATATGTTTCCAAAAGTATCTGACATAAGTATAATTAATTCATATTGTGCCAATTATTATGGCTTAAAGTCTGTAACAGCACTACCTGAAGGATATTCACTATTAGAAATAAATTTATCTGGTGAGAATGATATAGTTACATATAATGCCATAGATAAGAATACCAATGAAATTGTTGCAACTAGGATTTTAGGAACAGAATTACAATTACCAGATCGTGATTATAAAAATAGAATATGTTTTCTTATAAAAGAAGAGGATTTAGACAATATTATATTAGATATACCAGAAGAAATTATTAGTAAAATAACTAGTAGTCGCCTAATTAAAATTGGAAAAATTGAAGAGATTGATTTAAATACTTTATTACAATGAAAATTCTAAAAATATATAAAAGGAGTAAATAAATATGTTAAAGAATAAAGTATCTGTTATAGTGCCCATGTATTATGAAGAAGAAGTTGCAAATGAATGTTATAAGAGACTAAAAGCAGTTGTTTCAAAATTATCTAATTATGATTATGAGTTAATTTTTGTAAATGATGGAAGTAAGGATAAAACTTTAGAGATATTAGAAGATATAGCAAAATCAGATAAAAATGTTAAAGTAATCTCATTTGCAAGAAATTTTGGACATCAATGTGCAGTAACTGCTGGTCTAAAATATGTAACAGGAAATGTAGCATGTATAATTGATGCAGATTTGCAAGATCCCCCAGAATTACTAGCTGATATGCTAAAAAAATGGGAAGAGGGTTATGAAGTAATATATGGAAAGAGAAAAGCAAGAAAAGGTGAATCTATATTTAAATTATTTACTGCTAAAATGTTCTATAAAACATTAAATTTTTTATCTGATGTAGACATACCAAAAGATACAGGAGATTTTAGAGTAATCGATAGAAAAGTTGTTGATACTATAAATTCTTTACCAGAACATAATAAATTTTTAAGAGGTTTATTTAGTTGGGTTGGATATAAGCAATATGCATTTGAATATGAAAGACAAGAAAGATTTGCCGGAAAAACAAAATATCCATTAAAAAAGATGTTAAAATTAGCTGCAGATGGTATTATAGGATTTTCTACTAAACCACTTAAAATAATAGGTATGATTGGTATAATAAGTATAGTAATATCAATTTGTATACTAATATATGCTTTACTTGCTTTCATATTTAAATTTTCTGGATTAGAAGCAGGTTGGACATCTATTATGGTTTGTATAACATTTTTTGCTGGTGTTCAATTACTTTCACTTTGGATAATGTCAGAATATATTGGAAGGATATATGATGAAAGTAAAAATAGACCTCAATATATAGTAGCAAAAACAATCAATATTGATAAATAATATTTTATATTAATAGGGTGAAGTATATGAAAAAAGAAAACAAAAAAATTATTATTTTATTATGTTTAGTAGTTTTATTTATAGGGATAGTTATATCATTTTTGTTTATATTTTTATCTAAAAAAGAAATTAAAATAGCTGATATAATTAAAAATAAAAACGAAGAAAATGTTGAAATATATGACGAGGAAAACAAAGAATCAGAACTTAAAGAGGCTGATTTAAAACCAGTATCATATAATGCAGTAATTCCTATGTATATGTATCATTGGGTAAGAGAAGATACTGGAAATTATGAATATCCAGAAATGATGGCAAAACCAAGTGAAATTAAAAAGCAATTTGAATATTTATCATCAAACAATTATGATACTATATTTATAACTGACATAGATAAAATATATGATTACAAAAAGCCTATAGCTTTAACATTTGATGATGGATGGGCAGATGTATATAATAATGTATTTCCTTATGCAAAAGAATATAATATAAAAATATCAATGTATGTAATTATAGACCTTATTGGAACACCAGGATATTGTACTGTTGATGAATTAAAAGAAATGAGAGATAGTGGGCTTGTTGAGATAGAATCACATACTATGTCACATAGAATGCTTGCTACTTTAAGTAGAGATGAAATATATAAAGAATTAGATGAGTCAAAAAAATATATAAAAGATACACTTGGAATAGATACAACAGTTATATGTTATCCATCAGGTTCATTTAATAACACAGTAATTGAAATAGCAAAAGAGCTAGGATATAAATATGGCCTTGCAATGGATGGTGGTGTGCATTATACTTCAAAAACAGACAATATGCAGATGACAAGAATTTTTGCAACTAGGTCAATGTCTCTTAATACTTTTATAAATTACGCTTCAAATGCAAGAGTAGATGTTAAATGGGAGTAATATAAATAATATGGATAAAAAAGTAGCTATTATAATATTAAATTATAATGATTGTGATAATACAATAAAATATGTAAATGAAATAAAAGATTAT
>CANQRO010000076.1 GCA_947626205.1 uncultured Clostridia bacterium
GATTACTGAAAAAGTATTCCTCTTTTGATTTTTTAGATCATGCACTTATGGGAAATCTCATACTTCCAGTTTCCTGAAAGTAATACGATGCTCCCTTGAGTGTTACAACAATGCTCATGCCGGAAGGAATTGCTTCAATCGGCACATGACATTTGTTTGCTAGAGCGTAAAGCTTATTGTTGGGAGTGGTTGTGCGTAAATTTGCACAATGGATTCTTTTTATGGAATCCTTCAAAATGGATTTCACTCCATTTTCGAATTGCTCTAATACATCCTCATCAGGATTTTCCCATTTGCATAATATTTGGGAAGAAAGCCATTTTATCACACTGGTTATAACTTTTTCCTGAGTTTCTTCAGGAGTCGGTTTTGTTTCGACTTCTTCCTTTTTGTACCATCTTTGCATTAGCAAAGAGTCGAAGTCATTGTCATAATCTAAAATCATAGTGTCCTTTCTGCCTGCATAATGCAGGACTTGAAACTAAAAACAATTGTGTCAATATTATTATACCATAGATTTACATAAAATACAAATTAGGCAAATTTATTTAATATCATAGAAAAATTAGACTTCATATGATATTATAATTATGATAATAAAATAGAAAGGAAAAATATGAATAAAGAAGAAATTTTAAAAAATTATTCCAAGGAAGAAGATAGACTACTTATTTCAAAAATGCTTGATCAAATAACACTTTGTAATAAGCGAAATAAGATTCAAAAAACAGACTTTTTAGATGAAAGACAAAGTAATATTTTGCAAAAAGTATTAAAGCAATTAAAAGTTATAAATTATGAATTATATGGAGGATTTGAACAAGCAGAACGAAAGATAATTTTATTTTATCCAGAAAAATGGAATAGAGAAATTTATGAAAAGAATAAAGATAACGAATTACAAATAATAGAAATTATTTTACCAAATGAATTAAAAGAAAAATATGTACATAGAGATTACCTAGGTGGACTTATGAAATTAGGTATTAAGAGAGAAAAAATTGGAGATATAGTAGTTTGGAAAGATGGTGCACATATTATAATACAAAATGAAGTGGCTAATTTTCTAAAAGAAAATCTTAAATCTTTAACGCGTTTTCAGAAAGCTAATATAGAAATAAAAGATATATCTGATTTGCATGAGACTAATATAAAAAAAGAAGAAATTGAGATTATGGTCTCTTCAATGAGATTAGATAATATAGTATCTGAAATTTGTAGAACTTCAAGAACAAAAGCAGAAGAAATAATTAATTCACAGCGTGCTATTTTAAATTATGAAACAGTTATGAAAACGTCTAAAGAAATAAAACCAAATGATAAGTTAACAATTAGAGGAAAAGGAAAGTTTGAAATAAAAGATATTGTCGGAAACACCAAAAAAGGAAGATATATTGTAAAAATAGAACAGTATGTTTCTTAAACTAAGAGCATTAAAATTCCTAAATGAAAAATTAAAATTTTTTACTATTTTGAAATTGAAATTTAAGTTTTCACTTTCAATACTATAAAAACACCAAAAAAAGCTTGCAATCTTAAAAAAACATGATATAATATAAAAGCTATTTAATTAGAAAGGATTTGAAAGAAATGAGTATAAAAATTGAAAAGACAGACAAAAAAGATGAATTAAAATTAGAATTTACTATTGAAGCAGAAAAATTTGATGAAGCTATGAAAAAAGTATATTTAAAGAGCGCAAAATATTTTAATATTCCTGGATTTAGAAAAGGTAAAGCACCAATGAATATTGTAGAAAAATATTATGGGGATGAAATTTTCTATGAAGATACATTTAATGAAGTAGTACCAGAAGTATATGAAAAAGAATTAAAAGATAATAATATAGAAGCTGTAAGTCGTCCAGATATTGATGTTAAGCAAATTGGAAAAGGACAAGATTTAATATTTACAGCAGTAGTTCAAACAAAACCAGAAGTAAAACTTGGCAAATATAAAGGTATAGAAATTAAAAAAATTGAGTATAATGTATCCGATAAAGATATAAACCATGAATTAGGACATATGCAAGAAAAAAACGCAAGAGTAGTTTCAGTAGAAGATAGACCAGTTGAAAAAGATGATATTACTGTAATAGATTTTGAAGGATTTGTAGATGGTGTTGCTTTTGAAGGTGGAAAAGCTGAAAATCATGAATTAACAATAGGAAGCAATACATTTATTCCTGGTTTTGAAGATCAAATTATAGGAATGAAACCAGAAGAAGAAAAAGATATTAAAGTTAAATTCCCAGAAGATTATTTTTCAGAAAACTTAAAAGGAAAAGATGCAACATTCAAAGTAAAATTACATGAAATTAAGAAAAAAGAACTACCAAAATTGGATGATGAATTTGCTAAAGATGTTAGTGAATTTGATACATTAGAAGAATTAAAAGCTAGTATAAAAGAAAAATTAGAAGAAGAAAATAAAAATAAGGAAAAATATGAAACAGAGGACGCAGTCGTAAAGGCAGTTTGCGATAATGTTACATTAGATATTCCATCTGGAATGATTGAAACAGAAATAGACAACATGATAGAAGAAATTAAACAGAGATTATCATATCAAGGTATGAAGTTAGAAAATTACTTACAGATGATAGGAAAATCTATGGAAGACTTTAGAAAAGATTATGAAGAACAAGCTAAAACTTCTGTAAAAACGAAATTAGTTTTAGAAGCCATTGTTAAAGCAGAAAAAATAGAAGCTAAAAAAGAAGATGTAGATGCTAAAATTAAAGAAATGGCAGAATTATATGGTAAAAAAGAAGAAGAACTAAAAACAAATGAAGCATTTGTTAAATACATAGAAGATTCATTAAAAAATGAAAAAGTAGTAAACTTCCTTGTAGAAAATGCAAAAATAAAATAAATTTAAAAGTTAGGGGAGTAAAAAATATACTATTTGTTATACCTCTAACTTTTTGTTTAATAAATAATAGTCTAATAGAAAAATATATTAACTGTTATAAAATAACGGTTCCATTAAACCAAAATTTTTATAAATAAAATAATTAATGGAGAAAGGTAAGTATAATATTAAAATATTATACAAGGGAAAATTATGTTAGAAAAAAATAGTTTAGTTCCATACGTAATTGAACAAACAAATAAAGGAGAAAGATCATATGATATATTCTCAAGACTTTTAAAAGATAGAATTATATTTTTAGGAGAGGATGTAAATCCAACTACAGCTAGTTTAGTAATAGCACAGCTTTTATTCTTAGAGTCTGAAGATCCAGACAAAGAAATTTATTTATACATAAATTCACCAGGAGGATCTATTACAGATGGTTTGGCAATTGTAGATACAATGAATTACATTAAATGTCCAGTATCTACTATATGTGTAGGTATGGCAGCAAGTATGGGAGCAGTATTACTTGCATCTGGAGAAAAAGGAAAAAGATTTGCTCTTCCAAATGCGGAAATATTAATTCATCAACCATTGATAGGTGGAAATGGAATTTCTGGGCAAGCAACAGAAATAAAAATTCATGCAGATCATATGGTAAAAACAAGAGAAAAACTAAATAAATTACTAAGTGAAAGGACAGGTCAAACTTTAGAAACAATTGAAAAAGATACAGAAAGAGATAACTATATGACAGCAGAAGAAGCTTTAAAATATGGATTAATAGATGCAATAATGGAAAAAAATACAAAAGAATAAATGGAATAATTTGAAAGGAATGGAATAAATGGCTAAAAACCCAAACGAGAGAAATATAAAATGTTCATTTTGTGGTAAAACACAAGATGCTGTAAAAAGAATTGTTGCAGGACCAGGGGTATATATATGTGATGAATGTATATCTTTGTGTAAAAATATTATAGAAGAAGATTATATAGAACAAGAAGAAGTCGGCTACACAATAGATGAAGTAACCACTTTACCAAAACCAGAAGAAATAAAGAAAATTTTAGATGAATATGTAATCGGTCAAGAAGAAGCAAAAAAAACGCTTGCAGTTGCTGTATATAATCATTATAAAAGAATTAATACAGAAGATGAGATTAGCGATGTAGAAATTCAAAAAAGTAATGTACTTTTACTTGGACCAACAGGTTGTGGAAAAACAATGCTTGCTCAAACTCTTGCAAAGATTTTAAATGTACCATTTGCTATTGCAGATGCAACAACTTTAACAGAAGCAGGATATGTTGGTGAAGATGTTGAAAATATATTGTTAAAATTAATACAAGCAGCGGATTATGATATAGAACTTGCAGAAAAAGGAATAATTTATATAGATGAAATAGATAAAATTTCAAGGAAGTCTGAAAATCCATCAATTACAAGAGATGTAAGCGGAGAGGGAGTACAGCAAGCACTTTTAAAAATTATAGAGGGAACTACTGCATCTGTACCGCCACAAGGAGGAAGAAAACATCCTCATCAAGAATTTTTACAGATAAATACTGCTAATATTTTATTCATATGTGGAGGAGCATTTGAGGGGTTAGACAAAATAATAAATGAACGTATAGGTAAAAAGACTATTGGCTTTGGAGCAAAAATTGAGAGTAAAAAAGAAATAGATAAATCTGCAATTTATGAAGAATTACTTCCACAAGATTTATTAAAATTTGGCCTAATTCCAGAATTTGTAGGTAGACTTCCAATTATAGCTACATTAAAAGAATTAGACCGTGAAGCTTTAATACGAATTGTAACAGAACCAAAAAATGCTTTAGTAAAACAATATAAAAAGCTTCTTGAATTAGATGATGTAGAATTAGAATTTGAACCAGAAGCATTAAATATAATAGTAGACAAAGCAATAGGAAGAAATACAGGAGCTAGAGGATTACGCTCAATTATAGAAGATATCATGAGAGATATAATGTTTGAAATACCATCGAATCCCAAAATAGAAAAATGCATAATAACAGCAGAAACTGTAAGAGATGGAGCAAAACCAAAAATAATTTTAAATGAAAATAAAGTTGCAAAAAAACATATTAAAAAGAAAAAAATTGTAACAAATAACAAATCAGAAACAGCGTAAAAACTGACGGAGAAAAATTCTCCGTCAGTTTTTAACAAATAGGATGCTCAACTCGGAGTGCCACCGAACATTTACTGCACATTATTTCACTTTAAATTAAATTTTAATGCTTTTGACGTAGTATGTTTCATTGGATTATCCTCCTTATATTTTTTATTACCAGTCCTTATTGACTAGTATAAGTTAATTATATTTAATAGTATATTTTTCAATACAATTTAGAAAAATTATGTAAATATTACTATAAAATTTTAATAATATTCCTAATAAAACATTGTATGGCGAGAGATAAAGTGATATAATAATTTTCACATTAAAATTTTTGCTTAAAGGAGGAGATGTGTGATGATAAAATTTTTTAAAACTCACATGCCAATTGTCGCCCTCGTAGTACTTATTTTTGTTTTGGTTATACTTTTAAAAGCTGCACAAGCTTAATAAGGTATAATGAAAGCATAAAATCTCTTGAATAGCTAAAAATATTTTTTTAGTTTTTCTAAGAGATCTTTTTTTAATTAATTCATTTTAAGTTAAAACTTACATTTTCAAATGATTTTTTTATAAAATTATAAATGGTAAAATTAAATTACCGTTTTTATAAAAATAAAAAGACACATAATTAAACTTATGATACAATGTT
>CANQRO010000077.1 GCA_947626205.1 uncultured Clostridia bacterium
TTGGCATCTATTTTAGAATATTATGATTTACCTTACAGATATAATCAAACTGTTGTAAAACTTTTGGCACAAACTCCTCAAACTCTTTTTGTGTACTGGGATGTTTCAGATGAAGATCGTTTAAATTATACAAAAACTTTTGGCGAAGACTTCTTTTCAAAAACAAAACCTGTATTAATAGTACATAATGAAACTATGAATTATTCTTTTGAATTAGAAATTAATGACTATGCTAATAGTTGGTATTTACAAGTTAAAGATCCAAATTGTAAGTATGTCATTGAATTAGGTAGACGTCCTATACATTATATGAGTAAAATACCTAATAATTATCTTTATGTTACTTCATCAAATAAAATGGACGCCCCAAATGATCATATTCTATTTGAAAAATTTAGTCCTAATGTAAATTACAAAAATATTCATACTGGAAAACAGTATACAAAACATTTAGACACATTACATGATTTACACAGTATGCAAAAAATATATCATATTTACGATTTATATAAAGAACTATATCAAAATGAATTATTAGAAGAATTTGAACATGGCAATCCATCTTCTATGTCATCTTCACAATTTCGAAAAAGCAATAATATTTAGATAGGTAGGCAATACTTCTACCTATCTTGTTATTAATGTAAAAGGAGATTTATATATGCCTAAAAAAAATGTAAAAGGATATGTCAGTTTTATATTGCATGCACATTTACCATTTGTGCACCATCCAGAAAATGAAAACTATTTAGAGGAAGAATGGCTTTTTGAAGCAATTTCCGAAACTTATCTTCCACTATTAAATAATTTCAATAAATTAGTAAAAGAAAAGGTCGATTTTAGAATTACAATGTCTATCACCCCACCTCTTCTTAATATGTTAGATAATAAATTACTTCAAGAAAGATATATAAAATATTTAAATAAACATATTGAACTTTGTAAAAAAGAAATTGTTCGTACTGCTGATGATGAACGTTTAAACAAATTATCTCATTACTATTTAGATCGTTATTCTAACGATTTACATGTATTTAAAGATGTATATAATTGTTGTATTATTAATGGTTTTAAAGAGCTTCAAGATCTTGGTGTTCTAGAAATTATTACTTGTGGAGCAACACATGGATATTTCCCTATCCTTTATATAAACGAGAAAACTGTACGAGCTCAAATAGCAGTTGGAGTACAAACTTATGAAAAATATTTCGGTAGAAAACCTCGTGGAATTTGGCTTCCAGAATGTGGATATGTTCCAGAAGCAGATAAATACTTAAGAGAATTTGGAATTGAATATGTAATTACAGAATCTCACGGAATCTTATATGCAGACCCTACTCCTATATATGGTACTTATGCTCCTATCGTTTCTCCTAATGATATTGTTGCTTTCGGAAGAGATATTGAATCTTCTCGTCAAGTATGGAGTTCTATTAATGGTTATCCCGGTGATTATAATTATCGTGAATTTTATCGTGATATTGGCTATGATGTAGATTATGATTATATAAAACCTTATATTACATATGATGGTGTTCGTGTTCCAACAGGTATTAAATATTACCGCATTACTGGCGACACTGGTTATAAAGATTACTATAATCCAACTTGGGCAATGGATTCGGTTTATAAACAAGCTGGCCACTTTTTTGATTGTAGGCAAACACAGATTTCACATCTTAGTTCTTTTATGGATAAGCCTCCTATTATTCTATGTCCTTATGATGCAGAACTTTACGGTCATTGGTGGTATGAAGGACCAGATTGGTTATATGTATTGTTTAAAAAAATTTATTATGATAAATGCGATTTCAAATTAATTACACCAAGCGAATATATAGATAATTACCCAGATATTCAAGTTTCTACTCCTTGCCGTTCTAGTTGGGGTGCTAATGGTTATAGTGGAGTTTGGTTAAACCCAACTAACGATTATGTACATCGTCATTTACATGTTGCTGGAGATAGAATGGTTGAACTTAGCACAACATATTCTAATGAACAAGATCCATTAAAAATACGTGCACTTAATCAATGTGCTCGTGAATTACTACTTGCACAAAGTAGTGATTGGCTATTTATTATTACAAATGGAACAATGGTAGATTATGCAAAAAAACGAATTAAAGATCACATAGGAAGATTTACCAAATTGTATGATCAAATTAAATCTAATACAATTGACGAAGATTTTTTAAGAGATATATCTGAAAAAGATTGTATTTTCCCTGAAATTGATTATAGAATTTACTGTTAAAATTTAATTAATTTGTCTAAAGCATATTTATTTAAAATATTTTAATATTATTAATTTATTCAATATATTTTTATTTTAAAATGTACTTATTCAAAATATTTAAAGAAAGCAAATATTGATTTTGCTTTCTTTATTATTTAAAAAATAAAAATTTTTTCTATATAATAAACAAGTTTCCAAATATGTATAAAATGCATAAAATAATGTATATCAAAACCGTTTTTGTAGATACTATTTTTAAGTTAAAACAATTTTCTTATTAATAGATATTCTATTAAACGAAAGGAGTTAATCTATAATGAAGTCAGTCTGTATAAAAAGTAATAACAAATATATTATAGACTATCTACTAAAAGAATTTTCTAAGATGAATATAGATACAATTTATATATCTAATCATAAATTTAAAATATATGATAATGTTATTATTCACTACTTAGGAAATGATATTCTTTCTTTTTCAAAAAAATTTTGTGATATTTTAACAAAATGTATTATCTTTTTTTATGAAAGAAAGATTATTAGAAACATTATTAATTATAATTATTTTTATTTTAGTGATATTGAAAGAAATCAAATACTTGATAATTGTATAGATTCTTTTTTATATGATGAAGTTTTAAATGAAGAAAAATATAATAGTATTTTTTCTTCTTTACTAGAATATATTGAAACTCATCATTCTATTGTTTTGAATGGTTTTATTAATTTTAGGCTACAAGATTATAGAAAAATTTTGGATGATAATACAGATTTATGTGTAAACAACTTCTTAATTGAAAGAGAATACTATGAATTTATTAATATTCTACATTTATATGTAAATTCAAAGCCTTGTACAAAAAAAATTGTTCATTTAGTATATGTTAATAAAGATTCTATTTTGTTGGATGAAAATAAAAATGTTATTCCTCATGATAAACATTTATTAAATGCAAAATATTTATCTGATATTTCTTTTTCATCTAATGATTATTGCTTAAATACACTTTTAAATATTTTGCCAGAAAAACTTTATATTCATCTAATTAATGAATATGAAGATGAATTTATTACAACATTAAAACTTATTTTTGAAAATCGCGTATCTATTTGCACAGATTGTGATATTTGCCATGTATATCGTTTAACTAATAATGTTCTTGCAAAAGAATAAATTATTATTAAAATTATTTACTCTATGCGAATTATGTTATATAATTAGCGTGGAGGTTTTTTTATGGAAAAAGAGAAAAAAATAGTAAGTATTTTAGTACCTGCTTATAATGAGCAAGAGGTGTTAAATTTATTATATGACCGTTTAAAAACAATTATGGATAATTTATCATCATATGATTTTGAAATCTTATTTGTTAATGATGGTAGTAAAGATGATACATTATCTGTTATGGATAAACTTCATAAAAAAGATTTAAGGGTTAACTATTTAAATCTTTCTAGAAATTATGGAAAAGAAACTGCTATGATTGCTGGGTTAGACTATATTAAGGGTGATTGTGTTGTTATCTTAGATGCAGATTTACAAGATCCACCAGAATTAATTCCTGAAATGATTAAATTTTGGGAAGATGGTTATGATGATGTTTATGCAAAACGTAGAAGCAGAAAAGGTGAAAGTTTCTTAAAGAAACTTACCTCTAAAATATTTTATAAAACTTTACAAAGTGTTACGAATATTGAAATTCAAAAAGATACTGGAGATTTTCGTTTACTTGATAGAAGATGTATAGAAGCTTTAAAATCTATTCGTGAATCACAAAGATACACTAAAGGATTGTTTAGTTGGATTGGTTATAATAAAAAAGAAATTTTATTTGACCGTGATGCTAGAGCTGCAGGTCAAACAAAATGGAATTATGGAAAACTTATTAATTTATCTATTGATGGCTTAACATCATTTACTACTGCCCCACTAAGGTGGTCAGCTATAATGGGAATATTAGTATCTCTTGCAGGATTTATTTATATGTTAGTTATTATATTTAAAACTATATTCTATGGTATAGATGTTCCTGGATATTCTTCTACAATGGTGGTTATTCTTTTTCTCGGAGGAATCCAATTAATCTTTTTGGGAGTAATTGGAGAATATTTAGGAAGAACATTCTATGAAACAAAAGGTCGACCATTATATTTTGTTGAACGATATAATGACCAAAAAGAAACAAATGAACATTTAAATAATAAATAATAAGTAATAAATAATGTATGTTTAATTAAGTAATAATTAATTGAATAATAAATGAATAATTATTATTTATAGTTTATTATTATATAAGTTACATCAATTTATAATAATGTGCTTTTAATAAAGGAGTATTTATACAAATGTCAAATTTTATATTAAAAATAGTTGCTATTTGTAGCATGTTTATGGATCATTTAGGATATGCTTTGTTTGAAAAATTTTCTTTTTTTAATTACATAGGTAGATTGGCCTTCCCTATTTTTGCATTTGGAATTAGTGAAGGGTATATTCATACGAGAAGTAAAAAAAATTATATAATAAGATTATTAATGTTTGCAATTGTATCACAAGTACCATTTATGCTATTTCGTTCAATGTTTACACAAGGTTTTGCTTTAAATATATTTTTTACTTTGTTACTTGGATTAATAGCTATTATTGGATATGAACAATGCAAAAATAAAGCTGTTGGTATTTTACTTGTAGCATCACTCGCATGTACTGCTGATCTTTTTAAAACCGATTATGGTTATTGGGGAGTTTTAGCAATATTTATATTTCATGTATTTAAAGATAAAAAATATCTTATGTACTTATCTTACATTGCACTTTGCTTAATTAAATACATTCCATTAATGTTAACAACATCTCTATACTTTGAATATAGTCTTCTTTGCTTATGTACAATATTACCATTATTATTAATTCATTTCTATAATGGTAAAAAAGGTCCTGATACAAAGTATTTATTATATGGATTTTATCCAGTTCATTTGATTGTTTTATATGTTATTAATGTGCTTTTTATATAAGATAAGTGGTTTCGCCATATGTGCATTTTGCTTCGCAAATATGCATTAGACTAATGTAACTTAACCTTGTTGCATAGCAAAAATCTTCGATTTTT
>CANQRO010000078.1 GCA_947626205.1 uncultured Clostridia bacterium
ACTGTAACATCAACAGATGGTAGTGAAGTAAGTGATACTTGTACTGTAAAAGTAACTACATTAATGTCAAGTATAGCGAAACCAGGTGACTATGTAAAATATAAACCAGAGGGAAAAGAATTTACGATTACACCAGAGCAAACAGGACAAAACGAAAATCAAACATTTAATACAGATAATTATAATGACTTATGGCAAGTATTATATAATGATAATGAACATGGTTTACAAATTATAAGTACAAAAAATGTTGCAAACTTAAGAATTGGGAATAGTACAATAGACGGAGCAAGAACTGGATATAATAACTGCGTAGAAACATTGAACAGTTTTTGTACAAATTATGTTGATCTAAGGTATGCCGAAAGTGGAAGGTCAGTAGGAAGTAAGAAAGAAGATAAAGTAGAGGGAACAGTAGAATTAGAATTTGAACATAATGGAAGTAAAGATAGCGGTTGTAAGCCAGCTATGGAAACTGATAGAGAAGATTATGAAGCAATGTTAGCAGCAAAAAGTCAAAATGATAATGGTATAGCTATTACAGGTAGTACGTACTATTATGCACAAAGACAAATATGGTTAAAGACACGTTTTCAAATTGTTTCGGTTACGGAATATCAAGGAGAGCCATGGATTGGTGGAGGATCGTTGTTAAATTTGCATGAGGATGGAGCAACCTTTGATGCTTATGGTATCTCTTTAGGAGTGCGACCATGTATAACTTTAAAAAGGGGAATACAAGTAATAGGGGATGGAAAAATAAATTCTCCGTTTGAATTAAGTCCAATTCAATAAGAATAAAATAGTTCACTTCAAAATGAAGTGAACTATTTTAAAAATTAAAAAGTTTTGTTTAAAAATATCGAAAAATACTTGTACATTTTTTTTATGAGTGCTAAAATTAAAAAAATGTCTAAAAAAGGAGATAATAAAATGAATGTATTAAATTTAGATGATTTTAGCACTGAAGAAATTAATCACATTTTAGATTTAGCAGAAGAATTTAAAAATGGAAAAAAGGTAGATTATCAAGGTAAAAAAATTGTATCTAATTTGTTTTTTGAACCTTCTACTAGAACTCATTACAGTTTTGATATGGCTGCTTTAAAATTAGGATGTAAAACACAAAATTTTGATGCGGGAAATTCTAGTTTAAAAAAAGGAGAAAGCTTGTATGATACTGTAAAAACTTTTGAAATGTTTGGAACAAATGCTGTAGTTATAAGGCATGTTGAAAATGAGTATTATAAGCAATTAGTTGAAAAAATTAATATTCCTATATTAAATGCAGGTGATGGAACAGGAAATCATCCAAGTCAATCTTTATTAGATCTATTAACTATTAGACAAGAATTTGGAAAATTTGAAGGATTAAAAGTTGTAATAGTAGGGGATATTGCTCATTCAAGAGTTGCACATACAAATTTTAAAATTATGCAAAGGTTAGGTATGACAGTATATACATCAGGTCCACTTGAATATAAAGAAGAAGGATACAATTATGTGGATTTCGATGAAATTATAGATCAAGTTGATGTAGTAATGCTTCTTAGAGTACAACATGAAAGACATACTGAAGCTATGAAAGAAACAGTAGAAGAATACCATGCAAGATATGGATTAAATTCAGAAAGAGTAGCTAAAATGAAAGAACATGCAATTATTATGCATCCAGCACCATTTAATAGAAATGTAGAAATTGCAGACGATGTTGTAGAGTGTGAAAAGTCTAGAATTTTTAAGCAGGTACAGAATGGTGTATTTATAAGAATGGCATTACTTCATATGGTTTTAGGAGAAAATGTATAAAATTATAATATAATTTAAATAAAAAGTATTTTGAATAAAATTAATTCAAATAATAAAACAAAGATACAACCATATAAAGCATAGAATATTAATGCTTTATATGGTTTAATTTTTACTTAAGTTTATAGAGAATTATATAAGATAATAATTATAATAAAAATAAATATAAAATGTTGACAAGATAATAAAAGTAATCATATAATATAAACATAAACAAGACAGTGTGAAATAAAGTGTGACAAATAGCACATAATATAAGTAAAAATTATATAAGAGAGGAAAACTAAAGAAAATGGTTACAGAAAAAGTAAGAAATATATTGAAAGAAAAAGGAGTAACACTAATTGCGCTAGTAATAACAATAATAGTATTATTAATATTGGCAGGAATAACACTAAATTTAGCATTAGGTAAAGATGGAATAATAGCACGAGCAAAGGATGTTGCACAAAAATATAAAGAAGCTGAGCAAAATGAGCTTAAACATTGGAATGAATTAGAAAACCAATTGTTAAATATTGCAGGGAAAAATGACACAGAAACTAATAATACAAAGCTTATAAAGAAAATAGAGTTAAGCAAGCACGCTACTTCAATTGAAAAAGGAAAAAATGAGACACTAGAAGTAACAATAGAACCGGAATATGCTGAAAATAAAGAATTAAAATGGGATAGTAGTAATCCACAAGTAGCAACGGTAGAAAATGGAGAAATAACAGCGTTAGAAGTAGGAACAACTGAAATTACTGTAACATCAACAGATGGTAGTGAAGTAAGTGATACTTGTACTGTAAAAGTAACTACATTAATGTCAAGTATAGCTAAGCCAGGAGATTATGTAAAATATAAACCAGAGGGAAAAGAATTTACGATGACACCAGAACAAACTGGACAAGATAAAAATCAAACATTTAATACAGCTAATTATAATGACTTATGGCAAGTATTATATAATGATGATGAACATGGTTTACAAATTATAAGTACAAATAATGTTGAGATGCTAATTATAGGGTTGAATGATAATATAGACGGAGCAAGAACTGGATATAATAACTGCGTAGAAACATTGAACAGTTTTTGTACAAATTATGTTGATCCAAGATATGCAGAAAGTGGAAGATCAGTAGGAAGTGAAAAGAAAGATAAAGTTTCGGAAACAGTAGAATTACCATTTGAATATAATGGGAATGCAGATAGTGGTTGTTTATTAGCTTCAGAGGCTACACAAGAAGATTATGATGCAATGTTAGCAGCAAAAAGTCAAAATAATAATGGTATAGCTATTACAGATGGGCAGTACTATTATGCACAAAGACAGTTGTGGAAACATGACGTACAAACCCATAATTTTCAAGTGCGTATTGTTAGACAAGATGCTTTAATTCTTGGCGGTACGTTTATTGAGTTTAGGAATGCTGATAGTGCTTCGTTTAATGCTATGGTTTGCGGAGTTCGTCCTTGTATAACTTTAAAAAGTGGTATGCAAGTTACGGGAAGTGGAACAAAAGATTCTCCATTTGAATTAACTCCAATGTAATATTAAAAATCAAATGAAATAAAAATTTTAAAAATACTTGTACAAATAAAATATCTATGATATATTACTTTATAGTAAAGAAAATCATAGATATTTTTTTAAAGAAAGTCAGAGGGGTGTTACTTATGGATGAACAAGTAATAGATCAAGACAAAAAAACTATTTTAATTGTAGATGATGAGCAACATATAGTTGATATTCTTGTATATAATTTAGAAAAAGAAGGATATCGTACATTACAAGCAAATGATGGATTAACTGCAGTAGATATTGCACTTAACCAAAAACCAGACCTTATTTTACTAGATATAATGCTTCCAAAAATGGATGGACTTGCTGTATGTAAAAAAATTAGACATACACTAAATGTACCAATTTTAATGCTAACAGCAAAAGATGAAGAAATAGATAAAATATTAGGGTTAGAATTGGGTGCAGATGATTATGTTACAAAGCCATTTAGTGTAAGAGAATTGATGGCAAGAATAAAAGCAAATTTGAGAAAAGTAGAAGTTGCATCTCTTAATTTAGAAAATGAAAAAGATGGAAATACAAATAAAATTATAGTAGGAGATTTAACTTTAGATTTAGATAAATTTGAAGTAAGAGTAAAAGGTGAAGTAGTAGATTTAACTCTAAGAGAATTTGAAGTATTAAAATATTTAGCAAACCAACCAGGACAAGTTATTACAAGAGAAGTTTTACTAGAAAAAGTTTGGGGATATGAATATTATGGAGATATTAGAACGGTTGATGTAACAGTTAGAAGAATACGTGAAAAAATAGAAAAAGATACATCAGCTCCAAAAATATTGATTACAAAAAGAGGAGTAGGCTATTATATTGCATCGAAATAAAAAGCAGGATAAATCGGAAATCAGCAATAGTCTGATTTCCGATTTTTAGTTATGCCATGAAAAAGAGAGGAGAGCAAAAAGTGAAAAATGTACAATTAAAAACGATTTTAATATTTGTAGTAATTGCTACAATATTGTTAACAGGTATGAGCATATATTTTATAAATAATTTAAAAGTTATAGAAAAAGAAGTTTTAGATAATAATGCATCAGAAGAAGTAGCAATGAATATTCAAAGCATTACTCTTCAAGGAAGTTATTTAGCTATGTACGCAATATTTGCATTTTTATTATTAGCTGGTGCAATAGGAGTTTTTTTAAATACAAAAGTTTCAAAGCCAATTAATAAATTAATAGATAGTGCAAAAAAAATTGCTGCAGGGGAAGAAGTAGAAATTAAATCATTAGTAAATCCGAAAGAAGATAATAATGTTAATGAGTTGTTTGGAGCTTTTGGACTTATGACTACAGAACTAAAAGAAAATTTAAATGAAGTTTCTAGACAGAAAAATCAAATTGAAACTATTCTCCTTCATATGACTGATGGAATTATTGCTTTTAATATGGAAGGAAAAATAATTTTGGTTAATCCAGCAGCTACATCATTACTTAGAATTATGCCAGAAGATGATAATTTTACAAAGATTTTTGGAAAGTTAGATACAGAAATAAATATGGAAAAAATTATTTATTTAGATAATTGGACTTCATCAGAAGAAAGGGTTACAATAGGAGATAAACATATAAACTTATTTTTTGCACCTTTAAAAGATGAAGTGGAAAGAGCTGCTGGTGTAATGGTTGTAATACAAGATATTACAGAACATGTTAAATTGGATAATATGAGAAAAGAATTTGTTGCAGATGTATCACATGAATTAAAAACTCCAATTACTTCTATTATGGGATATGCCGATACATTATTAGAAGGAGAATATGACAAAGAAACACAGGATAAATTCTTAAATGTAATTGCATCAGAAGCAAGAAGAATGGCAAAATTAGTAACTGACTTGTTAGCATTGTCTAAATTTGATAATAATCAAATGCAACAACATAAAGAAGAATTTGATTTAGGAGAA
>CANQRO010000079.1 GCA_947626205.1 uncultured Clostridia bacterium
TTTGAAATGTTAGATGATATGACAATTATGAGAGTAAAAAGAGAAGAAGAATTTGCACCTGTTAAAAATGCAGAAGGAGAAGATAGCCCAGAAACAGCAGAAAAACTATATATAGAATATATGAAAAATAGAAAATAATTAATAAGAACCAAATGTAAATAAACCTTTGACATTTGGTTCTTACTATTATAAAATGGCATAAAATAATAATTTATATTTATATATTAAGGAAAGAAGGAGAAAATATGAATTATAAAGAAAAATATGAAGAATGGTGTGAAAATCCGATTTTTGACGAAGAAACAAAATTAGAATTACAATCAATAAAAAATAATGAAAAAGAAATTGAAGATCGCTTTTATAAAGATTTATCCTTTGGAACAGCAGGGTTACGAGGCATTATAGGTGCAGGAACAAACAGAATGAATAATTATACAGTTACAAAAGCTACACAAGGATTGGCAAATTACATTGTAAAAAAAGGTTCAAAAGAAAAAGGAGTAGTAATAAGCTACGATTCACGACATATGTCAAAAGAATTTAGTATAAAAACAGCATTAACATTAAATGCAAATGGAATAAAAACATATTTGTTTGAAGAATTAAGACCAGTTCCAGAATTATCATTTGCAGTTAGAAAACTAGGTTGTACAGCAGGAATTATGATTACTGCAAGCCATAATCCGCCAAAATATAATGGCTATAAAGTATATTGGGAAGATGGTGCTCAAATAGTATCACCCGTAGATAAAGAAATAATAGAAGAAGTAAATGCAGTAAAAGAATTTTCTTTAATAAAAACAATTAGTGAAGAAGAAGCAAAAAAACAAGGATTATTTAATTTAGTAGGACGAGAAATTGATGACGCATACATGGAAGAACTAAAAAAACAAATAATTCATGCAGAAGTTATTAAAGAAATGTCAAACGAAATTAAAATAGTATATACACCTTTACATGGAACAGGTGCAGTTCCTGTAAAACGCATATTAAATGAATTGGGATTTAAAAACGTATACATTGTTCCAGAGCAAGAAGAACCAGATGGAGATTTTCCAACCGTAGAATATCCAAACCCAGAAGATAAAAAAGCGTTTAAATTAGCCTTAGAGTTAGCAAAAAAAGTAGATGCAGACGTAGTACTTGCAACAGATCCAGATGCAGATAGATTGGGAGTATATGCAAAAGATTCTAGAACTGGAGAATATATGGCATTTACAGGGAATATGTCTGCGATGCTACTTGCAGAATATATATTAAGCCAAAAACAGAAACAAAATGCTATACCAAAAAATGGTGCATTGATAAAAAGTATAGTATCTACAAACATGGCAAATGCAATTAGCAAAGAATACAATTTAAAACTATTTGAAGTTCTTACAGGGTTTAAATATATTGGCGAAAAAATAAAACAATTTGAAAAAACAAAAGAGAATGAATATGTATTTGGATTTGAAGAAAGTTATGGTTGTTTGATAGGAACACATGCAAGAGATAAAGACGGAATTGTAGCAGTTATGATGCTTTGTGAAGCAGCAGCTTTCTATAAAAATAATGGAATTACATTATGGGATCAAATGATAAACATATATGAAAAATATGGGTATTATAAAGAAGGAATCTATACAATCACATTAGAAGGTGTAGATGGTGCAGAAAAAATAAAACAAATTATGAATAATTTCAGAAAAAATCCACCGACACAATTCGAAAACTACAAAGTATTAGTAGTAAAAGATTATCAATCAGGAATAAGTAAAAATATTGAAACAGGAATAGAAGAAAAAATAGAACTTCCAACTTCAAATGTTTTATATTATGAATTAGAAAATGACTTTTGGTGTTGTGTACGTCCATCTGGAACAGAACCAAAAATAAAATTCTACATGGGAGTAAAAGCAACTTCAAGTAATGAAGCTGAAAAAGAATTAAAAGAATTAGAAAAAGCTATAAAATTGATGGTACAATAAAAGAATAAGAAAAGTGGCTTCGCCACATGTTCATTTTGCTTCGCGGATATGCATTATACTAATGTAACTTAACCTTGTTGTATAGCAAAAATCTTCGATTTTTACTATACAATAAAAAAGCATCACTTTATAAAAGTGGTGCTTTTATCTAAAGATGTACTTCTTCTTCGCCTTTTTTTGCTGCTTCCATTTGCATATTCTTTATCACCTTCCAATTTTTTTGTTCATATACTTCATCTTTTAAATTTGGAATATCCTTATATTTTCTAGTTAAACTTTTTACTTGTTCCTCTGTAATTAAATTAGTACTGTATAAAAGGTTTATAAACTCAACATCATTTAAGCTAGAAATATACTGAGCAGAGAGCATCATCGCGATTTGTTCATCTTGTAAAAGATAATTTTTATTATATCTTCCATACATCATATTATTATAAATTTGTTGTACTTCTTCATTTAAAGTTTCATCTGTATATCCTACTAAATTTCCAAGCTCTAATTGAGTTGAATAATAAGATATATAAGATTTAATTCTATCATTTTTTCTATCAAAATTATAACCAAATTCTTCCTTAGGTTTGTAATCTTCCATTTTTTGGACACATTGCCTTGCAGTAGTTAATTCACTTTTTATAGATTGTTTAGAAGCATTTTCTATAATTTTTAAAACAAAGTTATAATCTGTAGAATTTATTTTAGATAAATACTCTATAAATGAAAAGTATGGGGTATCATGATATTTCTCTAATAAACTAGAAAATTTAGCGTTTTTGTCAGTATATTGATTTCCTACAAAAGCAGTATGCAAATCAGTTACTATACCATTTTTAATTAAAATATAAGAAAATGTATTCATCAAAGAGCGAATACAAGCAGGATAAGTTTGTTGATCTTCTACTAAAATAACATTATTAACAGCTTTTTCATTATTTAAAGTTAGTAATTGCCCCATTAAAACAGTCATTTCTTTAGACATTTTGATTTTGTGCTTTGAGCTATTTTGAATAACATCATTTATAAAAATTTCTTTTAACCTTTCAGCAATATGCCTATAATCTTTAGTTAAATTTGCGCTGTCAAAATCTTTTTTTGTAATTCCAATTTTAGATAAAACAACAGCATAATCACTATCTAAAGTTTCAACAATATTTCCATTTTTATCTCTTATTAAACCTTCTTTTAAACCATCTACCATATCTAAAGGAATATATGAAATTTTATCAGCAAGCCTCATTAAACATGCTTCTGGAGTAGCAGGCATTATTGTTCTATCATATCCAGGTATAGAATAACAATTTAAAATCTCATTAACAAAATCTTCTTCAGTCTTATTAGAAACAGGAATAAATTCTTTTTCAGGCTTCTCACCATTGTGAGCGTTAATAGCATCCATAATAAGCCATAAACTATTTCTAATTTTACATTCTTGTTTAGAACTTATATTAGGATTATGAACTTTTATTTTATGCATAATCTCTTCATATACATTATCAGTATAAATAAGTTCTTTTGCTCCTAAAGTATTATGACAGAAACAACCTAACCCATAATCATCAAGAATATTAGATATCCACCATTCACCACTATGCCCAGAAAATGTATGACCGACATCATGATGTTTTCCCATAAGTTTAACAATATCTTCATTCAAACCTATTCCTTTTGCTATTTGTGCAACTATTTTTTCTAAATCCTCTGTATGAGTTTTTCTATTTGTAGATTCTTCACGAGATTTCCTTACACCTTTTATCATCATAGTTTCATTACAACTTTTCTTGTTGAATCTAGTTAGAACAGTATCAATTTCATTAGCATACTTGGCTAATCTTTTAATTTGAAGGCATTTTTTAAAATATCCTGTTTTATCAATTAACTTTGTTTTAATATTTTTTGTTTTTTCAAGATTTTTCATTTTATTTTCAAACTCCTTAGAAAAGATAAAAAAATTATATCATTTTTATGTTAATTTGTAAATACATAATTCTATAAGATTATATATTGTATTTCCTGTCGTTTTATAATATAATAAGATCATCTTAGGAGGATAAAAAAATGTCTAATAAAATATTTGTATCACATGGAGACATTATCTTTGATAAAGTGTATGATGGAAACTTAAATCTAATAAAACAAGATGGTGGTGGTAGCAATTGGAATTCTTTATATAATCTCTCATATATGGGTGAAGAATGCTATGCCGTAGGAACATGCGGAAATGATGAAGAAGGTAAACTAGCACTTGAATCTTTAAAAGCACATGGAGTTAATGTAGACTTAGTTAGAATAGATAATATGAAAACAGATGTAATGAATATAATAATTCCAAATTCAGAATTAGGAGACGATACAATAATTCATTCTTGGTATTCACCTATTACAAATAAAAGAACAATAGAATTTAGAGAAAATTTACCAACCAAATTACCTAAAGAACTTATGGAAAAAGAAATATATGTATTATTAGATAAATTTGAAGTAGTAAACTTAGAATTTTTAAATAATAACAAATTTAAAAAAATATGCTTAGATATAGGACATGTACGATTTATAGAGCATTTCTCAAAACAGTATTTAACAGAATTTTTTAAAAAAGCCAATTTAATACAATTAAATCAGAATGTAATTTCGTTATTGTTTGAACGATTACAAATTAAAAACGAGTTAGAATTCTTTAAATTATTAGATTTAGATTTATTAATAATAACAAATGGAAAAAAAGGAGCTAACTTTATATTTAAAGAAAACGGAGAAATAAAATATATAGAAAAAACACCAGAAATACTTGCAGATGTTGTAGACTCTTCAGGGGCAGGAGATGCATTTTTTGCAAGTTTTGTAAAAGAGTATGCATACCAAAATCAAATAAATGAAGAATTTATAACAAACACATTTATTAAAGCTAATACTGCATCAAGAGAAGTAATCTCACAAGTGGGAAGTAGAAGAAAATAGATTTTAATAGTTGTTGAAGACTCTTAAAATTAAGTAAGAATATCTAATTA
>CANQRO010000080.1 GCA_947626205.1 uncultured Clostridia bacterium
TAGATAAAGCTTTACTTCGTCCAGGAAGGTTTGACCGTCAAATTGTAGTTTCAGCTCCAGACGTAAAAGCAAGAGAGCAAATACTTGAAGTACACTCTAAGAAAAAGAAACTAGCAGAAGATGTAGATCTAAAAGTAATTGCAAAAAATACATCAGGTTTTTCTGGTGCAGATTTGGAAAACGTATTAAACGAAGCAGCCCTTTTAGCTGCTAGAAGAAATTTAAAAGAAATTAGCATGAAAGAAATAGAAGATGCTATGGTTAAAGTAACTATGGGACCAGAAAAGAAAACAAAAGTAAGAAGCGAAAAAGAAAATAAATTAGTTGCTTACCATGAAGCTGGCCATGCAGTAGTAAGTAGATTCTTACCAACACAAGATCCAGTACATCAAATATCTATTGTTCCGAGAGGAATGGCTGGAGGATACACTATGTATCGTCCAACAGAAGATAAAAACTTCATGTCAAAATCTGAAATGGAAGAAACCATTATATCTTTACTTGGTGGTAGAGTAGCAGAAAAATTAATTTTGAATGATATTTCAACAGGAGCAAGTAACGATATAGAACGTGCTACAAAAATAGCAAGAAATATGGTAACTAGATATGGTATGAGTGAAAAAGTAGGAACTGTAACTTTAGGTTCTACACAAGATGAAGTGTTCTTAGGAAGAGACTTTGCACAAAGTAAAGAATATTCAGAAGAAACAGCTGCAATTATAGATCAAGAAACAAAACGAATTGTAGATGAAGCATATAATAAAGCATTAGAAATTCTAAAAGCAAACATAGATAAACTTCATACAGTAGCTGGAATACTACTTGAAAAAGAGAAAATCGATGGCGAAGAATTTGCAGAAATTTTTAAATAGAAGCAATTAAATAGAAACAATAAGAAGCACTATACTTAAATTAAGTATAGTGTTTCTTATTGTTTAGGAAAAATTGAAGATTTCTATTATAAACAAAGTTAACTTAAATTAGGCTGTACAGTTTTACGAAGCAAACCATACAGAGTGGTTTAAGATATGTAATAAGGTTCAATTTTATTTTTGGCTATACTAAAAGTGTAAAGTAATTTTTAATATACAGTGAATGCATTTATTGATGCAATAAACTAATACGATTCCCCATTTTTTCTATAAAACCATCTTCTTTTAATAATTTTAATTCTCTCATCATTGCACTTCTATCTATACTTAAATAATCTGCAAGATCAGTTAAAGAAAAAGGTATAGTAAATGTTCTAGATATATTTTTAGAAGAAATAATATTAAAATATCCAAGAAGTTTCTCTCTAATTGTTCTCTTGCTAAGAAGCTCTATTCGAGTGTTTAAATCTATAACTTCATTTAAAAATAACGAAGATAACCCATCAAACAACTTCTGGTGGAAACTACAATTAGATTTACATTTCTGCTTTATATCATCATAAAGAAAGAAAAGAACAGAAGCATCAGATTTAGCCTCTACAAATAGCTCATTATTCGTATTAACAATATAAAATAATTCTCCGAAAACATCATTTTTAGTAAAATGTTCTACTATAGTTCTATTACCATTAAAATCATATCGTACAAGATCTGCCTCTCCAGAAAGCATAAAGCAAAGTTGATTGCGTTTAGCAATATAGGAAGTTATAACTTCACCTTTATGAAAAAGTTTCTTTTGAGATTTATTGCAAGATTTTTCTAATTGTTGAACGAAGTCAGAAGAATTTAAAGAGATATTCATTTTATATCATTCCTTTTATAATATATTTAGGTTTAAAAAGGATTACCTATAACCCATAACTTTAGATATATGCCCGCTTTTCAGAGATTGCATAATTTTATTTTATTATACATAAAATCTGATAAAAATGTAACAATAGTTAAACTTGAGCATTTTCAAGCAAAAAACGACATAATTCTACGTCATATTTTTGTAATGAAAATGAAATATTGTTTTTGTTGTTAGAGCATCAAGGACTTTAATTTTTTCAATATTATTATACCATAATTTGTTGCAATTGCAACAGAAAATTTTAAAAGTTACGATATAATATCTTCAAAAGACACAAGAAGAAAAAGAGGGGGAAATATTATGAAAGTTATTAAAAGAGATGGAAGAGCAGTAGATTATAATAGAGATAAAATTGTTACTGCAATTGAAAAAGCAAACTGTGAAGTAAGACCAAAAGAGAGAGCTACTAAAGAGGAAATAAATTCAATTATCCAATATATTCAGGATTTAGATAAAAAAAGAATTTTGGTAGAAGATATTCAAGATATTATAGAAGAACAATTAATGAGCCATGGAAGATATGAACTTGCAAAAAAATATATTGTATATCGTTATACAAGAGCATTAGTACGTAAACAAAATACTACTGATGAATCTATATTAGGATTAATTAAAAATCAAAATAAAGAATTAGCAGAAGAAAATTCTAATAAGAATGCAGTTCTAGCATCTACACAAAGAGATTATATCGCTGGAGAAGTTTCAAAAGATTTAACAAAAAGAATATTACTTCCAGAAAAAATTTCAAAAGCACATGAAGAAGGAATACTTCATTTCCATGATGCAGATTATTTCTTACAACCAATATTTAATTGCTGCTTAATTAATATTGGAGATATGCTAGATAATGGAACAGTAATGAATGGTAAATTAATTGAAAGTCCAAAAAGCTTCCAAGTAGCATGTACTGTAACAACACAAATTATAGCTGCTGTTGCTAGTAACCAATATGGTGGACAAAGTGTAGATTTAAAACATTTAGGAAAATATTTAAGAAAGAGTAAAGAAAAATTCAAGAGAGAATTAGAGGAAAATTATAAAGATAAATTATCACAAGAAATGATAGACGACATGGTAAACCAAAGATTAAAAACAGAACTTGCAGCAGGTGTACAAACTATTCAATATCAAATTAACACATTAATGACAACCAATGGACAATCTCCTTTCGTAACATTGTTCTTAAACCTAGAAGAAGATGATGAATATGTTGAAGAAAATGCCATGATTATCGAAGAAATATTAAGACAACGTTATAAAGGAATTAAAAATGAAAAAGGTGTATATGTAACACCAGCATTTCCAAAATTAGTTTATGTTTTATATGAACACAATAACTTAACAGGTGGAAAATACGATTACTTAACAAGACTTGCAGTTGAATGTTCTAGCAAGAGAATGTATCCAGACTACATATCAGCTAAAAAAATGCGTGAAAATTATGAAGGTAACGTATTTAGCCCAATGGGATGCAGAAGCTTCTTATCACCTTGGAAAGATGAAAATGGAAATTACAAATTTGAGGGAAGATTTAATCAAGGTGTTGTAAGTATAAATTTACCTCAAATTGGTATTGTTGCAAATGGAGACGAAGATAAATTCTGGAAGCTATTTGACGAAAGATTAGAACTATGTAAAGAAGCTTTAATGTGTAGACATTATGCTTTACTTGGAACTAAATCAGATACTAGCCCAATTCACTGGAAATATGGAGCAATTGCACGTTTAAAAACAGGAGAAACAATAGATCATTTATTAAAGGGTGGTTACTCTACATTATCTTTAGGATATATTGGAATTTACGAATTAACAAAACTTATGAAAGGTGTATCTCATACAACAAAAGAAGGCCATGATTTTGCATTAAAAGTTATGAAACATCTAAGAGAAACAACAGATCGTTGGAAGAAAGAAACAAACATTGGATTTGCTTTATATGGAACACCAGCAGAAAGCTTATGCTATCGTTTTGCTAGAATAGATAAAGAAAAATTTGGAGAAATCAAAGATATTACAGACAAAGGATATTATACAAACTCATATCACGTAGATGTAAGAGAAAAAATAGATGGATTCCAAAAACTTGCATTTGAAAGTGAATTTCAACAAATTTCTTCAGGAGGAGCAATTTCATATATTGAAATACCAAATATGAAAAACAATTTAAAAGCACTAGAAGAAGTTGTTAAATTTATTTATGATAATATTCAATATGCTGAATTTAACACAAAATCTGATTACTGCCATGTATGTGGATTCGATGGAGAAATTATTATAAATGATAAAAATGAATGGGAATGTCCACAATGTGGAAATAAAGATCATTCAAAAATGAACGTAACACGTAGAACTTGTGGATATTTAGGAGAAAACTTCTGGAATGAAGGAAAAACTAAAGAAATAAAATCTAGAGTTTTACATCTATAAAAGGAGGAAAAAATATGAATTATGCAACTATTAAAGAATGTGATGTAGCAAATGGACCTGGAGTTCGAGTAAGTGTTTTTGTAAGCGGATGTAATCACCATTGCAAAGGTTGCTTTAATGAAGTTGCATGGGATTTCAACTATGGTGATAAATTTACAGATGAAACTATAGATAGAGTATTACAAGACTTAGATCACGAATATATAGCAGGATTATCTTTACTAGGAGGAGAACCATTAGAATATCAAAATCAAAAAGGATTACTTCCACTTGTAAGAAAGGTAAAAGAAAAATTTCCTAATAAAACAATATGGTGTTATACAGGATTTGATTTTGAAAAAGACGTAATGGGTAAGATGTACAACAACTGGGAAGAAACAAAAGAATTAATCTCAGATATTGATGTTATTGTAGACGGAAAATTTGAACTAGAAAAGAAAAATCCATCACTACAATTTAGAGGTTCAGAAAACCAAAGATTAATAGATGTTAAAAAAACATTAAGTGAAAATAAAATAGTATGGGCAGACGTAGGATACGATGCAATGAAAAAAGCAAACTAAAAAATAAAGAGTATTTCAATTTGAAATACTCTTTATTTTTTAATAAAACTATTCTACTAAGATTTTACTTATACTAAAATTTCAATAAAAAACCA
>CANQRO010000081.1 GCA_947626205.1 uncultured Clostridia bacterium
AAAAAAGGATTAGGACCACTTAAGTGGTAGCCTGAGAAAGAAATGCGGTTGGCAAACCATTCAAGAGGGCTTAAGCCCAGAAGTGCCAGTACAAAAGCCTTCTAGGCTAAGAGCAAACCACCCGTTTTACGGGTGGTTATGATTTATACAACTTTCTTACAATCTTTTAATTAAGTTCTTATAAAAGATCCAAATATCCTCTAATCTTTTTGCATTCGGATATTTCTGGCTCACTTTTATATCTGACAAGAAAATGCCATGGCATCCCTTTTTCTCGCATTCTGCAATGTTCGCTTCGTTATCATCTATTAACATAGAAGGATAATAGGAGTATATATAATCGGCTTTGCTCTTATCATAAGGTACATAAATAATATCGCTATATGCATCTTGTGATATATTATCTCTAAGCCATATACTTTTCTCCTTTGTAACCCCTATACGATTTATAACTTTCGAAAGGATCACAACATATGATTCTTTATTTATCCGTTCTAGTAAATCTGATATTCCTTCTCTTACAAGAATGCTATTATAATATCCAGGATTCCACATATTGATTCTTGCATTTCTGTCATTTTCAAATAGATTTAAAACTCCATCCATATCCACATAACAAATAAATGCTTTCTTCATGTTTGTCTCTCCTATCCTATTTTAGTTAAATTATAGGTTTTATTCAATCTAGCACTTGAATAAAATACAAAATATTGTATGCCTTAAATTATACCATGTATTTAATATAACTTCAATTTTATGCTAATTCTTTTGCAAGTAATTGCAATTCTTCTATATTTTTTTCATTCATTCTCGAACGAATAGTTATTATTGGCTCACAAAGGGTTACATCTTTCATTGTTTGTACTACTTCTAACATTTTCTTACCTGCTGATGGTGCCCATGTTCCATTCTCTATTATTGCAATTTTTCTTTTTTGATAATTTTTCCCCTGTAACTGATGTAAGAAATTATTCATTGGTGGAAATACATCTGCATTATAACTTGATGCAGCAAGCACTAACCTATCATAACGGAATGCATCTTCTATTGCTTCTGCCAAATCATCTCTTGCTAAATCAAAAAGAGAAACTTTATCTACTCCTTCTTTTTTTAACATATCTGCAAATTTTTCTGCTACTTCCTTTGTATTTCCATGTATTGATGCATAGCAAATTGTTACACCTTTGTCTTCTGGTTCATAACTACTCCATGTATTATATTTATTTAAGTAATAATCTAAATTTTCAGTTAATATTGGTCCATGTAATGGACAAATTGTCTTAATATCTAAAGTCTTTGCTTTATTTAAAACAGCTTGAACTTGTACTCCATATTTTCCTACTATGTTAAAATAATACCTTCTTGCTTCACAAGTCCAATCTTCATCTGTATCTAATGTTCCGAATTTTCCAAAAGCATCTGCTGCAAACAATATTTTATTTGTACTTTCATAAGTCATCATAACTTCTGGCCAATGTACCATTGGTGCCATAATAAATTGAAAAGTATGCTTTCCAGTTGATAAAGTATCTCCTTCTCCTACAACTATTTTTCTTTCTTCTAAATTTACAATATGAAAGAATTGTGGAATAAATGCAAATATCTTTTGATTTCCTACTATTTTCATGTTAGGATATTTTTCACATAGCATCTGAATATTATATGCATGGTCAGGCTCTAAATGTGATACTACTAAATAATCCAATTTTTCTCCATTTAATGCATCTTGCAAATTTTTATACCATTCATCAGTAGCTCTTTTATCTACTGTGTCCATTACAAGATTTTTTTCATCCTTTATCAAATACGAATTATATGAAATTCCATTTGGTACTACATATTGACTTTCAAATAAATCTATTGTTTTATCATCTACTCCAATATAAGTAATTGAGTCTGTAATTTGCTTATTCATAATAAATATTCATTCCTTTCTATATGAGAAGTATATTATTAATCTTATGATATACTTTCCTTTAATTTTACCAAAGTATTTAATGCCTCAATTGGTGTTAATTCATTTAGGTTAATTTTGTCTATCTCATGAGCAAGTTCTGCTAATTTATAATTATACATATCTAACTGACCTGGTGTTTTATTTTTTTCTTCTTTTGACTCTTTATTATTAAATGCATTTGTCCTTTCAAGGCTTTTTAAAATTTCATTAGCTCTTTTTACAACAGGTGCAGGAACTCCGGCTAATTTTGCAACATGAATTCCATAGCTTTCATCAGTTCCACCTCTTACAATTTTTCGTAAGAATATAATATCTTCTCCCTTTTCTTTTACAGCAATAGAATAATTTTTTATTCCTTCTATTTTGTTCTCTAATTCAGTTAATTCATGATAATGTGTTGCAAATAAAGTTTTTGCTCCGCATTTTTCTTTATCTGCAATATAACTTGCTACTGCCCAAGCAATTGATAGTCCATCATATGTAGATGTTCCTCTTCCTATTTCATCTAAAATTACTAAGCTATTACTTGTTGCTTCTTTTAAAATATTAGCTACTTCCATCATTTCTACCATAAATGTACTTTGTCCCATACTTAAATCATCTGATGCTCCAACTCTTGTAAAAATTTTATCTACAACTCCAATACTTGCATAGCTTGCTGGAACAAAACTTCCAACTTGTGCCATTAAGGTAATCAAAGCAACTTGTCTCATGTAAGTGGATTTACCAGCCATGTTTGGTCCTGTTATAATAGATAGTCTGTCTTCATCCTTGTTTAAATATGTATCATTTTCTACAAAACTACCACTTGGTAACATTTTTTCTATAACTGGATGTCTGCCACCTTTTATATCAATAACTCCAAAATTGTTTACTTGTGGTTTTACATAATTTGAATCTTCTGCTACTGTTGCAAAAGAACATAACACATCTAAAGTAGATATTACTAATGCTGTTTTTTGTATCCTCTGTATCTGTTCAGCTATTTTAGTACGTATTTGTAAAAACAAATCATACTCTAAATTTATTAATTTTTCTTCAGAGCCTAATATTTTTTCTTCTAAATTTTTTAATTCCTCAGTAATATATCTTTCCCCATTGGTTAAAGTTTGCTTTCTAATAAACCTATCTGGAACCATATTTAAGTTTGATTTTGTTATTTCTATATAATATCCAAAAACTTTGTTAAATCCTACTTTTAAATTTTTAATTCCTGTCTTTTCTTTTTCTTCAGCCTCTAATTTCATTAACCAGTTTTTTCCATCTGTTGTTATTAATTTTAATTCATCTACTTCATCATTATATCCTTTTTTTATTAGTCCACCTTCTTTTACTGAAATTGGTGGTTCTTCAACTATTGATTTTTCAATTAATTCGTAAACATCTTTTAGCTCATCTAAGTTAGTCTGCAATTTAACAAGTAATGGAGACGTTACATTTGATAATACATTTTTTATTTCAGGTAATTGCTTAACAGAATTTTTTAAAGATATCATATCTCTACCATTTGCATTACCATAAGAAATTTTTCCAATTAAACGTTCTATATCATATACCTTTTTTAATAAATCTATTACATTTCCTCTTAACATTAAACTAGATTTTAGCTCATCTACTGCATCTAATCTACTACAAATTTCGTCTACATCAATTAATGGATCATTTAGCCATCTTCTTAAAAGTCTACCACCCATTGATGTATTTGTTTTATCTAATACCCAAAGAAGAGTACCTTTTTTAGATTTATCTCGTAATTTTTCTGTAATTTCCAAATTTCTTCTTGCATTAATATCCAGTGCCATATATTTAGTTGTAGAATAAATTTCTAATTTGTTAATATGTTCTAATTTCATCTTTTGAGTATCCGTTAAGTAATCTAAAAGTCCATTTATACTTGCTACAACTAGTAGCTTATCTGAAAAGTCATTTACTTCTTTGCCAGATGTAGTAACTATTTCATAATTCATTTTTAGTCCAGAAAAATCCTCATTAAATGTAGATTCCTTTACTTTAGATATGTATATGCCAAAGCGTTCTTTAATGGTATTTAATTCTTGTTTACTTTCATATAATAAATCATTTGCAATAATTTCTGCTGGAGAAAAACGTGAAATTTCATCTAATAATCGTTCAAAGTTATTATCTTCATTAATTTGTGTTGCATAAAATTCACCCGTTGAAATATCACAAACAGCTACACCAAAGAAAATACCTTTTTTATAAATACTCATAATATAATTATTTTTCTTTTCTTCTAATAAATTCGATTCAATTACAGTTCCTGGCGTTATAACTCTAATAACATCTCTTTTTACAATACCTTTTGCTAGTTTTGGATCTTCTAATTGCTCACAAATTGCTACTTTATATCCCTTTTGAATTAATCTTGCTGTATAAATTTCAGCAGCATGAAATGGAACTCCACACATAGGTGCTCTTTCTTCTTGTCCACAATCTTTACCTGTTAAAGTAAGTTCTAACTCTCTCGATGCTGTGATAGCATCATCAAAGAACATTTCATAAAAATCTCCTAAACGATAAAATAAAATACAATCTTTATATTGTTCCTTTGTTTGCAAATAATGTTGCATCATAGGTGAAAACTCTGCCATTTTTATTATCTCCTATTCTTTATATTTTAGTTCTTATATTGTATCATATAAAT
>CANQRO010000082.1 GCA_947626205.1 uncultured Clostridia bacterium
TGTCAAAAATATTAGGGATAGATATAAACAAGATATATCAAATATATAATTTAATTGATTATATAACAGGAAATATAGATAAATGGATAGCAACGCCAAACGAATTTGTAAAACTAATATTATCTAATAAAGAAACAGAGGCTATAAAAAGCAATATAAATGAAGCTACTATTAAACAGTTACAGTTAGTATCTACTGTAATGACAAGTACAATTAACAATACAAAATTTACTTACCAAGAGATTTCTAAAATTATAGGAGTTAATATAGACAGTACAAAAAGTATTTATACTTTATATATTTCAAGTAATAATGATATAAAGATGACACCTGAGGAATTTGTAGACTTTGTACTTAAACATAAAAACGATGATAAACTTGCAAGTAACTTAACGAATAACACAATTACAGAATTACAGCTAGCCCAATCAGTTATTAATGGAGTTATTAATAATACAAAATACAGTAATAGTGAATTATCAACATTACTAGGTATAAATAAAGAAAATACGAATTTGCTTTTTGGCTTATATACTTCAAAATATATAAACAAAACTCCAAGTTTGTCGTTAAAAGTATTTATAAATTTCTTACTCGAAGATGTAATTAATAATAAAGAGTATTCATCTAATTTTGATAATGAACAGATATTGAAACTACGTACAGTAAATAGTATAATGAAATCGGCAATAAACAATACTGAATATACTGCAGATGAAATATTTGCCATTCTTAGTAAATTAAGTGATGATGTAGAAAAAAATACAGTAAAAATGCTTTATACATATTATGGAAGTGATAAACAATATAATAGCGAATGGAAAATGACAGTAGAAGAATTTGTTAATTATCTAAATAATGATATTTTACAAGATGAACGTTTTACAGATTTTATAGATGACGATATGAGAAATGATATAATAGAAGCAAAAACAGAAATAACAGATGCAAAAGAATTGTTAGTAGGTGATAATTATTCTAGAATAGTGTTAAATACAACTTTAGATTTAGAAAGCACAGAAACCTTTGAATTTATAAAAAATGTAAAAGATATGCTAGGAAGAGAATTGGAAGATTTCTACATAATAGGAGATTCACCTATGGCTTATGACATAAGTCAGACATTTGATGATGAATTAAATTTAATAACCGTAATAACAATGATAGCAATATTCATAGTAGTAGCAATTACATTCAAATCAGTCCTTGTACCTATTGTATTAGTATTAACAATACAGACAGCTGTTTATTTAATAATGGGAATATTATCAATTGTAGGAGAAAATGTATATTTTATTGCAATACTTATTGTTCAAAGCATATTAATGGGAGCAACTATAGATTATGCTATTCTTTATACATCATATTATCTTGAACATAGAAAAACTGAAGGAATAAAAGAAGCAATTATAGACTCATATAATAAATCAATAAATACAATATTAACATCGAGCTCAATATTGATTATTGTAACTTTGATAATTGCAAATTTTGCATCAGCGATTGCAGCAAAGATATGTAAAACAATTTCAGAAGGAACGTTGTGTTCTACAATTTTAATTTTAACGTTACTACCAGCAGTTCTTGCATGCTTAGATAAATTTATAGTAAAAAATAAGGAGGTAAAAAAATGAAGAATTTTTTGAAAAAAACAGGATGGACTGATGTATTAGTATCCATTGTATTTGCACTTATTGGTATTTTTATGATAATAAAAACAGATTCTGCAACCCAAATTATATCATATGTTGTAGGAGGAATAATAATTGCTATTGGAGTGATTAGAATTATTGAATATTTCATTTCTAAGGGAAATTGTGATTTCTATAACTATGATTTTGTTTATGGAATTATAGCTATAATTATTGGAATTGTTACTATAACATGTAATAATTTAATAGAGTCTATGTTTAGAATTATGATAGGAACATGGATAATATATAGTGGACTTTTAAGATTGTCATTTTCATTTAAATTACATAAAGCTCAATTAAGTGTTTGGGGTATTTCATTACTTTTATCTATTGTAATGTTAATTGGCGGATTATACATGATATTAAATAATGGTGCATTAATTTTGACTATAGGTATTATAATGGTAACATATTCTATAATGGATTTAATAGAAAGCATAATATTTATAAAACACGTAAATGATTTATTATAAAAATTAAAAATATAAGAGCAAGAAATTATTGATAGTTTCTTGCTCTTATGATATTATTTAGTAAAATAATAATTTATATTATTAATTTAATATTGAAAAGAGGGAAAATATAGTAAAATGGCTAATATAATCGATTATGTTAAATGGAGAGGAGATTTAAATTTAAAAGTATCAGAATTTAATGAAATAGATAGTTTAATACTAAATAGATTCTCTTATTTTCCATTAGATAGCATAATACAGAAAAAAGAGGAAGTTTCAATAAAAGAGTTAAGCGAAAGATTTGAAAGAGCAAATAAAGAAAAATTAAAAATACTATGGAAAGACGATGCTGATTTATTTCCAGTTATGGGAAAAAGCAAAAGATTTGGAGAAATGTTAGCCTTAGAGTATATAAATAAAATAGAAACAAAAACGGAGAAACAGTTTTCAGCAGTTACAATTATTTTACCAGATAATACGATTTATATATCATTTAGAGGAACAGATAATACATTAATTGGCTGGAAAGAGGATTTCAATATGAGTTTTAGAGGACATCTTCCATCACAAATAGAAGCAAAAGAATATTTAGAAAATATTGCGAAGAAATATCCATATAAAAAAATAAGATTAGGAGGACATTCAAAAGGAGGAAATTTAGCAGTATATGCTTCTATTTTTGCAAGTCCTAAAGTTAAGAAAAGGATTATAAGTGTTTATAACAACGATGGACCGGGCTTTAATGATGATATAATAAATACTGAGGAATATAAAAATTCAATTGAGAAGGTTATTACATACATACCACAAGATTCTATATTTGGAAAATTATTAAATCATGAAGAAAAATATGCTGTAGTACAAAGTACAGCAAAAGGAGTAATGGAGCATGATGTATATTCGTGGCAGGTAATTGGAAAAAGTTTTGTTATATTAGAAGAAGTAACAAATGGAAGCAAATTTATGGACAAAACAATTAAAAATTGGTTAAATGACTTAGACTTAGCTACAAGAGAACAAGTAATAGATATTGTGTTTGAAATAATTAACTCAACAGAAGCAAAAACAATAGGAGATTTAAAACTTTCATTAATGAAAAATGCAAAGATAATATTGGCTTCATATAGTCATATAAAACCCGAAGATAGAAAAATGATAACAGCTACAATAACAGCTTTTATTGGTATATTAAAAGAAAATGTTAAAGAGGAATACAAAAACAATATTAATTTGGAAAATTTTAAAAAGTTAAAGACAAACTAAAAATAAGAAAGGAAGTAAGAAGTATGTGTACAGCAATAACATATAATACGAAAGATCATTATTTTGGAAGAAATTTAGATTTAGAGTTTTCATATAAAGAAACAGTTACGATAACACCTCGTAACTATCCATTTAAATTTAGAAAAGTAAAAGAAATTAATAATCATTATGCTATTATTGGAATGGCATATGTTGCAAATGGATATCCACTTTATTATGATGCAATAAATGAAAAAGGCTTAGGTATGGCTGGATTAAATTTCCCAGATAACGCAAATTATAAAGAAGAAAAAGAAGGAATGGATAACATTGCACCATTTGAATTTATCCCTTGGATTTTATCTCAATGTGCTAATCTTAATGAAGCAAAAGCATTATTAAAAAATATAAATATTGCTAACATTAATTTTAGCCAAGAGTTACCTGCATCACCATTACACTGGATTATTTCAGACAAAGAATCTTCAATAACTGTTGAAAGTGTAAAAACAGGGTTAAATATATATGATAATCCAGTTGGAGTACTTACTAATAATCCAACTTTTGATATTCATATGTTTAACCTAAATAATTATATGAATTTATCTATTGAACAACCAAGTAATAACTTTTCTAAAAAACTAAATCTAAATGCATATAGTAGAGGTATGGGAGCTATGGGATTACCAGGAGATCTATCATCTGCTTCAAGATTTGTAAAAGCAACTTTTACTAAAATGAATTCAATTTCTGGTGATTCAGAATCTGAAAGTATTAGTCAATTTTTCCATATTTTAGGCTCAGTAGATCAGCAAAGAGGATGTGTACACATGGGAGAAGATAAATATGAAATAACTATTTATAGTTCTTGTTGTAATATGGATAAGGGAATATATTATTATACAACTTATGAAAATAGTCAAATTACTGGAATCAATATGTATAATGAAAATTTAGACGGTGCAGAATTAATAAACTATGACTTAATTAAGGGACAACAAATTTTAATGCAAAATTAGAGTAACATTCTTTATAATAAATTTATAAAAGCAAATGATTATATTGAAAATCATTTGCTTTTATGATACTATTTTTTCATAAACTAAAATAGAATAAGATGGAATAAATATACATGTGAAAAAACAATATGAAACACAAAAATAAGAGGGGA
>CANQRO010000083.1 GCA_947626205.1 uncultured Clostridia bacterium
AGTAAACTACCCTCGTATTTTCTTATATTTACGTTTGGCATTAAATATTCAAATGCAGTTCCAGACCACGATACAAGTCCTTTGTAACCATTCATTGAAGTTAATGTTCTACTTAAATTTTGCCAATGTTTTGATGGTATATCATGCTTTGCGATAGCAACTAAACTGGCTTGTCTTGCCTCTGATGCAAGTAAATCATAGTACGAATCTGTTAATTTATTATCTTCTACATTGAAGCCAATTGAAAATAGTCTTTTTTCATAATCGTACAAATAGCTAAAATCTGTTTTATTTATTAAATTAGATACAATGGAAAGTAGGTTTACAACATCATCTTCGCTAATTTCTATATCTTCTACTTCTTTTATGTCTTCAATTTTTATATTAGATTCATTTTTTTTGTTTTTATCTTTTTGGTTTTCATCTATCTTGCTTATCTCATTTTTCCTATTTTCTAAAACCATTTCTAAAAATCTTTTCACTCCAAAAAGATATCCTACAAAATTTCCACTATCTACACTTGAAATATACCTAGGTCTTAGTGGCTCTAGTGTTTTAACATTATACCAATTGTATAAATGTCCGTTCCATTTTACTAATTTCTTTATTGTTTCAAATATATTTTTTAAATATTGCAATGTTTCTTCTAATGTGATATATCCTAAATCATTTGCTGAAATAACTGCTAAAAGTGCAAGCCCTATGTTAGTAGAAGAAGTTCGTGCAACTACTTTTGGATTACGGTCATTTTGATAATTGTCTGGCGGTAAGAAATTATATTCTTTCGTTAAATACGTATGAAAGTACTCCCATGTTCTTTTTCCTATATCTACTATATATTCAATTTGAGAATTTGTTAATTCTTTTACTTTTGGAACTGGAACTTGTTCTTTGCTAATTTTCCAAGCAATTATAGGTGCTACTAACCACAAAATATATATTGCATATGGAATTAAATTTATAGTTTGAAATTGGATTAAGCTATTAAGAAAAATTGCAATTATTGCTACAATTACATTGCTTTTCATTAAGATATAGTACGAACTTAAATTGTTTTTAGCCTTCTTTTCTGCTTCTTCTGATGTTGTCCATTCTAATAAGTTTTGCCTAGATATTCTCATTCTATAAATAGTTTTTATAATTGCATTTAAAGAATTTTCAGCTTTGGTTGGTAAAAAAGAAAGTTCTAAAATTCCTCTTAATATGCTAGATTTCAAACTAGAATTTGTTTTAGCAAAATTTTTGTGTTCTACACTTCTTGCTTCTTTTTCTAAAACATATCGAATTAAATCTACTAAAGTTGGTGATATAGCTATAGCAAATAGTGCTGTTACCACTGGCCAAATAGTTATATTATATATAATTTTTAATATAAGTAACATTAATAATGATAAGATGATTGTTATTTCTATAAGGCTTCTTCGTAAGTTATCTAAAATTTTAAATTTTGATAATAGTTTTAGTGGATTCAAAATTGTAGTTCCGTCTTTAATTGTAATTTTATTTTTTATCCATCCACTTATTTGCCAATCTCCTCTTATCCATCTATTTAAACGCGAAATATACGTATTAAACCTATATGGATATCCATCTAAAAGTAGAATATCAGCTGAAAGTGCACATCTTAAATAACTTCCTTCTAGTAAATCATGACTTAAAACTGTATTTTCTGGAATTTGATTTCCTAATACAGTTTCAAATGTTTTTAAATTATATATTCCTTTTCCTGTAAATATTCCTTCATCAAAATTATCTTGATAAGTATCTGATATTGCATTTGCATATGAATCTACTCCACCACTGCCTGCAAATATTCTTGTAAATGTACTTTTTCTTGCTGAAACAAGGTCTATTCCTACTCTCGGTTGGATTAAAGCATGTCCTTTTATAACCAGATTCTTTTCTTTGTTTAATTCTGGTTTATTTAAAATATGGTCAATTGCTCCAATTAATTCAAAGGCTGAATTTAATACAAGGTTTGTATCTGCATCTAAAGTAATAATATATTTTATCTCTGGGAAATTTACTTCTTCCCTTATTGTATTAGTTCGAAATACGTCTTTTTTATTATCTAACAGAAATTCATTTAACTGATTTATATATCCTCTTTTTCTCTCCCAACCAATATAACTTTTTTCTCCTTCACACCATACACGGTCTCTATAAATAAATTGAAATATTCCTTCTCTATCTTTTTTATATTTTTCATTTAATCTTTTTACTTGATTTATTCCTTCATTTTCTATTTCCAAATCATTTTTTTCTTCTTTTTTACTTGACATTGTTACATCTGCAAGAAGTGTGAAATATATATTTTGAGATTTATTTGCTAGATAAAATACTTCTAATTTTTTAAATAATTCTATTACTTTTTCTTTGTTTTCTACTATTGTTGGAATAATTACCATGGTTGTTGCTTCTTTTGGAATTTTACCTGTGTAGTCCATTTTGGGAATTAAGGCTGGTTTTATAAATTTACTTAATATTAATTGTAAAATTTGAGTTACGATACTAGTTATTGGAATATATGATAGTATGCTTATTATTACTGCATAAATTAAATTAGTTTGCTTTAAAATAAAACTGCCAATTAGAATAGAAAATATAAGTGATATTATTGCAATTGATAAAATATAAATTTGTTCTTTATTTTTTAAATAATGTGGTCTTTTATTTGTTTGTAAACTTGCATAAAGTTCTTCTATTCCATCACTTATTAAATAGTATCCTATATGTGATTTTTTTAAATTTTCTTTATTATCATTTGCTTTACATGCTAGTTCTAATGCTTTTTTTGTAATATATATTTCTGATATTTTTGTTTTTTTAGATATTTCTTTTATTTTGTTTCTATAATATGCTTTGGTTTTGTAATCCATATTTTCATATACATTTAATGGATCTTTTTTTAAAACTTCTTCTACTCCGTTTATGTTTTCAAAAATTTCTAAAAAATTAATCCTATTAATTTCTTGCATACTTTTTATGCAATTTCCAATTGTAACTTTTTTTACTGCAATATCAAAGTGTTCTTTTTTTATTACTTCTGAAACTGTTGTACCCATTTTCATAACTTGCATCTCTAATGCTTCTAAATAACTATATGCTCTTTTTCCGTATCTTTTTAATCTGTAAGACATATACTCTATAAATGGATATTTCATTTCTCCTGTTTCTAAAATTTTGTGTTCACCTAATTTGGAATTATCAAACTTTTGCTCTGATTTATCTTTATTTTCAACTAATCGTTCGATTATATTTTCTACTCTGAATTTCTGCATTTGTGCAGAATGAATTTTTTCACATACACTCCTTATTGTTTCTATAATTGCTATTTGCAAAAATATATGAATATTCCAGATTTCTTCCATGCCTAAAGTCTTTTTCCTTTGATACGCACTAAGCAAGTTTTGTAAATTTTGGCTATTAATTTTAGCCTCTGTATATGCTACAATTTCTTGTGCAAGAACATAAATTCTTGCGAAGCCCGCATATGGTCCAGAGGCGATTCCTACAAAGTTTTTATATTTCTTTTCAGTTAATTCTTTTTCTATTGTTTTTACAGTTTCTTCTATAATGTAATAATTATCTAATAACCACTCGCCAGCTGGATGAATGTTTATTCCTAGCTTTAGATGACGATTTAGCATTTCATACGTATTAGATATAAATTTAAAATTATCTTGTAATCGTGGAATAGGATATGTTTGAATAGAAGAATTGTCTTGTAATATATGGTCCGAAGCTATTTTTTCTAGATAATTTTCTAATTGATACTCATCTAATAAAGCTCCCTTTATATTTAATATTTTAACTAATTTCAAAAAACTCGACTCCTCTTTTTTTGGTGTTTTTTAAAATTAGTTTTCCTTTTCTACCATATTTTATGCAAATTTTGATTATTTTAATTTTTCTATGAGTTTATTTAAAAGTTCATAAATTTCTGCTGCACAGAAACGATAAACGGAAATATCGTATCCCCAAGGATCATTTATATCTATATCTTTTTCATCTGGTAAAACATATTCTTTTAAAGTAAATATTTTATCTTTTAAATTTGGATACATATTTTGAACTGTAATTTTATGTGAAAATGTCATACATAATATTAAATCCATATCTTGTATGTTTGATGCAGATGTTGGTATTGCTCTATGTTTTGTTAAATCTACATCATATTCTTGCATAACTTCTATTGCAGATTCTGTAGGCTCGTCCCCTGGATATGCATAAATTCCAGAGGAATATACTTCTATATTATTTATTCCTCTTTTTTCTAATTCTTTTTTCATAAGGAAATGCGCCATAGCACTTCTACAAATGTTTCCTGTACAAATAAACATTATTTTCATTTTAATTAAATTATGCTAGTTTATAACTAACATTGCTCCTTTCGTAATAATAAATATAGGTTTTTATAATAAGTATTTTTATTAATATTTAGTGTTTAAAAAAGAACTTATTTTGTTATTTATAAGTTCTTTTTTTCGTAAGTTATATTTCTCTA
>CANQRO010000084.1 GCA_947626205.1 uncultured Clostridia bacterium
TTTATTTCAAACGTATATGTTGGTTTATCTTCCATTCCATATTGGTCATCCTTTGATGTTACACTTGCTTTTATTTGATTTGTTCCTGTTGAATCTATCTTTACTATTATTGTTGGTGCTATATTATCTTCTATTTTAATACTTGTATAGTTTGTTCCATTTAATCCATTCCACAATCTTGCATATATTGTATCTCCATGTTCTAATTCTGTTACACTTGTCCCATTATACTCTTTCCATCCTTCTTCTTCATATACATTTACTTGATATTGTATTTTTAATCTATTTGATATTCCTTCTCCTCTTTCTATTGTTACACTTGCTGTATGTGTACTACTATCCCATTCTGGTGCGTTTATTGTTATACTTGCTTTTTGTAGTTCTGGTTCAGGTAATGCTTCTAACTTTTCATCTGTCTTCTCTTTATATTCTGTGTTTTCTCCTGTTATCTCAAATATATATCCTTCTTCTGTTACCATTCTCGCTTTTTCTTCATTTAACTTTGCTATGTTTCCTCTTGGCACTATTTTATCTTTATATATTTGTTCTATTAATTCATCTATTGTTACCTTTCCATTATTCTTTAACATTACTTCTGCTTTTGATATTTCTACTCTATCTATATATTCTGATATTTTATATCTTTCTCCTGTCTCTTTCGTTCTTACAAATAAACCATGGTTTGGGTCTAAAGCTAAATTTATTGTGATTCCAGCTAATATTAGTAATACTATTATTGTTATTACTAAAGTAATTAATGTAACGCCATAGTTTTGTTCAACCTTTTCTATTAAATTTATTTTTTGCATATTTTACTGTTTCCTCCTTTGTAAAGTTATTTAAATAATATACTTAGCCAAAAATCAAAACAATAAAAAAATCTAAAGTATATTATCACATATTTACGTAAAAAATTGCTTTTGTTTAATATACAAATAAATAATATTATCTTTAAAAGATAGAATAATTTATTTTGTTTTTTTCTAATTTTCAACACTTATATTGATTTTTATTTTTCAATAATATAAAATATTTTTAGGTGATACTATGAAAAAAACAAATAAGAAACAAAAGAATACTAAATATATAGATAAATTCGAAAATTTGGTTACACCAAAAAGAATTAGAACATTAATGGGTTTTATATTTATAATTATAGGTGCTTTAGCTATTAGGCTTTGCTTTATTCAATTTGTTCAGGGTGCGGATTTAAAAGAAAAAGCATATAAACAGCAAACTGTAAATAAATTAATTAGTCCAAAAAGAGGAAATATCTTAGACTGTAATGGTAAAGCGCTTGCTATTAGTGCAAAAGTAGATACTGTTTCTATTAATCCGACCCGTATAAAAGGTAACGATGCAAAATCAACTAAAGAAAAAAAAGAAAAAGTAGCTAAGGCTTTTTCTGAAATATTCGGATTAAATTATGAAGAAACTTTAGAAAAGGTAAACAGTGAATCTTCTATTCAAACAATAGCTAAGAAAGTAGAACAGGATAAAATTAACCAATTAAAAGAATGGATGCAAGAAAATGATATTTACACTGGAATTAATATAGATGAAGATACAAAACGCTACTATCCTTATAACAACTTAGCAGCATACGTAATAGGCTTTTGTAATAGTGAAAACCAAGGGATTTATGGAATTGAAAGAAGTTATAATTCTTATCTAACTGGAACTCCTGGTAAAATTGTTACTTCAACAGATGTACATAGAGATGAAATTTCAGATGAAAATGGAGAATATATTGATGCAGAGAATGGAAATAATGTTGTTTTAACAATTGATGCTAATATACAATCCATAGCTGAAGAAAAATTAAAAAAAGCAGTCGAAGATAATAATGCTCGTAATGGGAATGTTATTATAATGAATCCAAATACTGGAGATATTTTAGCAATGGCTCAATACCCAGATTATGATTTAAACAATCCTTTTACACCTACATCTCCATATTGGATTGAGCGATGGGATTCCTTAAGTTCTTCTGATAAAACGGAAATGTATAAAAATATTATGGTTTCTAGTAGATATGAACCTGGTTCAACTTTTAAATTAATTAATGCTTCTGTTGCTCTAGAAGAAAATATCACAGATACGGATGTTGCTGGAGATTTTAATTGTTTAGGTTATGAAATGATAGGAAATACTAAAATCAGGTGCTGGACTTCTGGTGCACATGGAACTGAAACTTTAAGAAAAGTATTACAAAATTCTTGTAACCCAGGTATGATGCAACTTGCTGCCAGAGTTGGTGCTAAAACATTATATAAATATTATAATGCTTATGGATTATTTTCAAAGACATCAGTTGGCTTACCTGAAGAAATTGGAAGTGACTTAAATAATTATTTTGATGGTGACAGCGTAACTGCTGTGCAACTAGCTACTATGGCGTTTGGTCAAAGATTTAAAATAACTCCAATTCAGTTAATATCTGCAATTAGTGCAATTGCGAATGATGGAGTATTAATGCAACCTAAAATTGTAAAACAAATTGTAAACACGGATACAAATGCTGTTACTACTATGAAAGATACAAGAATTCGACAAGTAATTTCTAGTGAAACTGCTTCTAAAATGCTAGACATGATGGAATCTGTTGTAGATAGTGGTACTGGTTCAAGTGGTAAAGTAAAAGGATATTCAATTGGTGGAAAAACTGGTACTTCTGAACCACCTGCTGAAGACAAATCTTTTGGATATGTTGGTTCGTTTGTTGCTGTAGCTCCAACAGAAAACCCTGAATTAGTAGTTCTTGTTGCTTTATATGATCCAAAAGTTAGTAATTACCATGGTGGTACTGTTGCGGGTCCAGTAGTTTCTAGTATTTTATCTGAAGTATTGCCATACCTTGGTATTTCCCCAGACGGTGCTTCTAATTCAGTTACAGCAACGAATAATAAAATAGTTACTGTTCCAAATATAGTAAACAAAACTGTTGCAGAAGCACAAAAGCAATTAATAAATGCTGGATTTCGTTGTGATTTTAATATAACTGGAAATAAAAATGAACTTTTAGTAACAGAACAAGTACCAAAGGCCGGAACAAAATTACCTACAGATTCGTTAATTATGCTATATACTTCTGAAAACGACGTTAGGACTTCAACTACTGTTCCAAATGTTGTGGGAATGAGTAGTAAAAGTGCTACAAATTCATTAAAATCTAAGAACTTAAATATACAAATAGAAGGAACATCTGGTGCTGTTTCTGCACAAGATCCTCCTGCTGATACTTCTGTAGAACAAGGTACAATTATAAAGGTAACACTTAAATAAAATATAGTCTTAAAAATAAACAAAATTAAAGAAGAAATAGATTTCTACTTCTTCTTTAATTTTACTTTTTTAAAATTTTAGATTACACTTCATAACATAAATTTCATTACTTAAATTTCATTTACTCTCTTTTCCCTTTTTTCTTTCTTGCATCATCATGCATACTTTACATACCAATTTATCTGGCGAAATTTTAGATAAAAATTTTGCTAATTTGTTCATGATACCTGGTATAATGATTAATTTTCCCTTTAACATATTTTTTATGGCATATTTAGCTACATATTCGCTTGATAATCCCTTTAAGTTAAATTTCACATTTGCTACATTATTAAAATTGGTATTTACTGGTCCTGGGCATAATACACTTATTTTTACTTTAGAATTGTTTTTCTTTAATTCTGTATAAATACTTTCGCTTAAACTTACTATATATGATTTTGTAGAATAATATGTTGCCATATATGGTCCACCGGCCATAAAACCTGCAATTGAAGCTACATTTAATATATATCCATTATTACGTTTTTCCATATCTTTTAAAAATAACTTTGTTAATATATGAACTGCAACAATATTCACTTCTATCATATTTAGCTCTTTATCTAAATCTGTATTTATAAATTCTCCAAAATCTCCAAATCCAGCATTATTAATCAATATGTCTATATTTTTGTTTTTGTTTTTTTCATATAATGCTTTACAATTTTCAATATTTCCTAAATCTAATTCTATAATTTCAACTTTTGTTTTCAATTCATTTTTTAATTCATTTAATTTTTCTCCGTCTCTAGCAACTGCGATAATATCATATCCCATATTACTCAAAACGCGAGCCATATCTCTTCCTATTCCAGAAGATGCTCCTGTTACTAATGCTTTCATAGCTACACTTTATGTTAGAATTTAAGTCTAACATATTCTCCTTTCATAATTTTTATTATTGTATAATATTTTAAAATAAAAATCAATAAA
>CANQRO010000085.1 GCA_947626205.1 uncultured Clostridia bacterium
ACTCGGAAAACCATATTTCTTTATAAAAGATCCTAACGGAATATTAATGGAAATAATTGAAGAAGATTAAAAAAGTTATTTTAGAATTGGAAATATTTAAAACAATGTCAAACAGAAAAGTAAATAATAAGTAAAACGGAGGTACTGATAATGATTGAATATAGAAAAATTACTAGAGGATATTGTAACAATATATTTGATAGCTTTGAGCAATTAAAACAATATAAAATAGAATTCATAAGTAATGGAATGGTAGTTTAGAGAAAATTTAACAATAAAGAAAATTAGTAGGAGCAAACCCAGCCCCTACTTTATTATTTATATAATTTATAGGACATTTTAATCATGATTAGTTTTAAGGTAATTTAAGGAACATAAGAATATAATTTGTTATAGCCATAAATAAAATCACAAGAAATATAAAATTTGCAATTTTATGTAAAATATTGTATAATCGAATTAAGTACGAGTAGTATTTCGTATGTATAGGTACTAATTACAATAGTCAATTTAAGGAGGACTTACTATGAAAAAAGAAGTAACAATTGTACCAAAGGACAAATGCCCATTAGATATTTTGGCAGAGATGGGAGACCGGACAAAGAATGCGTGGATATTTCTTCATCAAGGGGCAGTTAATAAATTAGAAGAAACTTGCAACGGATATGAAGAATTAGCCCACAGTATCAGACTGAGATGGAATGCAACAGAAGAGTTTCCAAGTACATCTATTACTATTAAAACAGAAGAATTTAGTAGATGGAAGCAGGTGTATTTCATTGAAGCCGATGACATTGCATTCAAGCACAGCTGTTCTGACCCGGAGGAAATCTTTTTCCTTAAAATGGACGAGTGATTTGTCTTAAAAAGTAAATATATTTTCTTTTCCCCCTATCTCTATGTAGAAAGGGGGTTCTTTGTATTAAATATTAATCTAAAATCAATGTTTGTAAAGGTATACCTTTACAAACATTAAAAATATAATGAATATCGTGTTTATAAAGGTTGGTAAAACAATTGACAAATACTTGCAAATTAGCTTTGACATTTACAAACAGAGCAACTGGTCAACTGACATAAATAAGTGGGGCAAGGTAATTTCTTAAAATATTTAATAAAGTAAAATATATATGTTATTATTTAATTACAAAATAAATGTGTTTGATTGAACCGATAGTCAAACTTGTAGATTGTATGTGTAAATGCACATATTTTTTATAAAAAGGCAATATATTTTAAATATTGTGATAATAAATATAAGGAAGTATTGTTTTTATATAGTTTTGTCACATATAAAAGTTGTCAACAGAAAATTAACTAAAAATAATATAGTGTGCCTAAAAATCCCATAAGTAATACGTACGGAAAAGAGCAGATATTGTTTGACGCATGTCAATTTTATCTGCTCTATTTCTTTTGAAATTATCTTACTCTTACTGGATCATGACTTATCTTAATCTTCATCTAATATAAAATAATTTTTCTTCATATAATTACCTCTTACAATAATTAATATTGCTATATTATATATTATTCTATATTAAAAGGCAACAATATTGAATAAAACTTTATTAGAAAGCATAAAATACATTAACACGTAAGGAGGTATATTATGTTTCTAGTATTTAATAAGCAAAAAATTATATCGTATATAGTAGCATTTAGCACAGTTGCTGTTCTTTTTTTTAGTGCAGGTTTATTTACTTCGAAAAATGAAGCAATACAAACATCTGCAAAAGCTAATAAATTATTACCAATTTATTCGGTGGATACTAATGATAATAAAGTAGCTCTTACTATAAATTGTGCTTGGAATGCAGATGATATAGATAGAATATTAGATACATTAAGTAAATATGATGTTAAAGTAACATTTTTTATGGTTGGAGATTGGGTAAAAAAATATCCTGAGGCAGTAAAGAAAATATATGAAGCGGGGCATGAAATAGGTAATCATTCAGATACACATCCTCATGTAAATGAAATGACCTTAGAAAAAAACATGGAACAAATACAAAAGTGTGCAGATAAAATAGAAGAAATTACTGGTACAAGAACGACTTTATATAGAGCTCCATATGGAGAATATAATGATGTTGTAATAAAATCAGCAGAAGCAGAAAAACATATAGCAATACAATGGTCACTAGATACTTTAGATTATACAGGACTTAATGCTAATGAAATGTGGGAAAGGTTAAATAATAAGATTTCAAATGGCAGTATTATCTTAATGCATAATGGTACTGAACATACATTAGAAGGATTAGATTTTTTAATTTACAAAATTCAAGAAAAAGGATACCAAATAGTAACAGTTTCTAATTTGATATATAAAGACAATTTTATTATAGATAGTACTGGCAAACAAAAATTAGTAAATAACTAGAATAAAATGGAATAATAAAGGATATACTACTGTTATACTGGTTAAAAAGGAGAACCAATATGTCTATTGTAGGAATTATATGTGATGTAAAGTATGAAACTCATATTGAACAAATTTTAAATAAAACATTACAAAATAAAACGATATTCATATTAAAGGAAGATAATATTCAAAATTTTAAGAATATAAGTTTTGAAACAATCGTGATTTTCTCGAAAAATAATACTTTAACTAAAAGTAAAATTGTAAGGAATTTATTAGAAAAAGCAAAATATTTAATAATAGATGCAGATGAGAGAATAGGAATAGATTTAAAAAATTTACCTTCGCTAAAAATAATTACCTATGGATTTAACTCAAAAAGTACAATAACAGCATCCAGTGTAACAGATGAAGATTTATTAATTTATGTACAAAGAAATATTATAAGTTTAAATAGGAAAGAGATAGAGCCACAAGAGATTTTAGTAAAAAATATAGATCCGAAATTAACTACAAACATTATGATGGGAATAGTGTCAATTCTCCTAATTTACTGCTTTCCAGAAATTAATTTTAAATAAAATTGGAAAAATTAAACTAATTATGTAGACAAAACCAAAAAAACGTAGTATAATAGACCTATATGAATAAAAAAATTCTAAAATACACACTTTATGAATAATATACAATAGATAAATAAAAAAATAAGTAGGGAGGAAAAAGTATAATGAATACAAATTATTCAGATAATAACCATTTAGTTTTAATGGGAAAGGTAACAAGTGAGAAGAGATTTAGTCACGAAATTTATGGAGAAAGTTTTTACATATTTAATATGGAGATTCCTCGTTTAAGTGATACAGCAGATATAATTCCTGTAACTGTATCTGAACGATTAATTACAGATGATAAATTAAAAATTGGTAATAAAGTTTTAATTAAAGGACAATTTAGATCTTATAATAGCTATGAAAATGAAAAAAATAAACTAATACTAACTGTATTTGCAAAAGATATTTTCTTTGAAGATGAGATTGAACAAGAATTAGTTAGTGAAGAGAATAAAGAATCAATATCAAATGAAGTAGTATTATCAGGATATATTTGTAAGAAACCTATTTACCGTCAAACACCATTTGGAAGAGAAATTTCAGACTTATTATTAGCTGTAAATCGTGCATATAATAAATCAGATTATATTCCAGCAATTGCATGGGGAAGAACAGCAAGATTTTGCCAAAATATAGAAGTTGGTACAGAAGTAAGAGTAGTAGGTAGAGTTCAATCTAGAACTTATGAAAAGAAGTTTGAAGATGGAACAGTAGAAACAAGAACAGCATATGAAGTTTCAATAGGAAGCTTAGAAGTAATTAATGAAAAAGATAAAGCTTCTGAAGAAAATGAAGAAGAAGCTATGTAATATTGACAAAATAAAAAGAATATAATATAATACATTTGAAAGCTACAGAGTCATGTATGTAGCTTTCAATTAATTTATTTGTTAGGACATAGGACATAAAAAAAGAAAAAGCCAGAGTTGCAGCTCTGGCTTTTTCTATGGTACGACAGGCACGTTGTTTAGCTAAGCGGTGAAAGTCCGTAGTGGGGGTATATATCGCCAACCACATAGAGAAGCA
>CANQRO010000086.1 GCA_947626205.1 uncultured Clostridia bacterium
GAAAATATTTGATATAGATGAAAAAACGCAAAAAGTAACATTAATATCAGCAACTCCAACAAAAGGAACAGTATATTTAGGAGGAGCACAAGGATATAATAATGGAGTAAAATTATTAAATGACGCATGTAGTAATTTATATGGAAACGAATATGCAGGAATAAGGGCAAGAAGTATAAATATTGAAGATATAGAAAAAAAACTAACACAAGATGCATTAACAAAAGCTCATAATTTCATACATTCTTCTCCAGATTCAACTACTAAATATGGAAATAAAGTAATGGCTCATTTAATTTGGAATCAATATCCAACTATATATGCTAAAGAAAAATTAAGTGTAATAGATGAAAATGAAAAAATTAACGGATTAGGTTTAAGTGAACAAGATATTTTAATAAAAAGAACTGATGAAGGAGCAGAAAAAGGAGTAAAAACAGCAACAAATTCTATACAGCCTTATCAAACTTTTTGGGAAGGGGAAATTTCTTCTTCAATGTTTCAGCCTGTTGAAAATTTAGGAAATGACATAATTTACAACTTAGTTTTTCCATTGGGACCTGATGAAACCCAATATTATATAGCTTCACGATCGATTAATACACGTGATATAACACATGAATGCGATTTTGATATGTATGTAATTAGAACTCGTGCTATGACTGGATTCGGTTTTTACAATTATGCTTCTAGTACAGAAAAAGTTTATAGTCTAGGATATAATTTTTACATGCGCCCAATGTTAGAATTAGATGCTAAGTTAATTCAATCTTATGTTGATGCAGATGAATCAAGTTTATTTGTAATGCAATAAAAGAGGAAAAAATATATATTTTCAAAAATGATATTTTATAAGAGTAAATCCTTACGTTTATATAAAAGATTTACTCTTATTTATTATTTTATTAGTTTATTAAAAAGGATCAATAGATAATTCTAAATCATTGCATTCTACTATTTCTAATCCATCTCCTTTTGTATCCCAATCTTTATTAGTTGAAAAACTTATTCCAGTTAAACTAGATTTTGTTTTTACTTTAAAAAATATTAAGCCTAATGAATATGATGATACATCAGTACTATTGCCTGAGATTAAATTTCCAAAATCACGCCAGTAAAAAGTTTGAAGATCATCAAGGATAAACGGTTTACTTTCACATATTACAAGTGGTTCAATATAATTATTATTAACTGCATCTTGAAGATTAAAATAGTTATGATCTTTAAATATTAATTGCAAATTAGATAAATCTATGTCTGTAGTGCTATAGCAAGCATGAAACCTTATACCTATCCATGTATCACTAACTTCCTTTATTAATGTATTAGTGTTTGCTCCATTTATAATTAGTGCTCTTGTTCCTGGATCATTAGCAGTTCTTCCGTATGGACAACTATGTAGAAAAGTTCCACATCTATTAATTAATTTAGATAATCTAGGAACATATCCAACATTATCGTCATCAGCACCTTTAATAGGAACTTTAGAATCCAAACTAGAATATATGTCTCCATATGGATTTTGTATAGTAGTTCCATAATCTGCCCACATTGCATATAATACAATATCATTTTCTACTGTTATTTGTGAGCCATTTAAATATTCTTCTCCATCCCCATTACTACTCGTATTCCATTTTGCAAATCCATGATAATCCCAATCAAATTCGTTTTCGGGTAAAGTTACTTTATCTCCTTTTTCAACTGTCATTTTTTCCATTTTACCTTTGCCACCATTAGCGTTAAATGTTATACTTACGGTTTCTATTTTGGGTTCAGTATTTTTATTATATATTATATCTGATAAATCATTTTCTAATTTTCCTAATTCAGTTAATTCATTTTTTTCTACTTGTTTATATTCTTTAGTAACTCCAATCGCTTTTCTAATTATTCCATCCTCATCTAGTGCTAAAGTTAGTGTTATACTAGCTAGTATAAGTAGAACTATTGTTGTAATTACTAAAGCAATTAGTGTTACACCATCTTTATTTTTCAATTTTTTATTTATATTTTCATTTAATTTTAATCTCTCCATATTTCTTTAGTTTTTCCTCCTATTTTTATATTTATACTAAAAATATTTCATTTGTTGTAATAAGTAGATATAATCCCATCAAAAACTATTTTATATCAACTTATATTATCTTGTCAATATTTTTGTAATTTTGCAATAATTTGTTATTTCTCTGTAATATTGAAACTTACATTTTTTCATTTTTAATAAAAAAGCCAAAGTACATTATCATATATTTACGTAACAAATTGCTGTAAACTTATATAAAAAACAAAAAAGTTAAAACAATCGAAATAATATTGATTAATATATAATAATAAAAAATATATATTAACAACAAATTATAACACAGAATTAAAAGAAAAAGGAACAGTAGAATTTGATAAATCAATATAATTTAAGATTACAGTAAAATTAAAAATACATGAAGAATATAGAAATAAAACTATGCATAAAAACTTTATTTGCATTTATAAAAATTTGCATTATAATTGTTTTAGATATTAAAAAATATGAAAAAACGATATTTTTTTCCATTTTTTTAAAAAAGTGTAACAAAACAGATATAAATAATCTCTTATAATATAGAAAGGAGAAAATTTTGTTAAAAACAAAAGAATGTATTGAAGAAAATTCAAAATATGTACGTAATTATCTAAGAAAACTATGCAACGATGAAAGCCTAATTGAAGATATAGTTCAAGAAACTCTTGTAGCTAGAACTGCATACATTGATAAATTTGATGAAAGATCTAAACTTGAAACTTGGCTTTGCACAATAGCTAAACATAAATTATATAAACATTATAAGAAAAATAAGTTGTATAAAACAATACCAATTGAAGAAATGGAAAATGAGTTTGCATTAGATATGAATGAAACAATAGAAGAAGCTTATGAACACAAGGAAGAAAGGGAAGAATTATATAAATATATAAGCTGTCTAGATGAACCAGAACATACTATTGTAATTTTAAGAATACAAGAAAATATGGGATTTCGTGAAATAGCAGAAAAATTTGGAAAATCAGAAAACTGGTCAAGGCAAAAATTCCATAAAGCAAAAGGCAAAATGATTGAAATGAGAAGGGGAGAAAAATATGAAAAAGAAAAAAATTAAAGAATGTAAAATTATAGAAAATTTATTACCAAATTACATAGATGAATTAACAGATAAAGATATTAATGAATATATAGAAGAACATATTGCAACTTGCCCAGAATGTGCGCAAAAATTAGCAGATATGAGTGGAGAATTTAAATTAGAACAAATTAATAGGGAAAAGGAAGTAAAGCAACTAAAACGTTTACGTAGAAAAATTTTAACAGTAATTATTAGCTGTATAATAGCAGTAATTATACTAGCTGCTATAATTTGTACAGGTATCGTAATATATAATAATTATAAAAATAGAATACAAGTATCCAACTATACATTTATGCAAGTAGATTATATATTGGAAGATAGAGAAGGTGCAAAAGATGGAAATATATATGGTAGTATGATAATAGCTTTTGATGAAAAAAATGTATGTAAAAGTATAAGAGTTGTACAAAAGGGTTATGAAGAAAACTACTTAGAAGAAAAAAATATGAAAGAATCTTTATATCAAATTAAAGCATGGAGCAATTATAAAATTATAAATAATGAAGAGCATTTCAATATGAATATGTGGAATGGATTGGAAAAACAATATATAATAAATAATTGCTTAGAAAGATATAATGTTTTATCATTTTTAGAATTATAAAATTCTTGAAACTATAAAAAACGGAGAACAAAGTCTCCGCTTCGAATATAAAGCACATTGTAATGCTTAATTAGTAAATCCATGCATGAAGCCAACCTTGGTAAGTACCAACCACCAAATAAATGATATTATAATTACCAGGTATGGAATTAGAA
>CANQRO010000087.1 GCA_947626205.1 uncultured Clostridia bacterium
GTCCCCTGTCCAATACAGAAAACATTCCATGTTAGTAGCCTAATTTATACTGTCCAACTTTTTGGGTTCAGTACAAACAGGCATCGTTTTTTAATTCTGTTTCTATGTTTAGCAATCTATTATATTTTGCCACACGATCTGTTCTGCAAGGTGCTCCTGTTTTTATTTGCCCACAATTTGTAGCAACTGCTATATCACTAATTGTTGTATCTTCTGTTTCACCAGAACGATGTGAAACCACTGCTGTGTATCCATTTTGTTTCGCTAGTTCAATTGCTCTTAAAGTTTCTGTTAATGTCCCTATTTGATTAGGTTTAATTAAAATACTGTTTGCTACTTTTTGGTCAATTCCTTTTTGTAATCTTGAAATATTGGTTACAAACAAGTCATCTCCAACTAATTGAATTTTATCTCCTAATTTTTCAGTTAACGTTTTCCACGACTCCCAATCTTCCTCAGCAAGACCATCTTCAACTGAAATAATAGGATATTCATTTACTAATTCTACAATATAATCTATCATTTCTTCTCTTGTTTTATATAAATCTGTTTTCCAAAAATAGTATCCATCTTTTCCAATTTTTTTAGCCTCTTCATACATTTCTGTACTTGCTACATCAAGTGCAAGTGCAACATCTTCTCTTGGCTTATATCCAGATTTTGTAATTGCTTCAACTATTACATCTAATGCTTCTTTTTCATCCTTTAGATTTGGTGCAAAACCACCTTCATCTCCAACTGAAACGCTATACCCTTTTTCTTTTAAAACTTTTTTTAAATTATGGTATACTGTAACTCCCATTTCAATTGCTTCTCTAAATGTAGTTGCCCCAACTGGTATAATCATAAATTCTTGTATACTAATATTATTATCTGAATGTTTACCACCATTTAATATGTTCATCATTGGGCGTGGCAAACGACTAGCATTTACTCCGCCTATATAATTATATAAGCTCATTCCTAAAGAATTTGCTGCAGCTTTTGCAACTGCAAGTGATACTCCAAGTGTTGCATTTGCACCTAATTTAGATTTGTTTGGTGTTCCATCTAATTTAATTAACATTTCATCTATCTTTATTTGGTCATAAACATTTTCATTTTCTAATTCTCTTGCTATTTCAGTGTTTACGTTTTCTACAGCCTTTAATACTCCTTTTCCAAAATATCTTTCCTTATCCCCATCACGTAATTCTACTGCTTCAAAACTACCGGTAGAAGCACCCGATGGAACCATGCTCACTCCTGAAAATCCATCTTCTGTAACTACTTCTACTTGTACAGTTGGATTTCCTCTTGAATCTAAAACCTCCATAGCATGAACTTTACTAATTGCTAAATAATCTCTCATTTTCTTTCCTCCTTGCAAATAATCTATGTATATTATGAGTAATTTGTTTCTAATTTATTCCATTTTTACCAAATTCTTTTTATAGTATTTTTTTCAATTTTTCCATTCACATTTGATTTTTTATGTAAATTATTGTATACTATATCTATATAAATATTGTAAAGGAGTGTTCTTATGGATGTAAGAGAGATTTTATGTGACAAAACATTCCGGTGTTGGGAATGTAATAAAAATTGTAAAGTAAAGGATTTATTCTTAACATCAGATGAAGAGTTTTTAGCATGTTTGCATAAAATGTTTAAAATGAATGCCGGTATAATGCTTACAGAAGGTTATTCTTTTAATGATGCTAAAAAATCCCAAGAAATTATTACGTTAACATTGTACACTAGTCGCATTAAGTATTTACAAGGAAGATAACACTTCTTTTGGGCATATATATAGCCCACTAAAAAAAGGCCATTATTCTTTTATAATGGTCTTTTTCTATTACACTTACTATAAAAATTAAGTTCGTATAATGCTTATTTGGCTGGGGTACTGTGATTCGAACACAGGAATGTCGGAGTCAGAGTCCGATGCCTTACCGCTTGGCGATACCCCAATATGTAAGTATTATAACATAGCAGTAAATTCTTTTCAATAGTTTTTTTGTCAATGAGGACGGTGATTTTTAATATTAACAAACACCCGATGATATCTTACAAAAAAGAGTAGAACTGAGTCTACTCTTAAACTTAATTCACTAAGCTCAAATCCCCATGTATTATTATTGGAGAAAATCCTGATATTTCATCATATAGCATTCCTTCTGGAATATCATTATATAAATATATCTTCTTGTTCTTCATAAATGCTTCATAAATTTCTATAAAAGTTGCGCCACCAATATAATTCTTCTTTCCGTTCTTATCAAAATTTAAAGTTAAAACAGCATCCATTTTTGCAATTCTTTCTTCGCTCATTTTAAACATTCTCGCTTTAAATTCTGCATGTTCTTTTTGACCTAAATCCCAACTTTTCTTTTCAGCATCTGGTTCATAATAAGAATTTGGTAATTCAACTATGTGTCCCATTTTTTCCAAAGTTTCTTTTATAGGAGCTATATCTTTATAAAATGCTTTACTACAAATAATTAATATCTTCATTTTCATTACCTCCATGGTTTTATGTATAATTTATCTTTAACTATTTCATATATTCTTTTATTAATTATATCTGTTGGCGATATATTACAATATTCAATAATTTGTTTTTTTTATACTGAATAGTATATTCTATTAATTTTTTCTTATTTATATCATAAATTTACTATAATTTCAATTGTTTTACAAAATAATTATATCTGATTTTTTTATAAAAACAAATTCCAACTTTTCATCAAACCTAAAATCTAAGCTTACAATTAAATTAATAAGAGGTATATGTAGAACTTAAAAAATTATGTAAAATGAGTTATAATATATATGTTTATAGGATGGGTAAACATCAATTTCCTGGTTAATCTGACAGTAATGTCAGTTTGTCCTATATAAATCTATTCAACACCTAATTTTATAGGAGGAAAAAACTATGAAAAGAGTCATCGCATTAATTCTGATTACTTTGATAGTAATCATGTCACTAGCTGGATGTTCCAGTAGTAGTGAAGTTGCAGAACTTCGGCAAGAAGTAGATAATCTTCAATCGGAACTTTCTCAGTTAAAAGATCAAATTTGCAACATGCAGTCAACTACTCCAGATGTTACATTGTCAGAAGCACTAACTGAGATATCTGAAAGTGAAACTCCAGAAAAGCTGAGTGAAAGTGCAACTAGAGCTGTTACAAATGATATGTTGAATTATCTAACAACTCAACTCCAATCTAATTACTATGAAGACTGGAATGATGTAGTCACTTGTGACTATGCAACGGAAGAACATCTTTTAACAGCTGCTAAGCAATGTTCTGAGATTTCAAACAGTGCGATTTGGGCAACAAGGATTGCAACAAGTATATGCGAAAACCCAGCTGCTACTGGTAACGTTATTACAGAATTATCAAATTCACGTTGGTATGCAGTTTGGAATATAGCTGCACAATCTGCATACGCAGATGAAAAAGCTCTTATAGCTATTGCTAAGCAATGTGCTGAGATTTCAAGCAGTGCGACTTGGGCAACAGAGATTGCAACAAGTATATGTGAAAACCCAGCTGTTACTGGTGACGTTATTAAAGAATTATTCAACTCACGTTGGTATGTAGTTTGGAATATAGCTGCACAATCTGCACACGCAGATGAAAAAGCTCTTATAGCTATTGCTAAGCAATGTGCTGAGATTTCAAGCAGTACGACTTGGGCAACAGAGATTGCAACAAGTATATGTGAAAACCCAGCTGCTACTGGTAACGTTATTACAGAATTATCAAATTCACGTTGGTATGTAGTTTGGAATATAGCTGCACAATCTGCACACGCAGATGAAAAAGCTCTTATAGCTATTGCTAA
>CANQRO010000088.1 GCA_947626205.1 uncultured Clostridia bacterium
TGTTAAATTTTGTAAATTTTAATTTAAAAAAATATAAAATTGGTGTTTATGGGTTGCAATCATATATATATATATAATTAGGGAGAATACAGGGTATTTGATGGAGGAAAAGAATGAAAGAAGAGAACAAAAGAAAAAGTTTAATATTAATGGCAGTAGGAGTATTAACATTATTAATAGTAGTAGCAGGAGTAACATATGCCTATTTCCAAGCTCAAACGGGAGAAGGTAAATCATTTGATATAACTGCAAAAACGGGAACAACAGATAAATTAACATTTGAAGTAGGAGATGAAATAACCTTTAATGCAAATATAGAAAACTTTGGAGAAAAAGGCGGGTCAGATCAAAAAGGAGAAACAACAGCAACAGCAACTTTAACTAAAAATGATACAACAGAAGAATCGGATTTATATACATATAATATATATTTACAAGTAATCCAAAATGATTTTGAATATTCAAGTTATAAAAAAGAAGAAGAAACAAAAACATTTTTAACAAAAGAAGAAAAAGAAAAAGCAATAAGCAACAATGAATTAGATGGATATACACCCGAACCAGAATTATATTTAACAATAATAGATCCGGATGACAAAGAAGTAACAGAAAAAATAGAAGGACTAGGAAATTATTATGCAAATTTATTTCCAAAGAATTTAGAAATAGAAGGAGAAGATAAAGTAGGAGGCTATGATATAACCACATTAAGGAAAGGGTTATATGCATTAAAGAGTGAATATCCAATTCAAATAACAACAGGAGAAGAAGAAACAGAAACAGATGAATGGAAAATAAGAGTAACATTTAAATGGTTTCAAAATATAGATCAAGAATTAAATACAGGAAAGAAATTTGAAGCAAGAATAATAATTCAACAAGAAGAAATGATTGCAGCAAAATTATATGCCAATGCCGAAGAAGATACATTATTATATCATAATGGAACAATAAAAGATGATAGTGGAAAAGTAATAGATGCTAATGATGAGTCCTATCGTTTTAGTGGCGCAAGTACAAAGGTAAATAACTATGTATGCTTAGATAATCAAACAGTAGAAGGAGATACTCCAAAACAATGTACAACAAATGAAGATTTATATAGAATAATAGGATTATTTAAAAATAAATATAATGACTACGAAATGAAATTAATCAAAGCGAGTGTAGCGACATCAGAACAGTTAGGAACAGATGAGACAGGAGCTTATTATGGAATCGGAAATGAATACTACTGGGATTCAAGTAAAGGAACAAGTTATAGTGAAAACATTAAAAACTTATGGAAAGATAGTAACTTAAATGAAAAAAACTTAAATGGGTATTATCTAAATACATATTTAAAAACAACAAAAGGAATAGATACAGACAAATTAATAGCAGACCACGAATGGATAACAGCAGGGAATACATGGTCAAATATAGCAAACAATCAAACAGTGTCAACAGCTTATCAAAATGAAATAGTAAGTTCAGATGGTGGCAAAAATGCAGGATATAGTGATGAATTAGATAAAACACATAAAGCAAAGATAGGACTAATGTATGTAAGTGACTATGGATATGCAGCAAGCCCAGAAAATTGGACAATAAAGTTATATGATAGCAGTAGTAGTCAAGATTACAGATTAAATGATGTAAAAAATAATAACTGGATGTCTATAAGTACATTCGAATGGACAATCACCCGTCTAGCCGACAATTCGGTCAATGCGTCCATTGTGTATAGCAGCGGGCACGTCTTCAGCTACAATGTGTACTACTACCTTGCGGTCCGCCCATCCTTCTATCTGAAGTCTAGCACAGAGATTGCCTCAGGAAAAGGAGAAAGGGACAACCCATATCGGATTACTTGGTGACCGACAGTTTTTGAAAATCCAAGTAAATAAAAGAAAAAATAGACCAAAAAGTTCGACCATAGGAGAACTAATTTGGTCTGTTTTAAATATAAGAAGACAAATAAGACATAACAAAAAATTTGCAATTAGCAAAGCAAATATAAAACTAGAAAAAAATGAAAATTTAAGAGTCATAGAGAGTAAATGTAAAAGGAATACGATAATATTTGGAAGAATTTAAAGCCAGTTTAAATAAAATAAGACCACTCCTAAACCTAGATTTAATACGATAGTAGTTATTTGTTTTAGAATTAATACGAGTATCTCTAAAACCAATACTTTTATAACAAGAACGATTTTTAGAAATATCAGAACCTAAACAAGTTAAATAAAGATTGGCAAGACAAACAAGAGAATAAAGATTATCAAAAGCATGATGTTTAAGAACTTTAGTTTCTTCTAAATAAAAACCATTAGTTTTTTGAGATTTAAAAATAAATTCAATAGAACCAAAACGATAACCATAAAACCCTTTAGCCATTTTAGGTCTGCCATTAGTAATAAGAAGCCAAGATTCTTTATGATTTTTGCTTTGACAATAAGCAAGATTGTAAATATATTTAGAAGAAGTGAATTCTAAATTATGAAATAAAGCAGAGTGATGAACATAATGAGGTAAATGATCAATAGGAATCCAAATTTTATGACCTTCTTTTTTATCAAAGAAGAAAACTTTCATATTCTTTTTACAGCGAAAGACAAAGATATCACCTAAAGAATCAATAAAGTTCATAAGATTAAAAAGGTTTCCAAACCAACGGTCAGCAAGAAAGACAATTTCGGAATCAGGAAAAAAAGATTTAATTAAGTTATGGCAATAAGAGATACCAGCCAAAATATTTTTAGATTTAAAAGCATCGCCATGGTGTTTTGAAAATTGACCAGGGAATAATTTAAAATAAATAGGAATACCTTGTTTACCAATACGAAGAGAAAATAATAAAATAGTATGCTTATCTTGAACAAACATATGGTCAAAAGAAATAAAGAAACGATTGGTGTCAGGATGAGAGTTTTTAAACCTAGAAAGGACATCAACAATAATAGAATCAAAAATATTATGAATAGAGAAATTGGGATTATTTAAGAAACGAGAACAACGGCGTTCAATAGAAGAAAGTAAAATATCATTGTGTAAAGGAACAATAGCTAAAGCAATATCAGAAAGAGTAATAGATTCAGAATTAATTAAACCGAATAAGAAATTAGGAAGAAAGTTAAGAAAAGTTTTCTGATTAGAAAAAGAAGAGAAAAAAGAATGAAAATTCTTTACAAAAGAAAGATAATTATCATATAATTTAAACATAAAACAACTCCTTTGTATTGTATAGTTTCAAAAAAATAATAACAAAAAGAGTTGTTTTATGCAATAAGAAAGGAAAAGACAATTGGACAAGCCAAATGTCTTTTTAAAAGAAAATAAAAAACTGTCGGGCAATAAGTATCGGATTACTTGGGAAGATCAGGCTTAGAGGAAAGAATAAGCCACAAAGTGTTGCTTTAGACAATCGCTTGTCTACGCGCCTTTACGGTGCGAGGCAAGCGGGGCACATTTAATTTTTGGTTATAGGTAGTTATTAAATAGATGTAGTATTGAGTAGTATAAAAAAAAGTTGCCACTTAATTTTTCCGGTCATAATAACTACTTATAATATAGATTAGTAAGGAGGAGATGCTGTAATTTAGAAATAAAGGTTATAACTTTTTATTGCCAAGGCTTTAAAAAGTAAAATAGTAGTAGTAAAAATTAGAAGTAGTAAAATTGAAGTAGTAAAGAAGTAAATTTTTAAACAATAATTTTTAAGCAGTATTTTATTGTTTAAAGCATAGGGTAATCTTATG
>CANQRO010000089.1 GCA_947626205.1 uncultured Clostridia bacterium
TATATTTCCTGTTATATAATCAATTAAATTATATATTTGATATATCTTGTTTATATCTATCCCTAATATTTTTGACATTTCAATAGCTGTATACTGAGTTTTATCATTTAATATTTCTGTGTTTGTCATTATTTTTTCTAACCCAGTTGTATCTAAATTATCTAAATAATGTGTATTCTTTTTAATATTATTAACATTTTCAACAAATTCTAGTATTGTATGTTTGCTATCATTTTTTTCACTACTGTATTTTAACAATAAAATTTGATTTGTTTTAGTTTCATCTATATCAAACAACTTAGATAATTCTTTAGAATTCATAGATTTATTAATTGTATTTAAGTTGCTAAATGTTGATAATAATTTAATGCTTTCAATCATTTCATTATTAAAACTACTTGCATAGTTACTATTAGTTAATACATTATTTAATACAAAATTTGAAAATTCTGAAATTGTTAATTTTACATCAATATCATTCACAAGAGTATAATATTGAAACAATTCCGTCATTTGTTTATTATCAATTCCAAAGATTTTTGCCATTTCACTACTTGTTATTTTATTCTGTATTGTTTCTTTGTTTGTAAATTTGGATAAAGTATTTAACTTATTTTTACTTTCTGAATCAATTTTATCTTTATATTTTTTGTCTGTTAAAACATCTTTGTTCATGAAATTTGTGAATTCATTTAAAGTTAGTTTTGTGTTATTGTTCTTAGACAAATAATAAGTATAAATATTATCTATCTTGCTCTTATCTATTTCCAATATACTTGCTATATCATTTGATGTTCTTTTCTTATTTATAGAAGATGCCGTAACAAAATTTTTTAATCTTGTAATATCTTTCTTTGTTTTATCATTAATTTTTTCATTTGTCTTTTCATTGTTATATGCTTCATTTTCAATAAAATTTATAAACTCATCAAATGTCATTTTATTATTTTCATCTTGATTGTAGTAATCATAATATACTATTTTTAATAAATAATCTTCTATGGTAGTATCAGAGCCTAAATCATTTAATTTATTGTTTAAGTTATCAAATGTAAGTTTTTGATTAATTGTATTTCCATAAGCTAAGACTTCATCTATTTTTTCACTATTTTCAAGTTGTTCTAAATACTTAGAAATTTTTTCATCATCTTCATTTTTATATATAACAGCGATTTGATTATTTTCAGAAAATACTTCACCTATTTTATCTGATTGTGAATCTGTATAATCAATACCCAAATTTCCTTTTAATAAAAAGCTTGTAATAAATACTATAAGAAATAGTGGAACTAAAGCAAATCTTATTTTGTAACTTAAACTTCCTAATTTATTTAATTTAATTTTTGGACTTTTTTTCTTTGTTTTTACTATCCATTTATCAAACATTAATATTAAATCTGGAAGTACAAAGAATATACAAATCAAACTAAATAGTACTCCCTTTGCTAAAACAAATCCTAAGTCTTTTCCAATTTTAAAGCTCATAAATATTAATGCTAAAAGTCCAACAATAGTTGTAACAGAGCTACTTGATATAGCTAACAAAGCTTTATGTAAGGCGTTTTTCATTGCTTTTACATTATCTTGTTCCGTCTTCTTTTCTTGATCGTATCTGTTCATTAGCATTATTGAATAATCCATTGATAACGCCATTTGTAATATTGCTGCTATCGAATTCGTAATATGGGACACATTGTTAAATATAATATTTGTACCTTTATTTAAAATTACTGCCATTAATATAGATGCTAAGAATAGAAATGGTTCTACATAGGATTCACACATTATTAGTAGTATAACTAAAGCACTAAGCACTGCAAGTACAATAATCCAGAATGGTAATACTGTTTTATTACTTTCGGATATGTCTCCACTTGTATAAATAGTATAATCCTTGTATTTTTCTATTATTTCATTATATACATTGGCTGCTATTTTTGAATCTGATTTATCATCTACTGTAATAACATATAAGGTATAGTTGTCTTTATTATAGCTTTCGGTATTATCGTAATCTACACTTTCCACTCCATCTACTAATTCTAAATTTTCTTTTATTTCTAATTTTTCTTCATTTAGTAAATTTTCAAACATTAGATTTAGAGTACTTGTTTCAGTGCCAGCAAATTCTCTTTCCATAATATCCATACCAATTCTGGTTTCTGAAGTATCTGGTAAATATTCAGCTATATCATAATTTATTTTTACTTTTGATGATAATACTGCCGATATTATGGTAAAAATAATAAATAAAAACAAAATGAGATGTCTTTTGTTTATAATAAAATCTGTAATTTTTTTCAATATATTGCTTCCTTTCTTTTTTATTTTTTATATTATACTATTCTTAATATTTTAATGGAAGTATAAAGTTAACGAAAGTGTCTAAATTTATACATTTTTGCTAAAATTGTCTTTATTTTTTTACTAAACTATGCTATAATACCTCATGTCAATTTTTAATTGAAAGGATTAAATTATGAAAGTACAATGTATAAATTCATCTTCTGTAAAAACAAGAAATTTAATTAAAAAAGCTTTTGCGGAATTAATTAATGAAAAAAAGCAATTAAATAAAATAACTGTTACAGAACTAGTTAAAAGAGCTGGATTAACCAGAAGTACCTTTTATACGCATTATGATAATATATATGAAGTTGCTCATGACTATCAGCTACAAACAATTGAACTTTTATGTAGTGATGACTTAAAATTGAATTCAAAACAAGATATTGAAAACTATTTTGATAATATTATAATCTGCCTAAAGGAAAATGAAGGAACTTATAAACTATTATTATCTGCAAATGAATCTCTTTTAGTATTAGAAAAACTAAAGAAGATTGCTAGTCAAAAAATCTATGATGTTCTAAAAAACATGTACAAAGATAAATATCTAGAACTTAATGTTTCTTTCTTTATGAATGGAATACTAGCAGAAATTATAAGATATTTTAGAAATGAAAGTTTATATTCATTAGATGATTTGCTTTTTTATATGAAAAACTGGTTTGAGAAAATATTTAATTAATCTCAAACCAGTTTGTTTATTATTTTTATTATAATTTATATATAGTATCATAAATTTTTCTTTAAATATAACTCTTTATATTCACTGTAACCATGCTTAGGGTAAAATATATGGCTTTCTAAATAATCTTTTCCGAGATGTACATGTACTTCTTTATATCCTTTTTCCTTAATATAGTTTTCTGCTACTTCCAATAGCTTACTGCCTATACCATGCCTTTTTAAATCAAATTTTACATATAATCTAGATAAAAACATATTTCCTTCTTCATCTAATTTTGTACCTATACACCCAATTACTCTATCGAATTCGTCTAAAGCAATCCAGAATTGCTGTCCTTTATCAAAGTAATTAGATTTTATATCTAGTAAATCCTCGTTTAATTTAGGAACTCTTCCTAAGGCATTTTTAGCGCTCAAAACCATATAAATCATATCATCTCTATATTTTTCTTCAAAATTGATTATCTTCATTTTCCCCTCCATGTCAATAATTTTTTTAACTATATGATTAATAATTATAGCAAAAAAGCAAATAATTATCAATATAATTACTTGCTCTTTATATAATAACATATCTAATTTAATTTAATATTTCTTAATCTTAAAGCATTTAATATAACTGTAATACTGCTAAGTACCATAGCAATGCTTGCTATCATTGGATTTAT
>CANQRO010000090.1 GCA_947626205.1 uncultured Clostridia bacterium
CATAGTATTCCAGATGCTGTAGCACTAGCAATTCATACACCAGTTGGTGTAGTAGTTCATACTGGAGATTTTAAAATAGATTACACTCCAATAGATGATGAAAGAATGGATTTTGGTAGGCTTGCAGAACTTGGTAATGAAGGCGTATTAGCATTAATGTCAGATAGTACAAATAGCGAAAGAAAAGGTTATACAATGTCTGAAAGCACAGTTGGAGAAGTCTTTGAAAAGTTATTCTTAAACTGCACTAAAAGAATTGTTGTTGCTACATTTGCATCCAATGTACACCGTGTACAACAAATTGTTAATTCTGCAGTTAAATACGGTAGAAAAATTGCTATATGTGGTAGAAGTATGATTAACATGATTACAACTGCTATTGAACTTGGATATATTGATGTGCCAAATAATGTGTTTATAGATATAGATGAAATTAATAAATACACCGATGACCAATTAGTTATTATTACTACAGGAAGTCAAGGAGAAACTATGTCTGCTTTAACAAGAATGGCATCAGGAGAGCATAAAAAAGTAACTATTACACCAAATGATTTAGTTATTATTTCAGCAAATCCAATTCCAGGGAATGAGAAATTTGTGTCAAAAGTAATAGATGATTTAATGAAAATTGGAGCAGAAGTAGTATATAGTGCTTTGGAAGATGTTCATGTATCTGGACATGCTTGCCAAGAGGAACAAAAATTAATGCTTGCATTAGTTAGACCAAAATATTTTATACCAGTGCATGGTGAATATCGTCAATTAATAGCACATATAGAAACTGCTAAAAAAATGGGAATAGATTCTAAAAATACATTTATAATGACTAATGGAAGAATACTTGAATTATCAGAAAATGATGCAAAACTAACAGGAACAGTTCCATTTGGTAGAATATTAGTAGATGGATTGGGTGTTGGCGATGTTGGAAATATTGTATTAAGAGACCGTCAACATTTATCACAAGATGGTTTAATAGTTATTGTTTTAACTATGGATTCAGCTTCAGGAGAGGTAATAGCAGGACCAGATGTTATTTCAAGAGGATTTGTTTATGTAAGAGAATCTGAAAACTTGATGGATGATGTAAAAAGTGTAATCAGAGATGAAATTGAAAAATGCGAAAGAAAACATATAAAAGAATGGTCTGTAATAAAATCAAATGTAAAAGATACATTAAGAGACTATATATATCAAAAAACAAAAAGAAATCCAATGATTTTACCAATTATTATGGAAGTTTAGTAAAATGAAGCAATACCAAGCTATATAAAACTTGGTATTGTTTTTTTGTTACCCTTTTGTTACCTATTTACGACTATTTGGTCAAAAGGTATTGCAATTTAAAAAAATAAATAATAAAATGATTACACTATCAATATAAATATAAAAAACGAAAAAATCGGAGGAAAAATATGGTTATACTATTAGATGCAATGGGCGGAGATAATGCACCAGATGCAAACATAAAAGGTGCTGTAAAAGCAATAAAGGATATTAAATCAGAAGTAGTGTTAATTGGAAATAAAAATGTTATTAATGCAAAAATAAAAGAATTTTATGGTAAAGATGATATTAAAGAAATATCAGATAGATTAAGTATACATCATACAAGTGAAACTATAGAAATGTGTGATATTCCAACACAGGCAATAAAGCATAAAAAAGATTCTTCTATGGTAGTTGGATTCAATTTACTAAAAGAAGGGAAGGGTGATGTATTTATTTCTGCAGGAAATTCTGGAGCATTATTAACTGGTGCTACATTATTAGTAGGAAGAATTAAGGGAATAGATAGACCTGCACTAGCTGGAATTTTACCAGCATATAAAGGTAGATTATTATTAATAGATTGTGGTTCAAATACGAATTGTAAACCAATTAACCTTTTACAATTCGCACAAATGGCAAGTATATATTTAACAAATACGTTTGGAACCAAAAGTCCAACAGTAGGATTATTAAACATTGGAACAGAAGAAACAAAAGGTAATGATTTAATTCGTGAATCATATCATTTAATAAAAGAAAATGCAGAAAGACTAAATTTAAATTTTGTAGGTAGTGTAGAAGGAAGAGATGCATTTTCTGGAAAATTAGATATATTAGTAGCAGATGGATTTACTGGAAATGTATTTTTAAAGACGGTTGAAGGTGTAGGAAAATTAGTAAAAAGAACATTAGTAGAGAGTATTAAGAAAAATGTATTTACTATGATTGGAAGTTTACCCGCATTACCATCAATTAATTCATTAAAAAAGGCAATGGATTATAAAGAGTATGGTGGAGCATTATTTTTAGGAGTAAAGAAACCAGTTGTAAAAGCACATGGTAGTAGCGATGAAAAGCTATTTGAATTTACAATTAAACAAGCAGAACAATTCGTAGAAAATAAAGCTGTAGAAAAAATGATAGAACATTTTGAATCAGATCTAAATAAAGAAGAAAAAACTATTGAAGAAAAATAAAAAAAGTACTTGACATTTATATAAACATATATTATTGTGTAAATGATAAGCTGTATATTACTTGAGAGGAGGTGAACTTAATAGATATGAGTTCAGAAGAAATATTTGATAAAGTAAAGGAGATTATTGTAGAACAATTAGGAGTAGCTGAAAATACCGTAACAATGGAAGCATCTTTTATAGATGATTTAGGAGCAGATTCACTAGATATTGTCGAATTAATTATGGCATTAGAAGAAGAATTTGATTTAGAAATTCCAGATGCAGATGCTGAAAAAGTAGTTTCTGTTGGTGATGTAGTTGAATACATAAAAGAAAACGTATAGGAAAGGAATTTACCTTTCCTTTTTTCTTGCTCTTTTTTTTATTTTAGGTTATAATATAAACATATTAAAAAAAGGAGAAGTAAAATGCCATTAGACCAGTTTGAACATACAATAGGATATACATTTAAAAATAAAGAACTTTTAAAAAATGCTTTAACACATACTTCCTATGCAAATGAGAGAAACATTTCAAGTAATGAAAAGCTAGAATTTCTTGGAGATGCTATTTTAGAGTTTGTTATTAGTGAATATCTATATAATAACTATTTTTTCTTAAAAGAAGGAGAAATGACTAAAGTTAGAGCTAGTGTGGTGTGTGAAGAAAGTCTTTATAAAGTAGCTTTAAAGCTTAATTTTAGTGATTTTTTATATTTAGGGAAAAGTGAAATTGCAAACCGTGGAAAAGGAAGAATAGCTATTTTAGCAGATAGCGTAGAAGCAGTAATTGCTGCAATGTATTTGGATTCAAATTTAGAAACAGTAAAGAACTTTATTTTAAGTAATCTAAAAGAAGCGGTTAATATATCTAGTAAAAGTGTAGGAATGAAAGATTATAAAACCGTACTACAAGAAAAATTACAACTTCATGGAGAAGTATTAATTCAATATGAAATTGTAAAAGAAGTAGGACCAGATCATGATAAAACTTTTACAGCACAAGTAAAATGTAATGGAAAAGTACTTGCAAAAGGAAATGGAAAATCTAAGAAAAATGCTGAAATGGAAGCAGCAAGAATTGCTATGCTAGCTATGCAATAAAAAAGGAGGCAACAACATGAAAGAAAAAAAACAATTTATTATTCCAATTTTTGTACCACATTTAGGATGTCCGAATGATTGCACATTCTGTAATCAAAAATCTATTAGTGGACAATTAAAACAA
>CANQRO010000091.1 GCA_947626205.1 uncultured Clostridia bacterium
ATTAAGAGATTTGCCTTTTAATACAATGAACCCTCTGTCCATATCGAGTTATAATACCGCTTAACTTTACCATTTTCATCGACATCATTGATAAATACTTTTCCATCGAATACACATCTTTCTAAATGATCATATTTCGGATTTATTAAGTCATATTTTTGATTACTTCTGATATGATAGATTTCCAAAATTTTTCCGTTGGAGCTAACTTTATCAATAAAGTAACTTGAAAGACACTCTACAATCGTAAAGTAACAATCATCTCCAGACTCCTTCCGCTCTTTGGTTCTGAGATCATAAAACATTTTTATATTTCTGTTTTCATCAAAATAAATTACAAATAAGCTTTTATCGAGACTTATAACTTCCAAATCGTCAAGACCACAACTATAAATTATTTCACTGCTGCTTAAGTCATAAATAAATCTTGTTTTGTTAGATTTATTCAAATCTTTTATAAAAATGTTTCCTTCAAGTTTTAATAACTCCAGATGATCATTATCAGTTGTGTAGGACTTGCCTAACAGCATAAAGCGATTAATGTGCGCAAAGATCCAAGTACAATTTTTAAAACTATAAATTCTTTTGGTTTCACCCTCCTCGTTAATGTCTTTAACAAAGAGAGCTCCCGCATACTCTTGAAACTCTAAATGATGATACGCAGTCATTAATGTCTTATTGGATGATGCATCATAAGCCATTATAACTTCTTCTCTTTCATTATAACCTAATAATAATTGATGATTTGCCAGCACCGTAAAAGTGGTAGTAAGCCCATCGTTTACATGCAACTTTTTTTCCTGCAATTTAGGAGATTTAAGTCTATATAATTTTTCTTCTCCTATAATTACTTCTTCAAAGATTGCAACGTCGTTGAGAACATTATATAAGTTATCTTGTTTTCCGTTCCTCCGCAAAATAATAGTTCTCATTGTATTTCTCCTAGTTCTCATTGTATTTCTCCTTTCTAATTTTAAAAAATATTGTTTCTACATTTTATCACATTATGTTAATTTTTACAATAAAAATGAACTCAAATTGCTAAACTTCTTTGTTCAACAATTTTAGTTCACTTTATTCTTATCTTAGTAATTTTAATTTTATATATAGAAGATTATATATTAAATAGAATAATTCTTCTTATTTATGTCTTTCTATATAGTTCCAAGAATCTCTACACATTTCTTCTATGCCTAATTTTGCTTCCCATCCGAGTTCTTGTTTTGCCTTCGTAGGATCTGCATAGCATGTTGCTATATCTCCTTGCCTTCTTTCTGTTATTTTATATGCTACCGATTTTCCTGTTGTTTTTTCAAAGGCTTTTACCATATCTAGTACACTATAGCCATTTCCTGTTCCTAGGTTATATATATATAATCCTTTTTGCTCTCGTTCTAATTTTTCTAATGCTTTTATATGTCCTTTAGCTAAATCTACAACATGTATATAGTCTCTTACGCCTGTTCCATCAGGTGTATTATAGTCATTTCCAAACACAGATAATTCTTTTAAAGTTCCTGCTGCTACTCTTACTACATATGGCATAAGGTTGTTTGGAATACCTTGTGGTTCTTCTCCTATTAGTCCACTTTCATGTGCTCCCACTGGATTAAAATACCTTAAAATACATATATTCCAACTATTATCTGATACATATAAATCTTTTAAGATTTGTTCAATAAATAATTTTGAAGTTCCATATGGATTGGTTGTTTCTCCAGTTTTACATTCCTCTGTAATCGGAATTTTTTCTGGATCTCCATATACTGTAGCAGATGAACTAAATACAAATGTCTTTACTCCATATTTTCTCATAGTATCTAATAGAACTAATGCTCCAGATACATTATTTGTATAATACTCTATTGGCTTTTTAATAGATTCTCCTACTGCTTTAAAACCTGCAAAATTCATAACTGCTTCTATTTTATTTTCTTCGAATACTTTTTCTAATGCTTCTCTATTTAAATAATTAATTTCATAAAATTTAAAGTCTTTTTTAGTTATTTCTCTTATAGCATTTAAAACTTCTTGTTTACTATTTGAAAAATCATCTATTATAACTACTTCTTTACCTGTATTTAACAATTCTACAACTGTATGACTTCCAATGTAGCCCGCTCCACCTGTAACTAATATTGCCATTTTAATTCTCCCTTACTTCTTATATAAATTTTGATAAATTCTATAATCTCTTAAAATTTTTCTTACGTAATTATTTGTTTCCTTATATGGTATATTCTCTATATTACTTCCATCTTTTTCTATAGTACCATCATTAATCCATCTTTGTAAAGTACCTATCCCTGCATTGTATGCAGTTAAAGATAATGGAAGATTGTTATTATACTTACTTAATAAATCTGCAAAGTATTTAGTTCCTAATTTAATATTTAGCTCTGGATTATACAACGAAGACTTTTGTATAAAATTTTCATTTAATTTCTGTGCTGTTTCTTTAGCTGTTGCATCCATTAATTGCATTAAACCTATTGCACCACTTGATGATACAGCATTAGGATTAAAGTTACTTTCAGCTTTTATAATAGCAAATATAAGTAATGGATCTACATTATATTCTTCCGCAAATTGATATACAAGTTCAGAATATTTTTTAGGATAAATCTTTTTTAATATTACATTTTGTATTCTAAATACTCCAAACAATAATATTAAAACTACTATTATAACAGAAATTAAAATCAATCTTTTTTTATTTTTTTTGCAATACTTTTCTCTCCATTCTCGCATATTTCTTGATAATTATTTTATCTATTTAAATATAACGCATTTTTCTTTTGTATGAATTTATTACTTATTCATTCATATAATTCTATTTTGCTTCATACCAATTGGCTGCTTCAGATAGTTCTACTTTTAGAGGTATTTTTAAACTTACTGCATTTTCCATTGATGTTTTTAAAATATTGGCCACTTCATCCTTTTCTTCAATTAATGTATCCAATAACAATTCATCATGAACTTGTAATACTATTTTAGATTTTAAATTTCGCTCTTTTAGCTTGTTTGATACATCTATCATAGCAATTTTCATAATATCTGCTGCTGTTCCTTGTATTGGTGTATTCATTGCTGCTCTTTCTCCAAATTGCCTTACAACATAGCTGCTAGATTTAAGTTCTGGTAAAGTTCTTCTTCTATGGAATAATGTTTCAACATATCCTTTTTGTTTTGCTTCTTCTACAATATTCTTCATAAAATTTCTAATACCACTATATTCTTCTAAATATTGTTCAATATATTGCTTTGCCTCTTTTCTAGAAACTCCTATTTGTTCTGCTAATCCAAAATCACTTATTCCATAAACTATTCCAAAATTAACAGCTTTGGCTTTTGATCTTTCTTCTTTTGTTACTTCCTCTATTGGTATGTGTAATACTTTTGAAGCCGCTTCTTTGTGAATATCTTCATCATTTTCAAATGCCTTTATCATATGTTCATCTTCTGAAATATGAGCAAGCACTCTTAATTCAATTTGAGAATAATCTGCATCTAGGAAAATACATCCACTACTTGGTTTAAAAGCTTTACGTATCTTTTTACCTGCTTCTACTCTTGTTGGAATATTTTGCAAATTAGGTTCTGTACTGCTTATTCT
>CANQRO010000092.1 GCA_947626205.1 uncultured Clostridia bacterium
CTTGATATTATTTTTTTATTTTAATTAATTTATATAATTTTTATTTCTTGAATACAGTACTTTAATTAAAAGTACTGCATGAATTTTTTCACCTCATTTTAAAATATTCAAAAAGTCCATCATAAAAATTCTTTACTTTATTAGCCCTTTTATGTTATTATTTTACTTAAGAAAAGGAGATAAATAAATGAAAGAACAAAAAATAGATTTTTATAGTAAAACAAATTTGAGATCCTATAACTTAAATAATTCAATGCGTTATCAACTAGGTATGCTTGATAGATTAGATAATTTTACTAGACAACATTCTGAAAATGTTGCTAACTTAACTTGCCGTATTTGTGAATATTTGAACGCTCCTACTAAATTTACTGTTTATTGTACTATTTGCGCATATTTACATGATATTGGAAAACAATTTATTCCTGCTAATATACTACAAAAGCAATCTTCTTTAACAGATGAAGAATTCGAAGTAATGAAAACTCATACCACAATTGGGTATAATATATGTATGAAAGATCTAGAACTTCGCCCATATGCTGCAGGAACAATTTATCACCATGAGGCTTTAGATGGTAGTGGTTATCCAAATGGTTTAACTAAAAAAGATATTCCTATTGAAGGGCAAATTATTCGTGTTGCAGATGAGTTCGATGCTATAGTTAGTAAACGTCAATATAAATCTCACATCGATATTTCAGAAACTCTTAAAATTTTAATAGATGACGCAACTCCTCAAAGCAAAAAAACAAGTTCATCTGATGCTCTTCAAATTTTAGCTAATGAAGCAAAACCAAGCATTCCAAAATCAAAATATGGTAAAATTAATCCTAAAATTTTAAAAGCACTATTTAAAGTAATAATAGATGATACAGAGTATGAAAAATATTGTGTTAGCAGTTATATTGAATATTTAGACGAAAATATAGAAAGATTGCTACAAATAAATAAATATTTCGAAAAAATGCAAAATAGCAAAAGCGATAAAGATAAAACATATTACGAAAATGGAATTAGCATGCTTTTACGCGAAGGTGAAACTATTGCTAATTTTAAAACTGTTTTAGAAGAATATAAACAAGCAAAGATAGTCCGCTTAGATATATTAAATAAATTAGATTCCGAAATTAAAAAAATTAAGAAAATGAAAATTTAAAACAAAGAAGGCGTCCTAGTTTAGGACGCTTTCTTTGTTTTCTATACCTTAGCTTTTATCTTATATTCTATATAGTCATCTACAATAATTTTTAAAACTGTAAACACTGGTACTGCTAAGAACATACCTAATATTCCAAAATATGCTCCTCCCAATGTTACTGCAAATATTACTAATAAAGGACTTATTTTTAGTGAGTTTCCTACTATCTTAGGATTTATTATGTTAGCATCTATTTGTTGTAAAATTATTACTACAATTGCCATCCAGATAGCTTGTCCAATTCCTCCTGTAAAAATTGTTATTATAACTGATATAAGTACTCCTACAATTGCACCAAAGTATGGTATTAAATTTGAAATTCCTATTAAAAATCCTAATAATACTGCATATTTTACTCCTAATATTCCCATTGCAATTCCCGTTAAAATTCCAACAACCAATGCATCTAACAATTGGCTAGATAAAAATTTAAAAAATACTGCATTTGTATTGTTAAAATATTTTTCTATTGCATCATATGTTTTTTCTTTAAATAATGCTTTAGTAAGTTTTCTTAAAAATGCTAAAATTTCAGAACGTTCAATTAATATATATACAGAAACTATAAGTGCAACAAAGAAATCTAATATTCCATATGCAACACCTATTGCGCCTTTAGCATATTGTAAAATAGTATCAATATTAATGTATTCCCCTATGTTTATTTGATTTAATGCATCTGCAATTTTTTGAGTATCAATTTGTCTTAAAATAGAATCCTCTGGCAAGTTTTTTAACCCTTCTATTGTATTTTGATAATATGTACCAATATTAGTTGCTAAATCTGCAAGACTTGTTACTATTGCTGGAATAATAAAATTAAATGCAATTATAATTAGAATAAAAGCAATAATATAAATTGTAATTACACTTAATGTTCTTGCTTTTTTCTTTATAAATTTCATTTTAGATTTTTTATATACATTTTCCATTTTCCTACAAGGAATATAGAAAAGATATGCCATCAATATACCTATAATAAATGGCATTAATACTTCAAAAATACCTTTTAACCAATTTGTAATATCATTAAAATTGTCTAAAGTTTTGTATACTATAATTACTACTACTGCATATACAAACCAATATAGTCTTTTTCCCCATACGTTATTATTATTACTTTCTTTCTTTTCCATATATTTCTCCTAACTTATAATATTATTTCTAGTCCTACTGGGCAATGATCGCTTCCATAAACATCTTCATATATTTTTGCATCTTTTATTCTTTCTTTTATATCTTCAGATACAATAAAATAATCTATTCTCCAGCCAATATTCTTTTCCCTTGCATGACCCATATATGACCACCAGCTATAGGATATTTTTTCTGGATAAACAAACCTAAAGGAATCTGTAAAATGAGCATTTAAAAGTTCTGTCATTTTACTTCTTTCTTCATCTGTAAAACCTGCATTTCCCCTGTTAGTTTTTGGATTTTTTAAATCTATCTCTTGATGTGCTACGTTTAAGTCACCACACATTACTACTGGTTTTTTACTATTTAAATTTATTAAATACTTTCTAATTTCATCTTCCCAAACCATTCTATAAGATAATCTTTCTAATTCCCTTTTTGAATTTGGAGTATATATATTTACTAAATAAAATTTATCATATTCTAATGTAATTACTCTACCTTCATGGTCATGTTCTTCAATTCCGATTCCATAGCTAACAGATTTAGGTTCTTTTTTAGTAAAAATTGCTGTTCCTGAATATCCTTTTTTCTCTGCACTATTCCAATATTGTAAATATCCTTTTAAGTTGAAATCTTCAATTTGTCCTTCTTGCATTTTAGTTTCTTGGATGCAAAAAATATCTGCATCTTCACTATAAAAGAAATCTTCAAAACCTTTTTTTAATACTGCACGTAACCCATTAACATTCCAAGAAATAAGTTTCATATTTGCAACATTATGTCAGTTTAAAACTAACATGTCCTCCTTTCCTAGTAGTAATTTTAACTTTTAAAATTCATATATTATTTATAAATTAATAAACTTATATTTTTACTATTTTCTTAAAAAAAGCAAATAGTTTTTCTATTTGCTTTTTAAATTACATATAATATACATAACATTCTAATGTTTTTCTTCCAAACTGTATTGCCTGTGCATGGCTTCCCATAAATATATCTAATTTACTATTTGAGATTGCTCCACCTCTATCTTGTACAACGAACCAACCACCGTTAGGCTTGTCCTTTAAAGATGGAATATAAATTATAGTTCCAATTGGGTAACCCTTACCTGCAGCAACTGTATACCAACTAGTAGCTTTTGCACCAGACGATGTTATTCCATTTGATTTACCACAACATTTTACACAAGCACAATAAGCTGATGTATTAAATTTTTTAACAACCGCTGTCTTTCCTACTACTTTTTTTGCAAGTGC
>CANQRO010000093.1 GCA_947626205.1 uncultured Clostridia bacterium
CCTCTAACTTGTTGATCAGCATGTTTTGAATCTACTCCTAATTTTACATGTAATTCAACTGTTTCATCAAATTTTGCCTTTGGGAATTTTTCAATTAATTCCATTGCTTCTTTTGCTTCATATAATTTAGTACTATCTACAAGCTTAGAAGCTTCTTCATATCTTTTTCCTTTTTTCATTTTAATCCTCCTTTGGTAAATAACGAATATTTCTATTCTCCCACATTTTTAAAACTATTCTGTAACAGTAACACCCATTGAACGAGCTGTTCCCATTACCATACTCATTGCAGCTTCTACTGATGCTGCATTTAAGTCTTCCATTTTTGTTTCAGCAATTTGTTTTACTTGTTCCTTTGTAATAGTTGCTACCTTTTCTTTGTTTGGTTTTCCAGAACCTTTCTCAATTTTTATTGCTTTTTTAATTAATACTGCAACTGGTGGTACTTTTGTAATAAATTCAAATGATTTATCTTTATAAACAGTAATTACAACTGGAATTATCATACCTGGTTGGTTTGCTGTTCTATCATTAAACTCTTTTACAAATTGCATAATGTTAACACCACTTGATCCTAATGCTGGTCCTACTGGTGGAGCTGGTGTAGCTTTTCCTGCTTCGATTTGTAATTTAATTACATTAGTAATTTCTTTCTCTGCCATTTTTTTCACCTACCTTTATTTCATTTTTTAATTAACTGTTAGAGTATTTAAGTTTTATTATACTCTAATTATGTTTTCAAATTTATATGTAAGTCTAATTATTAGTAAAAGTTTATTTTTAGACCTTAAATTCAGATTTCAAACTTTAAACCTAAACAACTTTCTGAACTTGAGAAAATTCTAATTCTACTGGAGTTTCTCTACCAAACATTGAAATTAATACCTTTACTTTGTGTTTTTCTTTATTAATTTCTTGTACTACTCCAACAAAATCTACTAATGGTCCATTTATTACTTTTACAGAATCATTAATATCATAATCTACATTAATAGGAGTTTCTTCAAATCCCATGTTTCTAATTTCTTCGTCTGTTAATGGTATTGGATCTGCTCCTGAACCAACGAACCCTGTAACTCCTCTTGTATTTCTTACGATATACCATGACTCTTCTGTTACTATCATTTTAACTAACACATAACCTGGAAATACCTTTTTTAAATTAGTTTTTCTTTTTCCATCTTTGATTTCAATTTGTTCTTCCATAGGAACAACTATGTCAAAGAAAAAATCTTCTAATTCTCTATTCTTAATAGTTTTTTCCAAATCTGTTTTTACTTTATTTTCATATCCTGAATAGGTATGTACCACATACCATTTGGCCTCTAATGTTTTTTCTTTTTGAGACATTTATTTAGAGCCTCCTTTTAATAACTTTTCACATTATTCTGAAATAGTATTATTTTCTAGTACATTTTCATATAATTCATTGCTAATTGAATTATCTTCTAATACATTATTAGTAGTTCTTCCACTAACTATAGTTTTTAATGTATCAACTCCATGTGTATTCAATGTTTCAAAAGCTAAATCCAATACAAACACAATAACAGCCGTAAGTAATACAATAGTAATAACCGCTGTTGTATTATTTACTACTTGTTTTGGTGTTGGCCAAATAACTTTTTTTAATTCTGCTTTAAAATCTTTAAAAAAATGTCTTTTTTCTTTTTTATTTTCTACTTTTGCCATTTCGATCCTCCTAAAATAGCCTACTACTTTGTTTCTTTATGTGTTGTACGTTTTTTACAGAATTTACAATATTTTACTACTTCTAATCTTTCTGTATCATTTCTTTTATTTTTTGAAGTTACGTAATTTCTTCTTTTACATTCTGTACATTCTAATGTAATATGTTCTCTTGGTCCTTTTGCAGCCATTTAAATACACCTCCGTAATTTCTTTGCTTACTTTTAAAAACGATGTGAGCATATGCCTTTAAGCAATACGCTAAAATAGTTTATCATATATGAGCAAAAAAGTCAAGAAAAATGTATGTTTTTCTTGAACTTTTTTTAAATTTTTCTACTTATATTTATTAATAAAATTGATTTTTAATAAACTTTTTTACATATACTTATTTTTTAATTATTATTTTGTTTTCCTTCTTTTTAATTTTGTTTTTTTCTTTTCTACTGAAAAACCAAATTTACCAATTTTTTTCCCTAAAGCATAATATCCTCCATTATTGTATGTAATCAATTTGCATTTACTTATATCAAATGCACCTTTTTCATCTATATAGCTTTCGTCTGCATGAATAGCAAGCACTTCTGCAATAAACATATGATGGCTTCCTAATTCTTTTATTTCTTTTACTTTACACTCTACAGACACAGGGCTTTCCTTTATTAAAGGACATTTTACAAAATTACCTTTTTCTTTTGTTAAATGCATTTCTTTAAATTTATCTATATTTCTACCAGACTTTACTCCACACCAATCTGTTGCATATGCTAATTTTTCAGTAGTTAAGTTGATTACAAACTCTCCTTGCTCTTTTATAATAGTATATGAATATCTTGTTGGTCTTAAGCTTATATATAGCATCGCAGGATTTGTATTTAAGATACCTGTCCAAGCTACAGTTACAATATTTGATTTTTCCATTGTACCACAAGATACCATAACTGCAGGTATTGGATATAAAAAAGTTCCTGGCTTCCATATTTGTTTACTCATTATAGATTCTCCTATCTAAATTTTATCTCTCTAAATCTTGATTTTTAGGTGCTATTTCGTTAAATCTACCCTTATATATTGGTATATGTTTTATTTGACCTGTTTTACTTAAATATTCTCTTGGTAGCTTATCAGAATTTTCTTGAATAAAATCATTAAACGTATTAGCTTTTCCTTGAATATTTTGCATATTTGCGCTTGTACTTTGTGCTACTGAATAATCTTTTTTATTTACATTCTCTTCTTTCTGAGACAAAATAATTTTCTCATATGCTTCATCAAAATATTCATTAAATTGGCCTAATATTTGCTTTATTTCTTCCTTGTTCTTTTGTGGTAATTGTCGATTTAAAGTTGGTAGGATTATCATTAATTCTACAACATCTTTTATTTCTTGTTTATCAGGATTTGTTAAGTCTATTTTTAGTTTTCTTCTATCATCTAAATTTACTATTCCTTTTTTATTAATTATTTTTTTTAATTCATTTTGAATTACCATCATTGTTAAATTACTTTGTTTTTTTGATTCCATTTCACTATTCCTCTTATGAAATATATTTACAATTATTTTACTATGCACTTAAAATAAAAATAATTGTATAAAAAGTTAATTTAAATTAAAATATAATTATTATACTTAAAACTAATAATTATATCTTACAATAAGTATAATCATTATAACATTATATAGAGGTAAAGTAAAGAAAGTATACTTAAAAAATGTAATCCATTTCTTAAGTATACTTTCTAAAAATAAGTAATATTATTTTTAACATTACTTATATGGAAATTATATTACGAACTTCCAATATAATAAAAAAAAACCTGGCGACGACCTATTTTACCAGCAAGGTAACTCGCAAGTATCTTCGGCACAATAGAGCTTAACTTCTGTGTT
>CANQRO010000094.1 GCA_947626205.1 uncultured Clostridia bacterium
ATATTTTCAAACTGGTTTAAGAGGAAATATTGATGAAGCAGTTGTTAATAGAGCTATGGAAAATAATATGAAAGAATATATAGATAAATATAAATTAGTAGATGAAATTCCATTTGATTTTACTCGTAGACGTTTATCGGTTATTGTTACAGATGGAGATAAGAAGCAGTTAATTACAAAAGGTGCGGTTGAGGAAATACTTAGCATTTGTACTATGGTAGATTATAAAGGTAATGTCTCTCCTATTACCAAAGATATAAAAGATAATATTAAAAAAATATCTACAAATTTAAATAAAGATGGCTTAAGAGTAATTGCTGTATGCCAAAAAAATGACATTGAAAATATAACTAATTTTAGCGTAGATGATGAAAAAAATATGGTTCTTTTAGGTTTTATTGGATTTCTAGATCCTCCAAAAGAAAGTGCAAAGTCTGCAATTGAGAATTTAAATAATGCAGGAATTCGCGTTATTGTTTTAACTGGAGATAATTTAGAAATTACAAAATGTATTTGTAAAAAAGTTGGTATAAATTCTGATAACATTATAGAGGGAAAGCAATTAGAAAAACTTAGTGATTATGGTGTATTAAGATTATTAAAGAAAAGCAACATTTTTGTAAAACTCTCTCCTATTCAAAAAGCTAGAATTGTTAGAATATTACATGAATCAAACAATATCGTTGGCTATATGGGTGATGGTATAAATGATGCACCTTCTTTAATTAATTCTGATGTTGGTATTTCTGTTGATACAGCTGTTGATATAGCAAAGGAATCCGCTGATATTATTTTACTAAAAAAAGATTTGCATGTACTTTTAGATGGTGTAACAGAACGGCAGAAAAACTTATACAAACTTGATGAAATATATAAAGCTTTCTACAAGTTTCAATTTTGGAGAAGTTGTTTCTGTTATTATTGCAAGTGTAATATTGCCTTTTTTGCCCGAAACTCCAATACAATTATTAGTAGAAGGTTTACTATATGATTTCGGACAGTTAACTTTGCCTTTCGATAATGTTGATGATGAAAACTTAAAAAAGCCACGTAAGTTTAATATAAAAAGTTTGAAAAACTTCATGTTATTTATGGGACCAGTAAGTTCTATATTTGATATATTAGTATTTGCAATTTTATTACTTGTATTTAAATTACATGATGCTCCTACTTTTCAAACAATATGGTTTTCATATAGTATTGTTTCAAACTTATTAGGTATGCATATTATAAGAACAGCAAAATTACCTTTTATAGAAAGTAATGCACATAAATTTGTCTACTTCTCCTCTATTTTACTTGCTATTATTGGTATAATAATTCCATTTACATGGCTTGGAAGGTTCATTGGACTTGTAGCAATTCCTATGATATATATGCCAATTATAATTTTTGTACCTATACTTTATTGCTTTGTAGCATTAATTGCTAAAAAGATTTATATAAAGAAATATGAAGAATGGATTTAATAAAAAATTCAATTATAAAAGCTCAGGATTTTCAAAATATTAAAATCTTGAGCTTTTATGTTATTTATAAATAGCTTACAATATCTTCAAAAGTATCATATCCACTTTCACTATTAATATGTCCACCATTTAGAACCAAAATTTGCTGGGGTTAACTCTAAAATTAATAAAATAAAAATTCGTGTAGAGAAAAGTTATAACACTGATTTTTTAATATAATCTTCGTTAAAAGTATATTGAACTGATGGTCTATATGCAGATTCTTTTATAACTTTATCTGTTCTCTTAATCATAGGTTCTATTTTCTTTCTAAAATTTGCTGAAATAAGCTTTTTATCAAGTATAATTTCATAAACTTGTTGCAATTCTGAAACTGCAAACTCTTTATCTAAAAAACTAAAAGCTATATTAGTATTTTCAATTCTATTTCTTAATCTTTTAATTCCAGTGTGAATGATAATTGTAGTTAATTCGCTAATATTACTTTTCTTTACTAATCTATTTAGATATTCAACACTCTCTCTGTTTCTTTTTAATATTGTTGCTATTTCATATTGTATATTCTTTTTTTCGTTACTTAATTCAACATGTTGAGTGGTTGTATTTTCTTTATTTTTGATAGAAATATCGTAAAAATTCAAATTTTCAGGCAAATCATTAATATTTTTCTTATTTACAATTACTAAATATGTTACTAAAATCTCGTTTTCTTCTGTATAAAATTCAGGATTTCCCCAAGTATATAATTGTTCAATATAAAATTTTTTTGTTTTAAAAATTTCCTCAATCTTTCTTTCAGCTGTTCTTCTAATATACTCATTTTTACTTACTTCAAATATAGGCAAATTATTATTTTCATCTAATAATACCTGCAATTTTTTTTCTTTTAACCTTCTAACATCTTTTCTTTCTTCATTATTAGTACTAAATATTATTAAATTTCCTTGAATTTTCATCTTTTCTAACATTCCTTCCAATATTTTCAATAAATCTATATAACTTTTCTTTTAAACACTTTATTATAAAACCAATAATCAGTTAATAGATTTAAATATCAAAACATGTCCTTTTATTTCTATGACATGCCATTCCTTTTTGATTTACCAAAAACAAAATTGTATCTGAGTCACAGTCTAAATAAATCTTTTCTATATTTTGTACATTGCCACTTTCTTCTCCCTTTGTCCATAAACATTTTCTACTTTTGCTATAATAAGTTGCTTTTCTTATTTCATAAGTTTTTTTCAAACTCTCTTTATTTGAATAAGCAAGCATTAAAACTTCTTTAGTTTTAAAATCTTGTACAATTGTAGGAATTAAACCGTTTTGCTTCTCAAAGTCCATTATTTCTATATAACATTCCATAATATTTAATTTTCCAGAAGTAATGGCCATTCCTAAAACTTGGTCAAAGCCTAATTTATGGATTTTTTTTATTTCATCAATTGTGGTAATTCCACCTGCAACCATAATATCATTTTTGGTTTTTCCCAGCAAACTCTCAAAAAAGTTTAAATCAGTTCCTTTATTTAAACCTTCAACATTAACATTTGTAATCAAATATTTATAACAATAGTCTTCTAATTCAAGCATCTTCTCATATATATTTTCTTCTTTTATTTCTTTCCAGCCTTTTACCGCAAGTTTTCCATCTTTGGTATCAAGTGCAACTATAACTTTCTCTTTTGATAATTTACTTAAAAATTCTTTATCTGCCTTAGTTCCTACTATAACACTATTTGCTCCTGAAGATATATATTCTTTGGCTAGTTCTGGAGTTCTTATTCCACCCCCAACATTGCAGGTAAGTTTTTTGCATAAATCTTTTATTAATTCTTTATTACTGCCTTTTCCCATTGCAGAATCTAGATCTATAACATTTATTTGTGGAAATATTTTATATTGCTCAACAACAGCCATTATATCAGCATTTTCATATACTTTTTCTTTTCCTTGTTTTAATTGAACAACTTTTCCATCCATTATATCAATCGAAGGTATTATCATTCTAATATTCTCGTATAATCAATTATATAGAAATATTAATCTATTTAATTGATTAATCCCTTTCTTTTAAATTTTTTATATTATAT
>CANQRO010000095.1 GCA_947626205.1 uncultured Clostridia bacterium
GTTGCAATAGTTGATAAAGCTAAAGTTGATGCTCTTGCTGGTTTAAAGAAATTCATGAACAATACATTAACAGAATTAAAGAAATTAGATAACGCTTCTGGATATTATTTAACTGGTAGAGAAACAGCAGTTGCTGAATTCGAAGCAGAATGTAATAAAGAAGATGCTACAGCTGCAACTTTAGTTACAAAATTTGAAGCTATGGTTAACGCTGCTACAGAAAGAGACGCAGAATAGTTAATAAAAATATAAAATAAAAAAGGAAAGAGTTTAACTCTTTCCTTTTTTATTTTTTCATTATTTTTTTAAACCTCTAGTAATTGTTTTGTATGTTTCAATTAAGCCATCTGATGCGAATAATTTGCTCATTGAATCTTCTGTGAAGGCATTAATTTTATTATAATCTGTTAAATTCATACGGTTATATCCTTCAACATCATAATTACGTAATCTATCACATACTTTCATACAAGCACCTTTTACAGCACTAAATAATGTAGATACACAGTAATTTTGAAGATTTAATTGGTCTTCACAAGTATTAATATTATCAATTTTTGCATCAATTGTATTAAAGAATTCTATTATTTCTGGAAGATCATTAAATACTATTCTAGTTTCTGCTTCTTGTCCTTCTTGTTTTACATACTCACCAAATACTTCTTTGCATAATGCCTTAGCTACTGGATCAGTTGCAGTACTAGTTAATAATCCGCTATTGAATTGAGCTTTTATTGTAGGCGTTTGAGCTTTTAATGTACTTCTTACTGTAGTTAATACTTCTTTATTTGCGTCTTGGTTAGCTTCAGCAAATTTAGTAATTAGTCCTTGAAGTCCTCCATCTCCAGCTAAAGCAGTAGATCCTGCAGTTTCTAGAGCTGTAGAAATAGTTTTATAAGAAGCCAATTTTAAAATTTTTCCATTAGCATCAACTCCAGCTTTTAAGAACATTTCGTCTAATAAAGCTTGGAAATCTTCTCTTGCTGCATCTAATATTTTTTGTTTTTCTTCTACTACAAATGTTGTAACTTCAGCTGGTGTAGTAGCTGTATCTAATCTTGATAATCCAGCTGTATAAGCTGCTTGAGCTTTTGGAGTTTTTGACCAATATTTTCCTTGGCTAGTCATTCCTAATATATTAGTATCTTGTAACACTTTAACATAATTATCTAGATGAGCTTTCCAAAGTGTTTTTGAATCTTCTAATTCTTTTACTATAGAACTATCAGACTTTACAGTTGACATAGTTGTTGCAAGGTTGTTCATTATTTCTTGTACTGCAGCTACAGTTGAAGTTGTAGATTTATTTATTTCTTCTTTTGCACTTGCAACTGCATTATCACGTGCATCTTTATTTGTTGTATAGTCAGATGCTGGATATAATTCATCTATAGCCTTTAAAGCTGCTGCTTTTGCATCAGCAAGGTTATATTGTGCTTCTGTAAGTCTAGATGCTACAGCATCTTCATATGCTCTATAAATATTTGTATAGGTAGCGTCAACTGCATCTATTTTAGCAAGTGCTGCTTCATATTCTTCTGATGTTAAATATTTTTTAGTTGTATCTTCTCTATATGTATCACCAGAGCCTAATCCATTATTATAAATATCTTTTAATAAATCTTTAACTGTAGTTTTTACTGCTTCCATTACTTTTGCTTCTTCAGCTGCTTTTACTGTAGCTATTGCTTCTGCTGTATTTTCAGCTTTTAATATAGCTTCTTTACCAGCAACAATTGCATCAGATACAGCTTTTACTGTTTTTAATTTTACATCTGCATCTGCTGTTTTAACTTTAGCTGCTGTAAGTACATTACTTAAAGCTACTTCTTCGCTATTAAAGTATGTAGCGAAATTATTTGCTGCTTCTATACGAAGATCTTTTTTAACCCATATTCTTATTGCTTCAACTCTTAAAGATTTACCTGCAGTTCCTGCAAATGTATCTTCAGCTGGTTTGTCATCCCATCTTCCTACAGGTGTATTTGTTACTTTTAAAGCAACTACTGGAGGCATCCAACCTATTCCTTGAACATGTGCGCTATATGTTACTTCATAACCTTCTAATCCTTTTACTGCAATTTGGAAACCTTCTACTCTTTTTTGTAGACCAGATGTACCAACATCTTTAGTTCCTACTTCATTATCTGCTTCTTGCCAATCTTGCCATCCAATACCTTGTACGTGAGCACGATAATATAGTTTAGCACTATTTGTAGGATCGTTAAAGTTTATTTCTAGAGCTTCCATTCTCTTAGATTCACCAGTTTTACCTACTTCTGTAAGAGTTTCACCAGCGCTAGCGAATGTAGAGCTCCAACCGTAAGTTTGCATATGTGCACTATATGTTAAGCTTACAGTGTTCTTGTCAGCTGCTAATACTTTACTTGGTAGTACTGCTGCTACCATTAAAACTGTTATAACAGCTAAAGCCACTACTAAACTGCTTTTAAATAAATTTTTTTTCATTTTTAAAAATTCCTCCTTTTTTATTTACTCTCGCTGTTTAACCAGCTTTAGTAAGTCTACTATTCCAACCATAAGCTTGTTTAGGAGAACTTTCTGCTTTCCCTTCTGTGTCGTGACATAACAAACATTACGAAACACTGTAATTAAGAAGCACTACAAGGAGCATGCTTTCAAAAGTATGCAATACAAGCATGCAATAAATCTTTGAAATGTCTGAAAACAAGCGCTTTTTAGCTTGTTTCATTATGACTAAAAGAAGTGAGTATGCAATGGGGTATGCAATAAAAGTTTGTCGAAAATTGTCTATTTTAAAGGCTTTTTGACACTTCATAAATATAAAAGACACTTTTTGATAATATAAAATTATTAATGAAGATTATATTTAAGTTTACTAAGAAAAATAAATCATAAGAATAAACTGAACCTAAATGTATATAAATTTTAGGTTCAGTTTATTTTTTATTAATATTAAATTCAATAATAGTCGCTTATATATTTGACATAGAGAGAATATATTTTTAAATTATTTTTTATAATATTCTTTAATGTAATTTTCAACTAATTTAATTAATTCTTCTGCTGTTTCTATTTGTTGTTCTGTTTTTTCAAAAGATGGTTCATAATTATCATCATAATCACTATCATCTCTTACTCTTTGAGCTTGTGCAATCTTTTTTCCAATCATTTTTGGAAAAATATCTTTATTAACATATTCTTTGTTAAAATATGCAATAACATCTTTATGTCTTTTAAAATCTACTTCTTTAATTGCAAGTACTGCTCTAATTGCATAAAATATTGCATAGTATGCTCTGTTATTTGCACTTGTAAAATCTTTTCCATCTTTAAAAATAATTTTAGCTGTTTGTAAAGTTTCTTTTGCCTTATCCAATCTATATTTAGCAAAACTTTCTATAGTTTCATTATTCATTTACTAAAACAACTCCTTCTTTTTGAACATTTTTATAAAATGGTATAAATTTTACTCTGTTATTGTATAAGTT
>CANQRO010000096.1 GCA_947626205.1 uncultured Clostridia bacterium
AAATAACAATTGTATCTACTCTAACAGGTATATCATTTTCATATTCGACTGTCACTTGAGTTTTTCCATCTGGACGTAAAAATGGAATTATATTCTGCTTTCTAACATCAGACAATCTTTTAGATAAAGCATGAGCTAATGCAATAGGAAGTGGCATGAAATTATCTGTTTCATCCGTTGCAAATCCAAACATTATGCCTTGATCACCTGCACCCTCAGATATAACTTTATCTCCCTTTTTCTCTTCTAAACATGTATCTACTCCCATAGCAATATCTTCCGACTGTTTACTCATATTAATATGAATTTTACAAGTTCTATAATCTATATCTAAATCTGCATTATTATAACCTATTTCTTTAATTGCATTTCTTGCAATTTCTTCTATATTTATATTTGCATTTGATGTAATTTCACCTGTTATTACAATTTCACCTTTTCCTGCAACAGTTTCGCATGCTACTCTTGAATTTTTATCTTGTTCTAAGCATGCATCTAATACACTATCTGATATATAATCACATAATTTATCTGGATGTCCCTCTGTTACACTTTCACTAGTAAATAATTTTCTCATATTTTTTCTCCTTCTAAAATTTTAAATTACCCATGAAAAATAAAAAAACCTTTGCTTAATGTACAAAGGTCTTTTATTTTACTTATTTATAAAATCATCAGCCAAAGCACATTTTTTGCTTTGTCGGTATTAGCACCTTACATGTTATAGGTTGCTGTGGAGTCATAAAGCCGATTCTCTCGTCCACTCTTGATAATATTTAATTTTATAATAATTCTAGAATAGCCATAGGAGCATTATCTCCTCTACGTGGTTCTGTTTTTACTATTCTTGTATATCCACCAACATTTTCTTTATATTTTGGTGCAATTTCATTAAATAATTTACTTGGTAAATCTACATTTTTGCCCTTTTCATCTTTTACTTTGTTTACCATAGTCATAATTTTCTTTCTAGCATTTAATCTAGATGGTCTATCTTTTTGTTTTGAAACTGTTTTTTCTTCTTTAACTACTTTTAAATACTCTTTACCATTTTTACTTGTAACTTTTACAGTTTCTTTATTTCCCTTTGAATCTAATTTTGCTGTAACAACTTTAACATCTACCATATCAAAGTTATCTTTTTCTTTTACTGCAAGTGAAATAATACTATCTACAATTGCTTTTACTTCTTTAGCTCTTGTTTCTGTTGTTTTAATTTTACCATGAAGAATTACATCAGTTGTTAAAGTTTTAAGCATTGCTAATCTTTGATCTGTTGTTCTACCCAATTTTCTATTTCTAGCCATGTTTTTCTCCTTTCTCCGTTAAATTAGACGTTGAAGTTTAAGATTAAATCTTAAATTCATTATTTTTTCTTTTAAACTTTTATTTTTTAGTCTTCTTCTTTAGCAAAATCTAAACCTAAAGAATGTAATTTGTGAATGACTTCATCTAAAGACTTCTTTCCAAGATTTCGTACTTTCATCATATCTTCTTCGGTTCTCTTTGCTAAATCCTCTACTGTTGAAATTCCTGCTCTCTTCAAGCAGTTAAATGAACGAACTGATAACTCTAAGTCTTCTATTGACATTTCTAAAACTTTTTCTTTTTTCGATTCTTCTTTTTCAATCATTACTTGTGTATTTTTTGTAGCTTCTGATAAATCAATAAATAACTCTAGATGTCCAGTCATTACTTTAGCAGCTAAACTTAAAGCTTCATCTGCTTTTAGACTGCCATCTGTCCATACTTCAATAATTAATTTATCAAAATCTACCATTTGTCCTACTCTTGTATTCTCTACTGAATAGTTTACTTTTTTTACTGGTGTATAAATAGAATCTATTGGTAGTACTGAAATATCTTGATTTGGTTTTTTATTTTTTGCAGCACTATTATAACCTCTACCTCTATCTACGGTCATATCCATTTTTAAATGTCCACCCTCTGCAACAGTTGCAATATGTAAATCTGGATTTAAGATTTCTACTGTACCATCTGTAATGATATCTCCGGCTTTTACTTCGCCTTCACCATCGAAATCGATTCTTATCATTTTTTCTTCATTATCAAATGTTTTTAATCTAACGTTTTTTAAATTAATAATTATTTCTGGTACATCTTCTACTACATTTGGAATAGTAGAAAATTCATGTACGACTCCATCAATTTTTACACTTGTGATTGCACTACCTGGAAGTGAAGAAAGTAATATTCTTCTTAAAGAATTACCTATTGTTACTCCATATCCACGTTCTAATGGTTCACAAACAAATTTTGCATAATTACTATCGTCATTTATTTCTAAACATTCAATATTTGGCTTTTCAAATTCTATCATTTTTACCTCCACTTTATTTAGAATTAAATTTATTTTTTAATTCCTACTATTTAGAGTATAACTCTACTATTAAGTGTTCTTGTACTGGTAAGTCTATATCTTCTCTAGATGCTAATCTAATAACTTTTCCACTTAGTTTTTCGGCATTTTTTTCTAACCATGCTGGTACAGGTCTTGCAGAATTTGCTTCACTATTTACTTTTATGATTGATTTATCTTTCTTTAATTCTCTAACACTAATTACATCACCAGGGTTAATTAAATAAGATGCAATATCAACCTTTTTGCCATTTACCTCAAATAGTCCATGGTTTACAAGTTGTCTTGCTTGTGCTCTTGAATTACCATATCCTAAACGATAAACAACATTATCTAATCTACTTTCTAGGATTTGAAGTAAGATTTCACCAGTAATTCCTTTTTTATTAGAAGCCATTTCAAAATATTTTCTAAATTGTCTTTCCCCAACTCCATAAAATGATTTCGTTTTTTGTTTTTCTCTTAACTGAGTACCATATTCAGAAAGCTTTGCTTTCTTTTGTCCATGTTGTCCTGGTCCGTAATTTCTTCTTGAAACAGAACATTTATCAGAATAACATCTTTCACCTTTTAAGAATAGCTTTTGGCCTTCTCTTCGGCAAATACGACATTGTTCATCTTTATATCTAGCCATTTTTTTCTCCTTTCTACTCTTTTAAAACTATACTCTTCTTCTTTTTGGTGGTCTACATCCATTATGTGGAATTGGAGTTACATCTTTAATACTACTTAATTCCAATCCAGCTGTTTGAAGAGAACGTATTGCAGCTTCACGACCAGCCCCTGGTCCTTTTACAAATACTTCCACTGTTTTTAAACCATGTTCCATTGCAGCTTTAGCAGCTGTTTCTGCTGATTCTCCAGCAGCAAACGGTGTTGATTTTCTAGATCCTTTAAAACCTAATTCTCCAGCACTTGCCCAAGAAATTACATTTCCTTGTGTATCAGTAATTGTAACAATTGTATTGTTGAAGCTTGAATGAATATGTGCAGCACCTTTTTCAATATTTTTTCTATTTCTTCTAGGTGTCTTTTTTGCTACTACTTTTTTATTAGCCATTTGGTTTTATA
>CANQRO010000097.1 GCA_947626205.1 uncultured Clostridia bacterium
CATTACTCCTTTCGTAATAATAAATATAATTTTTTATATAACTAAATAGTATTTTATATTAATATTTAGTGTTTAAAAAAGAACTTATTTTGTTATTTATAAGTTCTTTTTTTCGTAAGTTATATTTCTCTACGCCCTTCTAATGCTTTTGTTAAAGTTATTTCATCTGTATATTCTAAGTCCCCTCCTACTGGAATTCCGTGTGCAATTCTTGTTACTTTTATTCCAAGCGGTTTTACTAATTTTGAAATATACATAGCTGTTGCTTCTCCTTCTACTCTAGGGTTTGTTGCTAAGATTATTTCTTTTACCGTTTCTGGATTCAATCTTGCTAATAGTTCCTTTAATTTTATATCGTCTGGTCCTATACCATTCATTGGTGAAATAGATCCATGTAGCACATGATAAACGCCTTTATACTCATGCGTTCTTTCCATTGCAATTATATCTTTTACATCTTCTACTACACATATAACACTTTCATCTCTTTTAGGGTTTGCACAAATTGTACATGGGTCTGTATCCGATATATTGTAACATTTTGAACAATATTTTAAGTTTTGTTTTGCCGTAACAATAGAATTTATAAATTCTTGCACCTCTTCATTGCTTAAGTCTAACATATGGAATGCAAGTCTTACAGCAGTTTTATGTCCTATACTTGGCAATTTTTCAAAACTTTCAACTAATTTTTCAATTGATGGTGAATAATATGACATATTTTTTCTTCCTTTATTTTATAATAATCCTGGTATATTATATTTTCCCATAGATGCTGCTTGAGCTGCATCTACTTTTCTTAGTGCTTCATTAACACATGTTAAAATTAAATCTTGTAACATTTCTACATCTTCTGGATCTACAACTTCTTTTTTTATTGTAATTTCTTTTATTTGTTTATCTCCACTTACTTTAACTGAAATTGCTCCTCCTCCAGCACTTGCTTCAAACTCTTTTTCAGTTAATTCTTGTTGTGTTTTTTCAAGATCTGCTTGCATTTTTTTTGCTTCTTTCATGAGATTATTTAGGTTCATACCTCCAAAACCTCCACCCATTCCTGGGAATCCTCCTCTTTTTGACATAAGTAGTACACTTCCTTTCTTTACTCTTCTATAATATTAACATCAAAATTTAGTTCTTTTACCATATTTTCTACATCGTCTTTTTTACTTGGTACATAGTTTTCTGCATCTACATATTTTATATTCATTTTTTTACCGCATTCTTCAAGTATTAATTTTTCAATTTCTGCTTTATTATCTGATCTTTCTAATAAACCTTTACCAAAAGCTGTTAATCCCTTTTCAAAAATAATTTCTACAGTTAAATCATCTTTTTCTTTTGCTTTTGTGTTAATTAAATTAGAATATAATACCATTTTCCCCATTTGTTTTAGTTTTTCAAGTACATTTTTCCAATATTCTTCAGATTTTATATTAGAGACATCAGCCTTTTCAGGTTTATTTTTTGCTTCTTTAATTTTTACTTCTGGTTTTACTTTATTAGACTCTACTTCTTTTACATCTTTTGTATTACTTTTTATAACTATATTTCCACTTTCAATTTTCTCTTGCAATTCATCTACTTTTTTTCTTAGTTCATCTAAACCATCTTGGTTTGCATTTGTAGATAATTTAATAATTCCAGTTTGTAAAATAATTTCTTTTTGTGATGACCATTTTATATTATTTTCAATTTCAGATAATGCATAAATAAGTGCAATTAATCTTTCTTTAGAAGTTTTTTTAGCAAGTTCATTTATTTGTAATTCTTCTTCTTTGTTATATATTGATAACTCTTTACTTGTTTTATATACTAAAATATCTTTTAGGTATTTTATCATTTCCCATAATAAATTATTTAAATCTTTTCCATCTCTTAATACTTCGTCTAAACTTTGCAATGCTTCTTCTGGTTCATAATTTATAATGCCTTTTATTACCTTATTAATTAATACAGTTTTGGGAATACCTACTAACTCTTTTACTTTATCTTCATCAATTACTCCATCAACTTCTTCTTGAACACATCTTTCTAATATGCTTAAAGCATCTCTTAATGCTCCCTCTGCTAGTACAGCAATTATTTTTAATGCTTCTTTTGTTATTTTTATGTTTGCTTCCTTACAAACATATTCTAATCTTGTAATAATATCTTCGTTTGATATTCTTTTAAAATCGAACCTTTGGCATCTTGAAAGTATTGTTGGAGGCAATTTTTGTGGCTCTGTTGTTGCTAATATAAATTTTACATGTGCTGGAGGTTCCTCTAATGTTTTTAATAATGCATTAAATGCACCCGTTGATAACATATGTACCTCATCTATAATATATACTCTATATTTAGCTAGTGTTGGTAAAAAGTTTACTTCATCACGTATTGCTCTAATATCTTCTACGCTATTGTTTGATGCTGCATCCATTTCTACAACATCTGTAAGTGATCCTTCTAGCATTGCTTTACAAATTTCACATTCATTGCATGGTTCACCATCTTTTGGATGTAAGCAGTTGATTGCTCTTGCAAATATTTTAGCAGCAGATGTTTTTCCTGTTCCTCTTCCTCCATTAAATAAATATGCATGTCCTATTCTATCTGCTATTATTTGGTTCTTTAAAGTTTTTGTAATATGAGATTGTCCAACCATTTCACCAAATGTTAATGGTCTAAATTTTCTGTATAATGCTGTATATTCCATTTTGTTTATATCACCTCTTTTAAAAAAACAGAATGGCGTATTTTTAAGTTTCTTACATCTCTATGGAAAACAACTTCCACATAAAATACACTACTTATTGCTGCTTCGTTTCCGACCTGACAAGATTCATAGCTTTTTATTGGTTATTGTTCTCCATACAAATGTAAGACTTAATCACCATTCGTCATTATATACTGAAAAATAAATTTTAGCAATATTTTTTAATATCTTTTAGATACATTTTAGTATCTTTTAAATGCAAAATTATTTGAACCTTCTTTTTCATAATTTGTAATTCCATCTTCTATTAGATTTCCCTTTGGCATTTCTAATTCAATACTACATTTATATTTTTTGTTTGATGCTAATTCGATTGAAACATCAAATGATATTTTATATTCTAATTCTTCGTTAGTTACATCTATTTTAGATAGAATTGTACCATCATGTTTTATTTCTATATCTTCACTTGAAGTGTAATTACCTAAGTTTTGGTTTGTAGAACGGAAGAATATTGTACCACCTTGGTTTGATATTTGAAGTTTTTCCATATTAGTTGATTCTTCACTTGCTAAAAATTCTATTTTATCATTTATTTTAAATTCTTCATTATCTAAATATATTTTGTTTTGATAACTTACAGGACTATATTCTATTATTTCACCTTTTTTTGGATTTTCTTTAATTTTTATATTATCTATTATAACTTTGTTAATTA
>CANQRO010000098.1 GCA_947626205.1 uncultured Clostridia bacterium
TTCATAAACTAAAATAGAATAAGATGGAATAAATATACATGTGAAAAAACAATATGAAACACAAAAATAAGAGGGGAAAATGGATATTTTAAAAGATACAAATAGTAGAGAAGAATTTAAAGAATTAAATAATACTCACAAAAAAGTTTTAATTTTATCTTGTGGAACAGGAGGAGGACACAATACAGCAGCAGAAGCAATACAAGAAGAACTTATTTCTGAAGGTATTAAAACTGATTTTAAAGAGTATTTAGAAATTATTAATACTAAATTGAAAGACGATATTAATAATTTGTATATAAAATCTACGAACAGAAATGGAAAAATGTTTAAAGAGGTATATAGTTTAGGAAGATTATATGAAAAAACTAAACTAAAATCACCCGTATATTTTCTTAACAGCTTAAATAAGGAAAAATTATATAAATATATTAACGATAATGAATATGATTTTATAATAACTACACATTTATTTGCTTCTCAAGCATTAACAGCTATAAAAAAAGAACATGATATTCATTTCTTGCAAATTGCTACAGATTATGTAAGTATACCTTTTTGGGAAGAAACTAATCCAGATTATTTTATTATTCCAAGTGAAGAATTAAAATCAGATTTTATTAAAAAAGGTGTAAATGAACAAAAATTAATACCATTAGGAATACCAGTAAGGAGGCAATTTAGAGAACAATATAATATTGAAGATACAAAAAACAAGTTAAATTTAGATATAAATAAAAAATACATTTTAATTTTAAATGGAAGTATGGGATTTGGTAATGTAAAAGAAATAACAAAAAGCTTATTAGAGAATATAGAAAATGTAGTTTTCATAATTTCTTGTGGAAATAATAACAAATTATTTAAAGCTCTAATTAATGAATATAGAGATAATAAAAGAATTATAGTACTTCCATACACTAACGAACTAGGTAAATATGTAGCAAGTTCAGATATTATACTTAGTAAACCAGGAGGCTTAACAACAACTGAAATTGCAACTATGAGAAAGCCACTAGTTCATATAATGCCAATACCAGGTTGCGAGAATTACAACGCAAATTTCTTTGCTGAAAGGAAAATGTCATTAAAGTGTGATAACATAAATGAAGTAATATTAAATACAAAGAAACTATTAGAAAATCAAGCATTACAAAAAGAATTAATAGAAAATCAAAAGAAATATATATCAAAAGAAACGTGTGAAAAAATAGCAGAAATCGTTATAAGAGAATTAAATAGAGGTAAGAAGTAATGGAAAAATTATTAACAGAAGATGATATTGAATTAGTACAAAATGAAAATGAAGATATAATCCATTTATACGAGCCATTAGAATTTAAAATAGACGCAGGATATGAATATATAAAGAATGGAAAAGTATTTTCATTTTTTTCTAATTTATTATATTATGGAATAGCATTTCCTATATTAACTATTCTAAATAAAATAGTATATGATTTAAAAATAGAAGGAAAAGAAAATATTAAAAACTTACAAACAGGAGCAGTAAGTGTATCAAACCATGTTTTATTTTTAGATTGTACTATGGTAGGTTTGTCATTTGGATTAAAGAAAATATATTTCACAACAAGAGAAGGTAGCTTTAAAATTCCTTTTGTACGAAAATTAATAAAGTTGTTAAGAGCAGTACCTATTCCTAGCAAATTAGAAAACAAAATGTCTTTTGTAAAAGAAATAGATAAAGCCATTAAAAGTGGTAATATAATACATTTCTATCCTGAAAAAGCATTATGGCCTTATTATGAAAAAATAAGAAAATTCCAAAATGGTGCATTTAATTTTGCTATAAGAAATGATGTACCTATTATTCCAATAGTTATTACTTTTAGAAATCCAAAAGGTATAAGAAAGTTATTTAAAAGAAAAAAAGATGTTACAGTAAAAATACTAGAACCGATAAAATACGTAGGAAATGAAGATAGTGAAAAGCATTGCATCGAAGAATTAAAAGAGCAAGTTCATAAAGTTATGCAAGACATGAAGTGCTACAGAAGTTACCAACAGAAAAATAAGACGAGCAATCACCTGCTAAATATTAATAAAATATTGCACTATAAAAATTATTGAACAGTATAAATTTTTATGATATAAATAATAATGAATTAGAATATAAGAGGTGGAAAATTTGAATATATTAAATAATTGGTTAGTGTATGTATTTTTATATTTAGTCTTAGCAACAGTTTTTACACAATTTTATAAAATTACAACTAAAACCCTAACAAAAGCAGGAGCTTTAACAGTCTTATTAGAAATTATGGCAGGAATTATTGTATTGTTTTTATGTCCTTTTTTTGAAATGAAATTTCCTACAGATATAAGAGTGTATATATCATTAAGTTTAGCTATTATTTTTTATGCTATTACAGATAGATTAAATACAACTGTAAGAAAGGAAATAGAAGCATCAACTTTCAGTATATTAAAGCAAATATCTACTGTATTTATGATAGTTGCAGGAATATTATTTTTTAAAGAGCCTTTTTTATGGAATAAGATAATTGGAGCTACATTGATTGTCATTAGCAATATTTTAATATTTTATAGAAAGAGTAAATTTAAATTTGATAAGTATGTATTACTTGGAATTGCATCTAATTTATCATTTTCAGTAGCAATGTTTTTAGATGTAAGTATTTCTGATAATTTTAACTTACCAATATATGTGGCAATTACTCTAATAATACCAGCAATATTAATTTTTATATTTAATAGAATAAAACTTTCTGAAATCAAAACAGAGTTTAAAAATGGAAACAAAAAAGCTATGATAATTACTTCAGTTACTTGGGGACTAAGTATATTTAGCCAATTACGAGCTTATCAATTAGGAAATGTTACAACAGTAGCTCCATTATGCGCATTAACTGTTATATTAAATGTATTAGTTGGTTATTTATTATTAAAAGAGAAAGGTAGTTTATGGAAAAAAATAATTGCTGCTATATTAGTAATTATAAGTGTAATTTTAATTAAAATGTAAATGTCTAATTTCTAAGTAGGTGGTTAAAATGGAAAAGTATCCTGATTATTTATATCATTATACAAGTATCGAAAATTTAGCTTTAATATTAAAAAATAAAACAATTAGATTCAATAGTTTAATCAATGTTGACGATACAAATAGTATTTTAAATATCCGTTAAAACAGCAATGTTTTACAATAATTAGTATAAATTTTATAAATAAAAATATAATACTATTAATAGATAAATTTAACATTTTACTTGACAAAATCAAGATTAAAATGTTATACTATCTATAGTAGA
>CANQRO010000099.1 GCA_947626205.1 uncultured Clostridia bacterium
CAATGCGGATGCCCAGGAATTAAAAGAACAACAGGTCAACACCCAGGAGGAATTATAGTTGTACCAAAAGGAAGAGAAATATATGAATTCTGTCCAGTGCAACACCCAGCAGATGACCCAAATTCAGATATTATTACAACACACTTTGATTATCACTCTATTGATCAAAATTTATTAAAATTAGATATACTAGGACACGATGATCCTACAGTTATAAGAATGCTACAGGATATTACAGGAATTGATCCTACCAAAATACCATTAGATGATAAAGAAACTATGTCAATTTTCTCTTCAACAGAAGCTTTAGGAGTAACGCCAGAGCAAATTCACTCTGAAGTAGGAAGTTTTGGGGTGCCAGAGTCTGGTACAAAATTTGTAAGAGGAATGTTACTTGATACTAAACCGAAAACATTTGATGAACTAATACGTATATCAGGTTTATCACATGGTACAGATGTATGGCTTGGAAATGCACAAAGTTTAATTGAAGAGGGAACAGTAACACTAGACCAAGCGATATGCTGTAGAGATGATATTATGATTTACTTAATGAAAAAAGGATTAGATCCAAACCCAGCTTTCAAAATTATGGAGGTTGTTCGTAAAGGAAAAGCTCTAAAAGATACAGAAAAGTGGGCAGGATATGTAAAGCTAATGAAAGAACATGATGTTCCAGATTGGTATATTAAATCTTGTGAAAAGATAAAGTATATGTTTCCAAAAGCACATGCAGCAGCTTATGTAACAAATGCATTTCGTATTGCATGGTTTAAAGTACATATTCCACTTGCATATTATGCAGCATATTTTTCTATTCGTGCAAAAGCTTTTGATAGTGATGTTATGTGCCATGGAAAAGAAAGAGTAAAAAACAAGATGAAAGAAATAGAAATGATGGCAAATAATGCTACACAGAAAGATAAAGATATGTATGATGACCTAGAAATTGTTTGGGAAATGTATGAAAGAGGATTTGATTTCCTACCAATAGATTTATATAAATCTGATTCTAAAAAATTCTTAATAGAAGATGATAAAATACGTCCACCACTAAATAGTATACCAGGACTTGGAACAGTAGCAGCAGACAGTATAGTAGAAGCCAGAAAAGACGGTAAATTCATGTCGATAGATGATTTAAGAATTCGTTCAAAAGCAGGTAAAGCCATAATAGATATGTTAACAAGCGCAGGATGTTTAGATGGTATGAGTCAAAGTAATCAACTAAGCCTATTTGGATAAAATTAACAAAAATTTAAGATTAAATTATGCAAAATTATGTTGACAAAGATAAATAAAAAATTGTATAATGAATACAATATTAGTAAACAATGAAAGTTGTTTAAAAGAGGTGTACCACCACCAAAAGCGTGGAGCTTTTTTAAGATAGACACAAGACTGTTATTGCAGGTCGTTAAACAAGCAAAGCTTTAAAAGAGGTGTGCCACTACCATAAGTGTGGAGCTTTAAACGAAATAGGGGGATTTGTTTTAAAACATTTCCTCCTTATTGTATAAATATCTAGTAGATGCTGCAACTTTAAGTTGTTAGAAGAAAAATGCGAAAATTTTGTTAAGGAGGAAAACGAATGAATTTTAACGAAATACTGCAACAAGTATTTTCAATAAAAAACATTATAATATATTTAGTTATTATGAATGTTTTTGGATTTTTAATTATGTGGATAGATAAAAGAAAAGCTGAACATTCAAAATGGAGAATTAAAGAAAGTACATTATTTTTAGTGACTGCTTTAGGTGGAGGAATAGGAACAATTGCAGGAATGTATACTTTTCGCCATAAAACTCAAAAAGCAAAATTCGTATTTGGATTTCCAGCAATAATAATAATACAAATTTTAATTGCTATTGTGATAATTTTTAAAATATAGATAATGCAGTAGATAATATAAAAGAATAATATAAAATAAATAATAAAAAGGATAATATAAACAGGTAATATATAAAATTTAAAAGTAAGATTATAAAAAGAAATAAATTTAAAATTATAAAAGTTAGAGAATATTTTATCATTTAAAAGGTAAAATGTTCTCTAATTTGCATAATAAACGTAATTTTAAGGGAAAATTAATATAGTTAAAATTATATAAAACGAAATTTTAATATTTTAACGAGAAAACTCCAGATGTATCTATACTTAATTTACTGTAACCAAAACAAGTGTACAGTACACATAAATTATAAAAATAAAGTAAAATAAAAAGAAAACATAAAATTGATTAACAAATGTGAATAAATTGTGAAAAAAAAGTGCCTAAAAATAATTATTCACAGAGTTATCCACATTATCCACATTTAAAAAAATAAAAAGTGTAAACAAAAAAGGAAACATAAATAGGATAGAATTGAAACAGAAATGAAATAATTTAAACATAATAGTGAAATAAATACGTAATATTACCGCGAAAATTGTAAAAAAACCCTAAAAAATGATAATAAAACATAAAAAATCAAATCCAAAAATTACAATTGTATGACAAAAATTAAAGGCTTGAATATAATATAAACAAGGAGGATGTGTTAGAAAAACTAACATAAGTTATTAACAATGATTAATGAATTAAAAAATAAAATCAAAATGCATTTTTTTAGAAAAAGCAATTCTATTACGTATATGGAAGCTAAAGATTTAATAAAACAAAATAGCAATGCAGTATTATTAGATGTTAGAAGTAAGCAAGAATACGATGAATATCATTTAGATGGTGCTATTTGTATACCAACATATGAGATACAAAATAAAATAGAAAACATTATTGAAAATAAAGATCAACTAATAATACTATATTGTCAAAGTGGTGTAAGAAGTCTAAAAGCTATGAAAATATTAGAAAAAATGGGATATACTAATTTATATCAAATTCTTGGAGGAATAGATAATATATAGTAAGGATTATATAAAGTTAAACAAAAGATATGGCAAAACAAACATTACGTTGTTTAAACGCTATTTTAGGGCTGCAATGTGCGTTGTTTGTGGGCAAGAGTATGTTGATGCATTAGAAAATTATATAAAATATGATAGCCCGGTTAAAATTGGCATTTAATATTTTTATGTTGCCTATTGACAAATTGGATGTTCTGTGCTAATATTTGGTTTAGAGGAGAAAATTCTGTTAAGCTTTTCGCTTTTGCGCGAATGCCTTGAATGTGAAGAAGATGATGAGAT
>CANQRO010000100.1 GCA_947626205.1 uncultured Clostridia bacterium
AAGCGGAATTTATTTACAATAATTTTTGGAAAGGAATGTGTATCAGACGAAGAACTTTGGGATGCAGGATTTGGAGAGTGCGGAAGAAAAATAGAAGTTGAAATGAAAAATATTTCACAGTATAGCAAATACAAACATGAACTGCTTTGGAGAAAAATATTAAACCGAATAGGGAATATCGAAACTAATTGGGTAGATCTCCCTAAAGAACAAAAAGAACAAATAGAAGTTATTATGAAAATTATTGCATATGCAGTTATTTCGTTAGAAGACTGTGTAACAGTAAATAATATAACTGGTACTACGGTTCAATTTCTCAAAAAATTAGGATATGATGTTTGGAGCAGTAGTAACTCTGGTTGGATTCATTTGTATAATGCAAGAAAAATTGAACTTGTAACTGAATATTTAACTGCAGAGACAGCAGAAAACTTGTCAAATTATATTAATAAGTATGTTCTTTATAGCTTTTTAACAGAAAAAAAGAAGGAAGGAAAACAATATGTGATTATCCCAACTTCTAGTATCCCTATAAGGCAATGTTTTGACATCGAAGAAGAAAAGACTCTTACAAGTGATATTCTTGAACAGTTAGGTTTAGAGTTTGATTTAGAAACATTCGTAACATTCCATAGTTGTGAATCCTTAGCATTCATTGATTTAAGGCATTTCGGCATTGCCGAAGGAATGCAAATTAAACAATTAGAGTCGTTAAAAAAATATTTGACGGTACAATTGTAAAATGTATAAAAGGCAGATGTTTTTTATCATCTGTCTTTTACACTGCTTGATTTTTACATAAAACATGATAAAATATAATAGTAAAAACAAGTAGGACTAAAATTTTAAGTGACCAATACTTAAAATTATTACAAATCTTAATAAATAGGAGGATTTGAATAATGAAAAAGGTGCGGAAAGATGATTTAGTGAAGTTGGTTGCTAAATATTATTGCAATTTTGTTAGGTCGCAGGATGTAAGTGACATTGCAGAAGGGCGATGTAGAATACATATTAATGTAGACTCGATTTACATTCGGGTCATGGATTTTAATGAGTTTGATTCCAATGAAAAGCAAGAAGCTCGTCTGCAAGAATTTGCTGAACAAATTGAAGCGATAACCTTTGGTAACCTTAAAGTAACCTACAAAGGTTGCGAACACAATGTCGATTTTAAATCATGGATGTATATTGCAAATGCATATGAAGTTTTAGAGTAAGCAAAAAAAGTATGGGTAATTGGTCTGCCCATACTTTTTTGAACAATAATATGAGTTTAAATTATAAGAAATTCTCTAAATTGAATTAATAAAATTTTATAACTTTGTTGCAATTTATTAAAATTACGATATACTTTAATAAATTGATTGATATTTATATCAATTGTCAAGAGAGCCAATGATGAGTTATAGATATCTACCGTCGTTGGCACCAAACAGCAATTTTTAAAAATTACTGTTTTTTTTAATTCAAGTTTAGGTTCTTAAAACATATGTACATTTAGAACATTCATATCTTTTATGCCACAATTAGCAATTAAAAATACAAAATATAACTTAGAACATTATTAAAAATGATTCATTACTAAATCTTAAAAAATGTTTACAAATTATGCAAAATATGCAAAATATGATAAAATAATACTTAATACTTCTAAATGCTGTATGTTATTTTTTCACTAAATAGTGTGAGAAATACCTCTATTTAGGCCTATCATATAAAAATTTTACATCACAGGAGGGTAAAAAAATGAGTTTAATCTATTTAGTTAAAAATCATTATGGTGGTAAGAATTTGTTAACTGCCAAGCAACTCTATAAATGGATAATGCAAAATAGCAAATCTGATTATTACAATTGGATTGCTCTCGCAAGAGAGCTTGTAAGAATTTGTAAAAAACCAAGCTTTCCTACATTTTTCAGTTGGGACATTTTCTCATTTCTTTACTTAAGACATTATCACATTTCTTTCATATCGAAATAATGCTGTATCAATTCTATCTTGAAAAAATTATGTAAATAGTGTATAATATAGTTATAAAAATTAGAAGGAGGAAGCATAATGCGGACGAAATTAAAATTAGAGATAGGCGATGCTCAGGCCATGAACAATGGCATTTGTTTTTATTCAAAAAGACATAAGAACTATGTTGCTATTGCAACTATTGATAAAGGCATTATTTCAACAGAGTGGACGACCAAAAAATATAAAATCAAAGAAAAGAAAGATGAAATAAAAGAAATAGTTAAACTTCTGTTGATTATACTTTTGCTTGCAGATGTCCTTTTGAGACTAGCAAAGAGATTGTCGGATATAAGTTTTATTTACGGAATGCGAACGTTACTACTACTTGGTCATGCTATGATTATGTTAGGTATATTTATAATACATAATCAAATAGCAAGAAAACAAAAAAAAGATTTATTCAAGTTCCACTCTGCTGAGCATATGGCATTAAATGCTTATTGTAAACTAAATAGAGTACCAACAATCGAAGAAATACACAAATTTTCTCGATTTAGAAATGATTGCGGTACAAATGCCACGACAGGAATGGTCATGAGCTGTCTCCTAATGTTTGCTTGTACTTTTATTCCTAACATATTATATCAACTAAGAGCAATATTATTGGGTAATATAATAATTTTTATATTATTAACATGTGGATGTCTAAACTTTTTGCAAAAGTTTACTACTGACATACCTAGTGATACAGAACTATTAGTTGCAATTGAAGGAATGGGTATATGGCTTGAAAACGAGAAAAAAGAGAAGGAAAAATCTAAATTTTTAAAATTCCTTTCTCGGCTTTTTCCTAGAGTCTTTAATTAAGACTCTTTCCCCGATAATTTTCGTAATTATCGGTGATTTACATTAATTTTAGAGTTAACTTCCAACATAGTTAGGGGTTAATTCTAAAATTAACAGAACTCCCACTCGGCAGTAGCCTTGTGGGAGTCTGATTAGTCATCATAGCAATTCTTCTAATTTTGCATGTGCGATATCAGTTACAGTAGTAAAGCTCGAGCTTGCTAACTCTTTTAATACGTTACCAGTAACAGCTGGGTTTTCACATATACTTGTTGCAATCTCTGTTGCCCAGGTTGTACTGCTTGAAATCTCAGCACATTGCTTAGCAGCTGTTAAAAGA
>CANQRO010000101.1 GCA_947626205.1 uncultured Clostridia bacterium
AGAATAATACAACAATTAAATTTTCCAATGTATCTTAATTGTTTTCTTGTGAGTTTTTGGGTCTTTCTGTCCAACCTCTATATATTCAATTAAATTATCTACCATTTCTCTTGATAGCTCAGTTACATTTATATATTGTTCTAATAATTCTTTTTTTGATTTTACCGTTTCTTGTTCATTTGAAAGTTCTAATAGTTTATCCTTCTTTTGTATTAATTGTTGTTTTACGCTTTCTCTGTCTTTCCTTAATTCTGTACTTAGTAATATAAACTCTTCTTCTGTAATATGTTCATTTACCTTTTGCATAAATAAATCTTTTAATCCTTTTGAATATTTGTTTATATTTCCTTCATACTGAGATATTTCTTTTTGCAATTGTCCTTTTTCATTTCTAACCTTTTTTAAAATAATATTTTCTTCTAACTCTTTTACATTTAAGTATTTTTTTATCAATAAATTTAACTCCTTAAGTACCACTCTTTCAATTGCAGTTTCTTTTACAAAACTGCCTACGCAACTTCCTTTATCAAATTGTCTTGTAGGACATCTTAAATATCTGTCACCATGTGATTTACATGTTTTTAATGTATAACCACAACTTTTACATTTGCATTTCTTTGACAATACACCTATCTTACCACCTTTATATGGTTTATAATTAATGTTTCTTTTACTCTGTACACTATTCCACAGATCAATATCAATTATTGCTTCGTGTGTTCCTTCAACTCTAAACCACTGGTCTTTGGGTTTGGGTTTATTCTTTTTTGTTCTAAAAGATACACTGCCATATTTACCTTGTATCATATTTCCTATATACATTTCATTTTCCAATATATATGATATAGAAAAGTATTTCCACTGTGTGCCTAATTTATTTGGTGGAGTTTTGTATGCAATGCCTTGTTGTCTTTTATATTCAGTGGGATTTGGTATTCCTCGATTATTTAATTCTCGTGCTATAGCTGTTTTTCCCATACCTTGGTTGTATAATGAAAATATCTGTTTTACAACTTTTGATGCAACTGGATCAATGATTAAATGTCCTTTTTTATTAGGATCTTTTAAATAACCATACAATGGAACACTACCAATATATTTGCCTTTATTTCTTTTTATATCAAGTGCTGATTTTATACTATCTGACATATCTTCGATGTACCATTGATTAGTTAGCTCATTAATCTGAATAGATTTTCTATTTCCTTTTAGAGCTGTATCTATATTATCTACTAAACCAATAAATCTAACATTCCATTCATTAAATTTTTCTAATACATATTGTTCAACTATAATATTATCTCTTGTAAATCTATTTAAACTTTTGCATAGAACAATATCAACTTTTCCATGCTCTGCTAATTCTAATACTTTATTATAATCGGGCCTATCTTGATTCATTCCAGCCCAGTCTTCATCAACATATATTCCTACAATGCTCCAATTCTCATTGCTATTAGCATATTCTGTCAACATTATCTTTTGATTTTTAATACTTTCGCTTTCATCCTCTTTATTCTTCTTATTCCTATCTTCCTGTGATAATCTGCAATAAATTGCTACTCTATACTTTTTATTTTGCATAACTGCTTTAAATTCCTTTGCTTTATTATTAGAAAGGGCAGTACATGTATTTGTTTCATTCATTCTATAATTTCCTCCTATAAGAAAACAATAAAAGGAACCAATATTATTTGCTGCATTTTATAACATATAATATTGGTTATTGTAAAATGATATCGCTAACTTATTTTATTTAACATTAAATTTACTACTAATTGCCATATTTTATTAAAGGCTTGACTTTTATCCGTTTCACTTGCAGAATCAAACACATTTTCACATATTATTGTGTCCATACTGAAATGCCCCCTTTTAGTCAAATCCTATTCAACAGTATTACAATTATTCATTATTATTTAAATCTTTTTTAATATTATTTTTGAATAAAAGAAGAAAAACTCCATAAATGGAGTTTTCTTCTTTGAGGATTCCTTACTTAATCATAACATACGGAACCCCACCAGGCAGGATTTCCCACATCTCTCTCGGAAAGCAGTAGGACATTAAATCCAAACCGATTGCCATAACGATAAGCTGCTCGCAGATTCTCTGCTCGTCGGTCCACTGTACGCCATTCTTGGTTGTACATAAATTCAAGAAAGTGTATCCTTTTTTAAATTCTGTAGGTAACTCGGCAAGTAAGGCAGTAACAAGTTCCCTCTTTTCCTCGAGTCTCTGAGGATGGAGTCCAAACATATTCACAATGCCTTCCACTTTTACATGGTTGGTAGTATCTTCGCCCTCTTTAAAAAGGCAATCCATAAAGGCATTCTGTGTCAGCTCGGACATGTTGTACGCTGTGATGTTTTCCATTATTCTCCTCCTAGTATTAGTTTGCTACTAAATTTCTAGTAGCAATTACTAATTGGTACATATTTATAATTCGTTGTACCTACGAATACTAAATATATTATACTATATTTTACATAAAATTGCAAATTATATTGAATTTAGGCTGTATATTCCATTTATTACAGTATTTCTAAAGACCTTAAAAATTGCATTTCATAAACCTAAATATTGGTTCATTCTATTGTATTTTACTTATGTTGTACTATCAAAGGGGCAACATCTGCTGCTAAATCTTCTTGTAAGTTAGCAATAGGATCACCTTTACATGCAATATATGCAGCGGTAAAAGGAACACCAGCTGCTGAAGAAGGATATACATCTACACCATGGTCGGTATAATATGCACCCAAACCAGCTTTTTCAATTTCTTCAGGAGAAACACCTTCAGTTAACTGATGAACTATAGTTCCAACCATTTCTAGATGGGCTAATTC
>CANQRO010000102.1 GCA_947626205.1 uncultured Clostridia bacterium
TTGGAATTGATTTACCAATATAAAGATATCCTCTTGTTTGTAAATTACATATACTTACTTGTATCAAACTTTCTGTCATTACTATTTTGATAAATTCTTCTAAAGTAATATTTTTATATTCGCATACTTTAGTTATTTCTTCTAATGACACTATTCGATTATATATTCCTCTAAATTTTATATATTCTCTTATATATACTGGTTTATTAGAAAAGATATCTTCTACATACTGAACATCACAAAAATATTGTGCTTTATATAATTCATTAATAATCCCTTCTTCAACCTCATTTTTTTGTAATACTTCAAATATTCTTTCTATATCATCTGCTTTGCCGTCTACTAACATATATAAGCAATTTTCTATTCTTCCCTTACTTATTTTATGAGCCTCTAATACTTTTAATATTCCTTCTATTTCATCGGCTTTGCCTTCTGCTAGCACACTTAAGCAATTTTCTATTTTCTCTTTACCTATTTGATGGGCACCTAATACTTTAAATATCGCTTCTATTTCATCGGCTTTGCCTTGTGCTAATACACTTAAGCAATTCTCTATTGTTTCTCTACTTATTTTATGGTCATCTAATACTTTAAATATCCTTTCTATTTCATCTGCTTTGCCTAATGCTAACATACTTAAGCAGTTTTCTATTTTTTCTTTACTTATTTGATGAGCATCTAAAGCTTTTAATATTTTTTCTATTTCATTTGCTTTGCCCATTGCTAACACACTTAAGCAATTTTCTATTGTTTTTCTACTTATTTTATGGTCGTCTAATACTTTAAATATTCTTTTTATTTCTTCTGCTTTGCCATAAGCTAACACACTTAAGCAATTTTCTATTGTTTCTTTACTTATTTTATGGCCATCTAGTACCTTAAATATTTCTTCTATTTCTTCTGCTTTGCCTCTGGCTAGCACACTTAAGCAATTTTCTATTGTTTCCTTACTTATTTGATGTTTATCTAATACTTTTAATATTCTTTCTATTTCATCTGCTTTGCCTAGTACTAACACTGTTAAGCAATTTTCTATTGTTTCCTTACTTATCTGATGGGCATCTAGTACTTTAAATATTCTTTCTATCTCATCTGCTTTTCCCATTGCTAGCACTGTTAAGCAATTTTCTATTGTCCTCTTACTTATTTTATGGTCATCTAATACTTTTAATATTCTTTCTATTTCATCTGCTTTACCTAGTGCTAACACTGTTAAGCAATTTTCTATTGTTTCTTTACTTATTTTATGTTCATCTAATACTGTCAGTATTCCTTCTATTTCATCTGCTTTGCCTTTGGCTAGCACACTTAAGCAGTTTTCTATTTTTTCTTTACTTATTTGATGAGCATCTAATACTGTAAATATCCTTTCTATTTCATCTGCCTTACCTACTGCTAACACAATTAAGCAATTTTCTATTATACCTTTACCTATTTTATGGGCATCTAATACTGTAAATATTTTTTCTATTTCATTTGCTTTTCCCCTTGCTAACACTGATAAGCAATTCTCTATTGTCTCTTTACTTATTTGATGGGCATCTAATACTGTCAGTATTCCTTCTATTTCATCTGCTTTACCTGATGTTAATAGCATCTTTATTCTTTTATTTAATATTCTTTGGATTGCTTCTTCTGTAAAATTATGTTTTTTTAGTATTTTTGCTAATTCTATTTTTGTTATCACAATAATTCACCTTTCTATTTTTTTACTCTAGCTCTCCTTTTAAATACCAAGTATGCTTTGATTTTAGTTTTACAACTTTGTTTGAATCTGTTATTCCTATGAAAAATTTTTCATTTGTTTTGTTTTTTTGCTTCCATTTTTTTATCTTTTTTCTTAATGCTTTGTCGTTTATAAAAATATCTTCATATTATTTTTTAAGATAATTCATGTTCAACATCTTTTACTTTTATATTTTCTTTTTTCTTTTTACTTTTATCTTTATGCTCATTTTGAATTCTTATTTTTTCAATTTCTTGAATTACTTCACTTATATCTAAATCCATTCTTTCAGCAACTTCTTCAAATGCGTTAACACCTTCATATCCTTCTTCTAACACTTGTGATAAACAAAATAATAGTTCTTTTTGAGATACATTTATATTCCATCCTTCTAAAGTTGGTTGCTCTACATGTCTATCTGTAGTTAACATCAATTTATTTTTATCTGCAGGTATATTATCAAATAGATTTTTATCATTTTTGATTGCCAAATATCCTAATAAATATTTCTCGCATTTTCTATATAAACATCGCTTCAAAATATCTTGATTAAAATCTAAATTATATACAACATCCCCACATTTATTAATTAATACATCCATTACAAAATCTTCTACTTCTTGTTTATCTCTAATTCTATATTTATAACAAGAATTTCTAGTTACCAGTTTCGCAATATTCAATAGTGTTTCTGCATTTTCATCCATATATTCTTGTGGAATTGGAATTGATTTACCAATATAAAGATATCCTCTTGTTTGTAAATTATCTATATTAACTTGTATCAGACTTTCTGTTATTACTATTTTGATAAATTCTTCTAAAGTAATACTTTTATATTCGCATACTTTATTTATTTCTTCTACTGACACTATTCGATTATATATTCCTCTAAATTTTATATATTCTCTTATGTGTACTGGTTTATTAGAAAAGATATCTTCTACATACTGAACATCACAAAGATATTTTCCTTTATATAATT
>CANQRO010000103.1 GCA_947626205.1 uncultured Clostridia bacterium
TCTACTATTCCAACCATAAGCTTGTTTAGGAGTTTTTTCCGTTTTCCCTTCTGTGTCATGATATAGCAAGGGTTTCGGGATATTACGACAAAAATTAATACAATAAGTGCACTTTCAAAAGTATGCAATACAAGCATGCAATAAAACCTTGAAACATATGAATATTAGCGCTTTATAGCCTATTTCACAATACCTAGAAACAACGAGTATGCAATGGGGTATGCAGTAAATATATTTCTTTATAATCCTTGCTTTTCTAAGTAATTCGTCACTTTTTTAATTTCATTTTGATTAAATTCTTTAAAAACTGATGTATAAACGTTAAGAGTTATTTCTACTTTTTTATGTCCTAAAATTTGTTGTAATGCTTTAACTTGCATACCACTTTCAATACATCTTGTAGCATATGTATGTCTTAACATATGTGTGTGTAAACGTTTAGCAATGTGTTCTCTGTTATTTAATCTACGTAGATAGCAGTTAACTTCAGCTGGAGTAACGTAACTATTTTTTAATGTGTTGTAAAATAACATTGTAGAATATGCATTATTATTTGCACTATTATTAGATGAATCACGCATTTCCTGTATTCTCTTTAAAATATCTTTAACTTTTTTATCTATCAACAATGTTCTTTGCGAAGTTTCTGTTTTAGTTGTCGTGCCCATAATAACATTATAATTTTCATCTTGTGTAAGAGTTCTATATATTGATAATGTATTATTTTTATAATCTATACAATCGTCACTTAAAGCTAGAACTTCTCCTATTCTCATTCCTGTATATAGTTGTAGCAAAACTATATATTTATATTTATTTTCTTTGTTTTTTAAAACTTGTAATAATTTTTTATGTTCGTCTAAAGTTAAAGCATCTATTTTTTTATCTGGTATATTAGACTTTGGCTTTACTATACTTTCATTATCCATGGGATTATATAAAATAATTCTATCAGATTGTGCTATTTTGAATGTTTTATTTATAAATCTATAGATTTTATTTATACTATTATTACTATACTTGGTTATATTCGGTAGTACATTTCTAATATCTTGAGATGTTATTTTTTGTATTGGCATATTTATTATGTCTTGGCATGTATTTTCTACTTGTCTTATTGTTTCAAGATCTCTTTTGTATGTTCTTGCAGTAATTTTATTTGTACTATATTTATTTTCTACATAATCCTTTAGTATTTCTAAAAATGTTTTATCTGTTTTACTTATATATGTTCCTTGTTTCATATCGCTTTTTAGTTTTAAAACTCTTGTTTTAAAATCTTTAACGGTTTCTTTTTTCCTTTGTTTAACAGTTTTTCTAGTACCCTTTAGCATATATTGAAACACCCAAAGCTTCAATACTTCGCTGTAATACAATGTTCCGTTCTCCGGTTTCCTACTGACTTTGTTTTTCTGTTTGTCCTTACCATGCTTGTTCCTCCATTTCTTATAATATTTTCATAGGGTATAATAATATCACACTTTTTCCATTTATTCTAATGGTTTTTTATTATATTGCTTTATTAAATATTATAAGTCACACTATAAATTATTGGCTTAAATGTAGTATGAACAAATAATGGAATATTATTCATATAAATTTATAATTGTTTTTCGTATGAAGTTTAATTAAATAACAAAGTTAATTTTATATGGTAAATTATTAAAATATTAATGTTACGCTGTTGACTTTTAGCCATAAATAGTGTATTATAAGAATAACAAGAAGATATATAGCATATACTAATATAGGTTATTCAAGGGTAGAAAGTGGCAGCTACCGTGCCAGAGATGGTCTGAAAAAAGATGTAGGGTACGCCGTCCTACTGAATAACCAAAAAGAGATACTTGAAACATAGTATCTCTTTTTTATATTCTTTTTATTCTATTTTGATTTATTCCGTTTTGTAGTTTAGCTTCACTTATTGGATATACACTCCTTAAAAATAAATCACCTTTTAATTTTAATCTTATAGCAACTAAAGTTAGTTCATCAATTCTTTTTATATATTCTATACTGTTATTATTAGAATTATAACCTACATAGTCAGGATTTTGAATTATCGTTGGTATAGACTCCATACTTTTATAATAAGATTGCTCATTTTTAAAATCATTTTTATGAATATTACAATGAGGTATCCTATCATAAGCAATTTTTATATTTCGTGGAGTTTCATTTATTTGTAATAAATTGATTGTTGCTTGAGTTAATTCACCTATTTTTAATATTTGCTTTTCTTTTTGTAGTTTGTTTATATCTAATTTATACATATTTCACCAACTCTGCTTTTTGTTGTATTATATATTATTTTAATTGTTTATGCAATATTTATAAAATAAAACGTTTTATGAAGTAAATCTAATATGTAAAAATAAATATCAACAGTACAAATTTCAAATGTTTTTACGTCATAAAGCTTTAAAAATATACAATTTTCGACAATTATTTACTGCATACCCCATTGCATACCCACTATGTCTAGGTATGATGAAATAGGCTATAAAGCGCTAATACTCTCGCATTGTTAGCTTTTATTGCATGCCTGTATTGCATACTTTTTAAAATATACTCATTGTAGTACCTCTTGATTACAGTGTTTCGTAATGCTTGCTATATCACGACACAGAAGGGAAAGCAGAAAGTTCTCTAGCTGGAACACAAGGAAGAGCTCTAAGACTAGAGGCTCTAAAGGTAAC
>CANQRO010000104.1 GCA_947626205.1 uncultured Clostridia bacterium
AAAAATCGAAGATTTTTGCTATGCAACAAGGTTAAGTTACATTAGTCTAATGCATATTTGCGAAGCAAAATGCACATGTGGCGAGGCCACTTTTCTTATAAAATTATTTTTGAAAAAATATCTATATGAAAGCTTTTTAAATTTGATAAAATAGTTTTATAAAAAAATTATTAAAAAGAGCTGACAAATTATAAAAAAGTTAGTATAATGGACTAAGAGGTGAAAAGTAAAATGGAAAAGGAAAATTGTTTAAATCAAGTTGTATATCCATTATCAAAAAAAGCTGAAATAGTTCAATGGATATTATTAGGAGTATTTATATTTTTAGTGCCAATGATTATACCACAATTTTTACAAATAGTTTTTGGAGCAAATTCTTGGATTGCTACAAATTCACAATATGTTGTTGGAACTATTGTAAATACAGTATTAGTTATAGCAGGTATTAACATGAAAGGATGGAAACAAATAGCATCTTTAATAACTTTACCAAGTATATCTGCTATAGGAAGTGGACTTGTTTTTAAGTCTGCAAGTATATATACAGTATATATGATACCTTTTATTTGGATAGGTAACTTTGCATTTGTATATCTTTATAGAAAACTATCTGTTCAAAAGAAATTAAATTATATATTAACATCTGTAATTGCAATACTAGTAAAAGCAGCAATTATCTATTTAGGATTTAGAGCATTTACATTAGTAACAATAATTCCAAGTGTAGGAAAAATATTTACAGCATTAAATCTTTCTATGGGATTAAACCAAATTATAACAGCAAGTATTGCAGCAGTTATAGGGTTTGGAATTAATTTTTATTACAATAAAAAAGGAAAAGCAGTTGAAGAAAAATAATCAATAATTGGAAATAAAAAATAAATTTGATAACTAATATTATAGCAATAACATACTAAATCAAGTTTGACAATTGGAAAATAAGCCCAAAAACGCTAAAAGTGTTTGACTTTACAGTTTTTAGATAGTATAATAATAGTATAGAATATACTTAAAAAAGGAGGGGATTATTATGCATTGTAAAAGCTTAAAAAAGTTTTTAAGTATTACTATAGCTAGTTTAATGGTAATCATGCAATTTTCAGCAATTATGCCTTTAATTACATCAGCTAATAGTAATGCAAACATACCAGAGTTAAAATATCGTGCACATTCTCAAACTTTTGGATGGGATAAATCTTATCAAGTAGCAAGTAATGATGAAAAATTACTTAATGTAAAAAATCCATTAGAAGGAAATGTTGCGGGAACACTAGGAAAATCTAAAAGAATGGAAGCTTTAGAAATAGATTTTAAAGCTCCAGAAGGTGTAAACCTAAAATATCGTGCACATGTTCAAAGCTATGGTTGGCAAAATTGGATTGAAGCAGATAATGTAAAAGGATCTAATTTAATTGGAACAACAGGAGAATCTAAGAGAATAGAAGCATTACAAATAGTAGTGGAAGGCTTAGATAATTATATAGTTAAATATCGTGCGCATGTTCAAGGTTATGGTTGGATGGATTGGGTTACAGCTGGAAAATCTACAGATGATGCACAACCTAGAAAAGGAAACTTTGCAGGAACAATGGGAGAAGCTAAAAGAATGGAAGCATTCGAAATTGTAGTTCTTCCTGTAGCTGAAGAGAATGTAGAATCTAAAGAAAATAACACACAACCTAATGAGGTAGTTCCAGAAGTAAATTCACCAGTAGTTCCAGAAGAATTACCTGGAACAGAAATTAAAGATGAAGCACAACTTGAAGAACTTACTAAACCAGATATTGTAGTTACAGAAGAAAGTGCTCCACAAACAACTAGTGCAGCAAATGGACATATTCACTCATTTACAGATTGGATAACTACTGTAGAACCAACTTGTTTGTCACAAGGTATTCAAATTAGAAAATGTACAACTTGCGATGAAGGTGAAACAAGAAAAATATTTAATCCAAATGCACACAATATAGTTAGAACACCAGAAAAAGACCTAGCAGCTACTTGTGAAAACAAAGGAGTAAGATATTCTCAATGCACAATTTGTGGTCAGCTATATTTTAGCTATACAGCACCAGCATTAGGACACAATTGGGCAACTACTCCTACAGTGGATAAAGCTGCAACTTGTGTTGAAGATGGTGTACAATCTATACACTGTACAAGACCTGGATGTAATGCTACAATTAATAGAACAGTTATTGCTAAATCAGGCCATGTTTGGGAAACAAAACAAATTGCTGCATCTTGTATAACACCAGGTTCTATATCTGAAGTTTGTAAACTATGTGGAGAAGTTAGAAATTCTAATATAAACGAAAATGCTAAAGGACATACATTTACGATTTATAAATATAACAATGATGCAACTTGTTTAAAAGATGGTACTGAAACAGCAACATGTACTGCTTGTGGATATGTAAATACACGTACAGCACAAGGTACTAAAAAAGCACATGAGTTCAAAACTATAGGAACATATGTAAGTGCAACTTGTTCAACAGCTGGTCATGAAGCAGACAAACAATGTCAAGTATGCGGTACAATCGAAAAAGGTGCAAAAATTGAGGCTTTAGGACATAGCTTAAAGTATCGTACTACAAGCTCTACTTGTGGAGGTAAAGTATTAGAAGCTGAATGCACTAGATGCCATATCCAAGTTACT